>JAUNTP010000091.1:0-3436 GCA_030538585.1 Mobilicoccus sp.
GGCCGTCTTGGCCGTCTTGCGGGCGGCCCGCTTGCGGGGTGCCGGCTCCGTGGCGGTGATGTCGTCCCCGGCGGGTGCCGCCTGTTCGGAGGTGGGACGTTCAGTGGTGTCGTCGGAAGCCATGCGGCGTTCCTTCCCTCGAACGCGCGACGTTCACACCGGGGATCGCTCCCCCACCCGCCGCGCGCTGCGCGGTTCGGTTCTCGTCGGCACCGGGTCCGGCGCGACGGAAGTCGTGTCGCTACGCCCGGTCGGCTCGCGTGAGTCGCGTCACCGGTCGGGCGCCGACGGCCTCCTGGTCAGCGGCCAAAGGGTCGGCCACCCGCGCCGGTTCGGTGAGCAGCGGCCCTTGCGCGAGCCGGGTCACCAGTGGCGGTGCCGGCGGGGTCAAGGCGGCGGTCGAGCTCAGCGCGGTCAAGACGTCGTCGGGGCGTACGACAGGTGTGGTGTGCCGTACGACCACGTGCAGTATCGCACAGGGGGCACGCTCCGCCTCGTCGGCGGCGCGCATCTCGTCGGTGTCGGAGGGGTCGGCGACCTCGACGTCGAGGACGGCCTGACGCACGTCGAACGTGCGCGGTCCCTTCTTCATCGAGCGCGTCACCAGCACCTCGTCCTCCGCGAGGAACACCTCCAGGGCGCGGGAGAGGTCGGCGGCGTCCATGCCCTGAAACTCCATGCGCCACAGGCTCGCCTGCAACAGATCCGCGAGCGCGCCGGATTGTGCTTCGGCGACGTGGACGACGTCCAGCCCCGGCGGGAGCGCCGCGTCGAGGGCGCCCGCGAGCCGCTCCGGATCGAGCCGTTCGACCACGGAGATCTCGACGTACTCGGCCTCGCTCGCCGTGCCCGTCGGTGCGGCGTTGGCGTAGCTGATCTTGGGGTGGGGGTGAAAGCCCGAGGAGTACGCCATCGGCACGCCCGCCCGTCGCACGGCCCGTTCGAGGGATCGCTGGAAGTCGCGGGTCGAGCTGAACCGCAGACGCCCGCGCTTGGCGTAGCGGATGCGCAGTTTCTGCACCGCGGGGGCTGCGGGAGGTCCTTCGGGAACGCGCTGACGGGCCATTCGAGCAGGCTACCGCGACGCCGTCACCCCGCTGAGACCCCGACACAGCGTCCGAACGGCGCCCCGCCACCGCTGCCGCTACCCTCTGGTCCATGTCCGGAGCCGAAGGAAACCTCAGCTGGATCCCCCTCGCCGACGCTCTCGACCTGGTCGCGCCGCCCGTCGCCCGGGCCGTCGACCTCGCGCCGGGGGCACGCGTCGCACAGATCGACCCTGATCTCGCCGACACCGCGACGTTCTGCGAGACCTACGACGTCGCCCCCGAGGAGAGCGCCAACTGCGTCGTCGTCCTCGGCCGGCGCGGGGAGCGGGAGACACGCGCCGCGGTGATGGTCCTCGCGACCGACAGGGCCGACATCAACAGGGTCGTCCGCAAAGAACTCGACGCACGCAAGGTGAGCTTCGCGGACCAGGCCGAGACCGAGGAGCTCACGGGCATGACCTCCGGGGGCATCACCCCTCTCGGTCTGCCCGAGGACTGGGTGATCCTCGTCGACCAGGGCGTGGTCGACGCGGGCCCGGTCGTCATCGGCGGCGGGGTGCGTGGCTCGAAGATCCTCATCGACGGCGCCGCGCTGGCCGCCCTGCCCCAGGCCCGGGTGCTCGACCTCGCCCAGCCAACCTGATTTGGCAGGGTTTCACCGGTGAATATGGCAGGCTGACGCTCTGACGAAAGAGAGCAGCGATGTGCCAGTACTGCGGGTGCCACGAGATCACCGCCGTGGGCGACCTCATGGACGACCACTTCGAGATCCGCAACCTGTGCTCCCACATCCGTGACGCCGCGGCCGCCGGGCGTCTGGAGGAGCTCGTGGGCTACGTGCGCGAGTTGCAACGCCGCTTCACGGTGCACAACGCCGTGGAGGAGAACGGCTTGTACCTGGCCATGACCCGCTTCGAGGAGTACGAGGCGCAGGCCGGTGAGCTGTACGACGAGCACGACGCTCTCGACGGCTGGATCGACGCCCTGCTCGCGGAGGCCGATGCCGGCCGGACCACCTCGCTCGACGTCGGACCTCTGCTCGCGGAATTGGATCTGCTCTACGAGCACATCAACCGCGAGGAGAACGGCCTGTTCCCCGCCGCAGCCGTCATCCTCGACGCCGACGACTGGGCCCGCTGCGAACGCCTCCGGGCCGATGCTCAGGCCGCCCTCGACCGGCCGTTGTGGAGCGAACAGCAGCGCTGACCTGCCCCTTCTCCGCACTCCTCGCCGCTACTCAGGCGCGCCGCCCGTGAGGTTGAGTCCGCGTGCTCAGGTGGACTCCCGACCCCCCGGACGAGACTGGCGTCGTCGAAAGGAGTTCGGCCATGAACGCCACCCCCAGCCCCGATGCACTCGCCCGCCCCACCCCGCCGCACCTCGTGCGGTGGCTCGATCAGCAACTCCACGAGTGGGAGTCCGCAAACCTCATCACCGGGGAGCAGAGTGCGGCCGTGCGCAGCCGCTACGTTCCCGCGCGGCGCCTCGCGCTGGCGCACATCGTCACCGGCCTGGGCACGACGTTCGTCGCGGTCGGCATCGTCTGGTTCGTCGCCACCAACTACGACGACCTCTCCCCCGTGCTCCGCTTCATCATCATCGCGGCGCTGTGGCTGGGGCTCGCCACCGTCGCCGAAGTGCTTGCGGCGCGCCGCCCAGCGACACCGCTCGGATTGGACGGCCCCCGCGACGTCGGCCCGAGCCTCATCGCCGTCTGCCGCACCCTGGCGGCCGCCGCGTTCGGGGCCGTGATCTTCCAGGCCGCGCAAAGCCTCCAGGTGCCCGCCTTCGAACCGCGCCTGGTGGGGTGCTGGGCGCTCGGAGCACTCCTCTACGCGTACGCCACCTCTTCTCGGGGCGCGCTCGGTATCGGGTTGCTGGCCTCCGCCATCTGGTTCGTCTGGTTCACCGCGCAGCAAGAGCTGTCGATGGTGGGCACGGTGGCTCTCCTGCTCGCCGCGGGACTGCTCGCGACGTCGGTCGCCGTCGCGCACGTCCCCGCTCTCACCCGCCACCGACCCGGGTTCGCGCAGCTATGGCGGCTCGTCGGCGCCGGATTCACCCTCGCCGGGCTGTTCCTCGCCGCACTCCCGGTGGGGGCCACGTGGGGTGGGCACCCCGCGGGGAGCGGCGCGTGGGCGATCTGGGTCGTGGCCGCACTGATGGCGCTCGCCGCACTCGCCTTGACGCTCTTCTACACCCGCCTCCACACCCGGGTGTGGAATGAGCGCGCCGTCGAGGTCGTCGCCGCCGCAGCGGCAGTGGGCGCCGGCCTCGCCCTCTCGACCTGGCAGCCCGGCGACCCCTTCGGCGCCGGCGGCGGCGAGGCCTGGGCGCACGCCATCGTCGCGGTGCTCGTCTTCGTTGCCGCAGCCGCGTGGTACGCC
>JAUNTP010000091.1:3446-13773 GCA_030538585.1 Mobilicoccus sp.
ACAGCGAGTCCCTCACCGGGGTCGCGCTCGCTGCGCTCGTCGTGTTCGTCACGGCCCAGAGCTTCGCGGTGTTCGCGCCGCTGCTCTCCGGAGCTGTGCTGTTCGTCGTCCTGGGGATCGTCCTCGTCGTCACCGGGCTCCTGGCCGACCGGCTCCGCCGGGTCCTGCAGCGCCTCGTCCGCAGCCACCGAGCGGGCACGTCATGAGCACCTCCACCGCACCATCGACATCACGCAAGGAGCGCATCATGAAGCGTCCACTGGTGCTGGTCGTGGCGGCCCTCGCCGCGCAGGCTCTCCTCGTCGGGGCCGCGGTCGCCCCGCAACTGTCGGCTCGTACCGGCGAGGAGTACCGATTCGCGGTCGCGCCGCTGGACCCCATCGACCCCTTCCGCGGCGCCTACGTCGCCCTGGCCTACCCCGACCTGCAGGTGGGGGCACCGTCGCCGACCGACATCGTCGACCCGGAGGATCTCCCGCCTCGCGGCCAGGTGTTCGTGCCGCTGGAGACGAACGGCCTGACCCGCGGCGGCACCCCGGTGACGACCCGACCCGACAGCGGGCCGTACCTCACCTGCCACAGCACGGGCTGGGAGATCGATTGCGGCGTCCACAGTTGGTTCGTCGACCAGGAGCAGGCGCGGGAGTTGGAGCGCCACCTCGACGGGGCTGTCGCCGTGGTTCGTGTCGACGACCGCGGCCGCGCCGCCCTGGTCGACCTCATCCCGGCGTCGTGAGCCTCGTGGACATGTCCCCAGTGACAGGATTGTCGTGGCGAGCCGCCAGGTGGGCGCCCAGACCGGAGCCGACCGTCGCACAACGGAGAGAGTGATCGCTGCAGCTGCTACGGTGACTCCGTCGAGCGCCGCTGGCCATGCCAGGGGCAGGGAATCCGGTGAGACTCCGGAGCTGACGCGCAGCGGTATGAGTGACGCGCGGGGCACGACGTCACTGGGTGAACCACCCGGGAAGACGCCTCGTTGCGGTTGACCTCGAGCCCGAAGACCGATCGACGCCGCAACGGATCTGTTGCCGGTCGGTGTGGGGCTCGCGACCCAGTCCCTCGACGTGAGGACTGCTGTGTTCCCCATGATTCGCCCCTTGCGCACTGCTCGCCTCGTGACACTCACGACCGCCGCCCTGGTTCTCGCTGCGTGCGGCTCGCAGGACAGCCCCACTTCCGATTCGGCGGCGTCTCCGACCGACGCGGCTGCCGCATCCGAGGGCGGCTACCCCGTCGAGGTCCCCAACTGCGGCCGCACCGTCACTCTCGAGGCAGCCCCCGAACGCATCGTGTCCCTCAATCAGGGCACCACCGAGATGCTGCTGACGCTCGGCGTCGAAGAACGGATGGTCGGCACGGCGACGTGGACCGACCCGGTGTTGCCGCAGCTTGCCGACGCCAACGACGAGGTGCCTCGCCTCGCGGAGAACAACCCCTCTCTGGAGACCGTTCTCGCCCGACAGCCTGACCTCGTCACGGCCTCGTTCTCCGGCACGCTGTCCCCCGGCGGCGTGGCGCCCTACGAGCGGTTCGAGCAGTTGTCCGTGCCGACCTACCTCTCGCATGTCGAGTGCCAGAAGGCCGAGCCCGGCGACGGCACGAGCGACGGTACCCGCACTGAGGCTCTCACCCTGGACGACATCGCCCAGGACATCCGCGACCTCGCGGCGTTGACCGACACCCGCGCGCAGGGTGAGCACCTCATCGGTGATCTGGAGTCGCGGATGGCGGCCATCGAACCGGTCGAGGGCACCGAGCCCACCACGGTGGTGTTCTGGTTCGCCAACGCCGAATCTCCTTACGTCGCGGGCGGTCTCGGCGCGCCGGAACTGATCGCCGACCGTGTCGGACTCACCAACGTGTACGCCGACCGCAGCGAAGAATGGCCCCAGGTCGGGTGGGAGGACATCGCCGCCAAGAACCCCGACATCATCGTGCTCGGCGACCTCACGCGACGCAGTCAGACGGCCGAAACCGCAGAGGCGAAAATCGACTTCCTCGAGTCCAACCCCGTCACCGCGCAGATGGACGCCGTCCGGAACAAGCGCTACATCTCGCTGCCCGGCGGTGATATGAACCCCTCGATCCGCACGGTCGACGGCACCGAGAAGGTCGCCGAAGGGGTGCGAGAGCTCGGTTCGTGAGGGCGCCGATGGCCGGCCGCGCCGCCGCGGTCGTGGCGGTCCTCGCGCTCGGGCTCTCGGTGGTCGTCGCCGTGACGATGGGACCGGCCGACATCTCGGTTGCCACCGCGTGGCGCATCCTGCTCGAACGCGGCGGGATCGGCGCCTCGGGAGCGAGCGCCCTCGAGATCGCCATGGTGGCCGACCTGCGCCTGCCGCGGGCTCTGCTGGCGGCGCTGTGCGGGGCGGGCCTGGCGCTCTCGGGGGCGGTGTTGCAGTCGATGCTGCGTAACCCCCTCGCCGACCCGTTCCTTCTCGGGGTGTCCTCGGGTGCGTCGACCGGCGCGGTGCTCGTCCTCGTGCTGGGCATCGGCGGGGCGCTCGGGCTGTCCGGCGGGGCGTTCGCAGGCGCGTTGACGGCCTTCGCGCTCATGCTCACCATCTCGCGCCTCGCGGGCGGCACCACCGCAACCGTGATCCTCGCCGGCATCGCTGTCACACAAGGGTTCACGGCGTTAACGTCGTTCATCGTCATGATCGGCGCCGACGCGAACACCACCCGCGGAGTGTTGTTCTGGCTGATGGGCTCCCTCGCGAACTCGGATTGGACGGATGTCGCGGTGACCGCCACGGTCGTGGTGCTCGGAATGGCGGTCTGTCTGGCCTGCGCGGCGGCGCTCGACGCGTTCGCGTTCGGTGAGCGCTCTGCCGCCAGTCTCGGGGTGTCCGTCACGACGGTCCGCGCCGCGATGCTCGTCGCGACCGCGTTGATGACGGCCGTCGTCGTGTCCACCTCGGGGGCGATCGGGTTCGTCGGCTTGGTCGTGCCGCACGTGGCACGGGCCGTGGTCGGCGCTCGCCACCGAGCGCTCTTGCCGTTGAGCGCGCTGGTGGGCGCCCTGTTTCTGCTGTGGGCCGACACGATCGCGCGGTCGGCCTTCGCCCCGTTGGAGGTCCCTGTGGGCGTGATGACCGCGCTGGTGGGGGTGCCGGTGTTCGTCGCGATCCTGGCACGCCGGCAGGCGGTCGGATGAGCCTCGAAGGACGGGACCTGCGCTGGCAGGTCGCCGGACGGACCATCGTCGAGGACGTCACCGTGCGCCTGGCGCCGGGTCGACTGGTCGGCCTGTTGGGTCCGAACGGAGCCGGAAAGACCAGCGTCATGCGGATGCTCGCCGGGACGCTGGCCCCGGACTCCGGCGTGGTGTGCCTCGATGACATCGACCTCGCCTCGCTCTCCCGACGCGACGTGGCCCGCCGGATGGCGGTTCTGGAGCAGCAGGTCGACACCGTCGAGGCGTTGCCGGTGTCACATGTCATCGACCTGGGCCGTATCCCCCATCGTTCACGATGGCACGGTGCATCCGAGGAGGACCGGCGCCTCGTCGTGCAGGCCGCCCGGCGCACGGGCGTGGAGCACCTCCTCGAGCGAACGTGGCACACCCTGTCCGGGGGTGAGCGGCAGCGGGTCCAACTGGCCAGAGCCTTCGCCCAGGGTGGTGAGCTGCTGCTCCTGGACGAGCCGACCAACCACCTCGACGTGGGACGACAACTCGAGGTCCTCGCCACGGTTCGTCGCACCGATCTTGCGGTGGTGGCAGCGATGCACGACCTCAACCTCGCCCTCGCGTATTGCGACGAGATCGTCGTCCTCGCCCAGGGTCGCTGCGTTGCCGCGGGGCCTCCCCACGAGGTGCTGACGGCCGACCTGATCGCCGAGGTGTACGACGTGCGAGCGCGCATTCGGCACTTCGACGACGGTGCGCCCCCGGTGATCCAATTCCTCGACTCAGGGCTCACCCTCGACCGGGACGCGCGGGCCACGTCGTCACACGAGCAAGGAGGAACGCATGCCTGACGTGGGCAGATCGGCCGTCAGCGTCTGCCACGGGTGCTGCTGCGCGAAGACCGACGCAGGACAACGGGATCCCGTGGCGGTGGAGCGAGCAGAACTCCTCGCCCGGCATGTGCCCGTGACGGTTGCCGACTGCCTCGGACCCTGCACAGAAAAGGACGTGCTCGTCGTCCGGCCCTCGCCGGACGGGCGGCGAGCAGGTGGACGGCCCACCTGGCTCGCGCGCGCCGGCAGTGACTCGACGGTCGAGCTCGTCCTCGCCTGGACCGCGGCCGGTGGACCCGGACTCGCGCCCATCCCGTCCGCTCTCGAACCCCATCTGTTCACCCCGCCGCGGCCCGCTGGTTAACGCAGGTCAGGAGATCCCATCCACGTAGGCGCCGGTGAGTCGGACGGTCGAGGGGTCACCCGCGTCGGTCACGACCTCCCACCCCCGACGCAGGAGGCTCGGCAGGGCGACGAAACCGCGTGGGACGACGACGTCGACCCACGGCCGGTTCGCGTGGGTCAGCATCGTCTCGATGAGCACGTCCGGCAGGGCGGGGCACTCCTCCAGCGCGGCCGCCGAGACGGCCAAGCGCGACAGGAGCAGGTCATCGCCGATGTTGCCGGCGACGAATCCGGCGAGGCGCCACCCGATGCTCCCGACGACAAGAGCGAAACCGGGCCGGCTCATCGAGCTCGCGAGCCAGCCGAGGTCGAGGTCCATCGGCACCCGGGCCTGGGTCTCCAGGTGGATGAGGTCTTCGGTGAGAGACAGGGCGTCGCGCCCGTCGGTGTAGCAGGACAGGCGAAGATCGACGCCACGCTCGCGGTCATCGATGCTGGCGGCAGTGTTGGTGGTGGCGGTGTTGGTGGTGAACATGGCTGACCTCCCGGTGGATTCCGAGGGTGCAGCGGCTCGCATCGCCCACGCGCATGGCGCGGTGCGGTGTGCGCCGGCCTTCCCTCGAGGCGGTGAACGCAGGGCGCGCCGCGCGGGTGCGCGACGCACTGGCAGGTCTTCGGACTCGTGGACATGCGCGGCGCGTGCGCCGCGGTTCCTACCGGCCGTCGCTTCCCAGGTGGTCGTTCCCAGTGCTTCGTGACGGCTGTCGTTTCCACTTACCGCTGCGGGGCAGTTCCGGATTCGCACCGGATTCCCTCTTGCGACGCTGCCGACGAACGGATCGGCGACAGCGAACCAGCACGTTCACCGTACCCGCTCACACGCCGCCGATCCGGGAAGTGCTCCGCGCGCTGGGGCAGAAATCTCGAATCCCGCCCCAGCGCCCGGATCTAGTCGGTGAGCGCGCGCAGACGGTCGATCTCTTCGCGCATGCGCAGCCGGTGGCGACGGCGGATCTCCGCCTCGGCGTGGCGGCGTAGGTCGTCCGGCGAGTACGGTTCGAGCCGCGGCAAGGTGCGCGGCCGGCCGTTCTCGTCGACGGCGACCAAGACGAGGTAGGCGGTCGCCACGTGGACGGGTTCGTTCAACTCGTCCCAGCGCGTCGTCGCCACATGCGCCCCGACCTCCATGGAGGTCCGCCCGGCCCAGTTGATCTGGGCGTGCACGGTGAGGATGTCGCCCACGCGGACAGGTGCCCGAAAGATCATCTCGTCCATGACGGCCGTGACCGCGGGCCCGCCACTGAAGCGCGCCGCGGCCGTGCCGGCAGCATCGTCGACGCTCTTCATGACGTGCCCGCCGTGCACGGTGCCCATGAGGTTGGTGTCGTGGGCGGCCATCACCATCGCGAGGGTCAGGCGGGTCTCGGCGGGGCGGACCACCCGCACGTCGGTGGTACTCATCGCGGCCCTCCCCGCGCGGCGCGAACAACCTCGGCAAGCGCATCCGTGATGAATCGCATCCCATCGGCGGTGACGATGGGAGGGGGCGTCAGTTGCACCATCGAGGAAAGCGTCTCCTTGACGGGGCCCACGGATAGGCGCATCCACGGGAATCTGTTGGCCGTCTCCCGCAAGCGGGGACGCGGGGCAAGGGTGTTCGTCATCGTCTGGTTCCTCGCAGATCGATGGCCCAGTGGCAGTACGACGCGCACCGGCACCCTCGCCTCGGCACGAGCGCGGTCACGTCGGCCTTCCCTCGGGACCGCGGACGCACACGAGGGAGCCCCCGCGTGCACCGGAGGCAGGTCTTCGGACTCATGGGCTCGGCCGCCGGGGCCACCTACTGTCCGTCGCTTCCCAGGTCACACATCGAGACCCAGTGCGTGTTGACGGGGGTCGTTTCCCACTCACCGCTGCGGGGCAGTCCCGGATTCCCACCGGGTTCCCTCTTTCCCCGCACCCGAAGGTGCGGACCACCAGCGACAGGAACACTACAGGTGTGCGACCACCAGCCCCGACGAATCGACGATGGAGTGCACCACGTCGACCAGCAGGGCGAGGCTTTCCGTCACCCACGCACCCATGCCCTGCACCGCCACAATGGTGAGGGTAGGGCCACGGCGATCCGGCACCGTCCGCGATACCCGGGATCGCTCGCGACCTCATCGGGGCTGGGGCCGTGATCATGCCCGTGGCTCGCGTGGCCGTCTCTCACCGTCATCCTGCTATCGTCGCTCACGCTCCACCCGCCTCGGATGGGCGGGGCCCACAACCGAATATCAGCGACGCGGTGCCCGCTTGGGCCCCGAGGTAATCCGGTGTGAATCCGGAGCGGTCCCGCCACTGTGACAGGGAGTCCCCGCGCACGATGCCACTGACCCGCCAGGGTCGGGAAGGCGCGCGGGGATGTCGAACTGAGGTCAGGAGACCTGCCGCGTCGTGCTCGTCCGCGCGGACCTCCGGTGCAGAGGTCCCGGCGCTGCTCGTGTCCATGGCCCTGCGCCGCAGACACGACCGTGTCACCACGTCCTCGCGGACTGCCCCCTCCACGACAGCGGCTGGGCGAGGTGCGGTGAAGGCCCCGCCCGCCAGAAGGCGACGGTCATGTCTTGAGCCTCACCACGGGCCCGGCGCGAGCCCGCTTGCGGGAGCTGCCCGCCCCGTTGCAGCTCATGCTCATGGCGCAGCTGTGCTTCAACATCGGCTTCTACCTCGTGGTCCCGTTTCTCGCCGATCACCTCGAAGGCGACCTGCTGCTCACATCGGCCACCGTCGCGCTCATCCTCGGGCTGCGGACGTTCAGCCAGCAAGGTCTGTTCTTCGTGGGCGGCGCCATCGTCGACGCGGTCGGCATCCGTCCGGCGATCACGACCGGGTGCGCCATCCGCATCGCCGGGTTCGTCGTGCTCGGGTTCGCCGAGTCGGTGGCCGGGATCGTCACCGGCGTGCTGCTGGTCGGCATCGCCGCCGCACTGTTCTCCCCTGCCGCTGAGGCCGCCACCTCGATCTGGGCGGGCGACGTCGAGGCCGCGGGCGGCCCCTCCCGCACCCAGATCTGGGGGTTGTTCTCCCTGTTCGGGCAGGTGGGCGCCCTCGTCGGACCCGCCCTCGGGGGGCTGCTGCTGCCCGTGTCGTTCCGGGTCACCACCACGGCCGCCGCGGCGGTGTTCGTCATCGTCCTGCTCGGCCTAGCGCTGGGCGTCCCTCGCGAGGAGCGCTCCGGGCCGGCCCCGCGGCTGCGGACCACGCTGGCCGTCGCGGTGCAGCGGCGCGACGTGCTCGCGTTCGCGCTCGTCAACTCCTGCGCCCTGCTGCTGTACAACCAGCTCTACCTGGCCTTGCCGACCGAGCTCGGCCGCACGGGCGCGCCGAGCGGCTCGGTGACGTGGTTCTTCGCCGGGGCCGCCGCGCTCACCGTTCTCGGCCAGATGGCGGTGAGTCGCCGTGCCGCGGCTCACTCGTCGGCAGCGGCATTACGGGTCGGGTACGCGGTGCTCGCCGCCGCTCCGGTACCGGTGGCGCTCGTGCTCCTGTTCGACGTCGGCGACGCGTGTCGGTACGTCGCGCTCATCGCGTTCGTGGCCCTCGTGACGCTCGGCGAGATGATCGTCCTGCCAGTGGCCCGCGACCTCGTCGGCCAGATGGCCGGGGCGAGCGCCGCCGGCGTCTGCCTCGGCCTGCTCACGACGGTGGGCGGCGTGGTCGTGCTGCTCGTCAACCCGCTCATCGGCGCGCTGTTCGACCTCGACGCGGCACCGTGGGCGCCGTGGCTGTGCATGGCGGTGGCGCCCACGCTCGCCGTCCTCGCCCTCCCCCGCGTCGTCCGCGCCACGCGGTGACGCGGCCGCTCCTCACCGGGCGAGCATCGCGTCCTTGCCGGAGCCGAGCACCGTGAGGGGCAGGAGCTTCTTGCCCGTCGGGCCGATCTCGATGTCGAGGTCCATCTGCGGGCAGACGCCGCAGTCGAAGCACGGGTCCCAGCGGCAGTCGGGCTGCTCCTCCTCATCGAGGGCCGCCTGCCAGTCCTCCCACAGCCACGCCTTGTCGAGGCCGGAGTCGATGTGGTCCCACGGCAGCGTCTCGAGCTCGTCGCGCTCGCGCGTGGTGTACCAGTCGACGTCGACGGCCCAGCCGTGCTCGGCGTTCATCTGCGTGAACACCGCGTCGGCGCAGCGCATCCACCGCTCGTAGGAGAAGTGCTCGCTCCACCCGTCGAACCGGCCACCGTCGCGCCACACCGCCTCGATGACGTCGCCGACGCGACGGTCACCCCGGGAGAGGAGCCCCTCAACGACACCGGGCTCGCCGTCGTGGTACCGGAACCCGATGGACGAGCCGTACCGGCGGTCGGAGCGGATCTCGTCGCGCAGCAACTTCAGGCGTCGGTCGGTGTCCTCGGCCGAGAGCTGCCCCGCCCACTGGAACGGGGTGTGCGGCTTGGGCACGAACCCGCCGATGGAGACGGTGCAGCGGATGTCCTTGCGGCCGCTGACCTCACGGCCCGTGGAGATGACGGCTTTGGCGAGCGCGGCGATGCCGAGCACGTCCTCGTCGGTCTCGGTGGGGAGCCCGCACATGAAGTAGAGCTTGACGTTGCGCCACCCGGCCGAGAACGCCGCGGCGACGGTGTCGATGAGGTCCTGCTCGCTGACCTGCTTGTTGATGACCTTGCGCAGCCGCTCGCTGCCGCCCTCGGGCGCGAACGTCAGCCCCGACTTGCGGCCGTTGCGCGACAGTTCGTTGGCGAGGTCGATGTTGAAGGCGTCGACGCGGGTGCTCGGCAGCGACAGGCCCGTCTCGGTGCCTTCGTAGCGGTCGGCGAGGCCCTTGGTGATGTCGGCGATCTCGGAGTGATCGGCACTGGAGAGCGACAGCAGGCCGACCTCCTCGTACCCGGTGGCCTGCAGGCCGCGCTCGACCATCTCGCCGATGCCGGTGATGGACCGCTCGCGCACCGGGCGGGTGATCATGCCGGCCTGGCAGAAGCGGCAACCTCGGGTGCAGCCGCGGAAGATCTCGACGCTCATCCGCTCGTGCACGGATTCGGCGAGCGGCACGAGGGGCTGCTTGGGGTAGGGCCACGCGTCGAGGTCCATGACCGTGTGCTTGCTGATCTGCCACGGCACGCCCTCGATGCCGGGCTTCGGCGTGACGGCCTCCAGCGCGCCGTCGGGGGTGTAGGCGACGTCGTAGAACGCGGGAATGTAGACCGCGCCGGTCGCGGCGAGGCGACGCAGCAACTCGTGGCGCCCCCCGTCGGTGCCCTTGAGTCCCTCGGACTTCCACTCGCGCACGATGTCGCTGATGCGCAGCACGGCCTCTTCGCCGTCGCCGACGACGACGGCGTCGACGAAGTGCGCGATGGGCTCGGGGTTGAAGCTCGCGTGACCGCCGGTGAGCACGATGGGATCGTCCTCGCCGCGGTCGGCGCTGCGCACGGGGATGCCGGCGAGGTCGAGGGAGGCGAGCATGTTCGTGTAGTTGAGCTCGGTCGGGAAGCTCAACCCGAAGATGTCGAACTCTTTGACGGCGCGGTGACCGTCGACGGTGAGCAGCGGCACACCGTGCTCGCGCATGAGGGTTTCGAGGTCGGTCCACACCGCGTACGAGCGCTCGGCCAGGATGAAGTCCTGCTCGTTGAGGACTTCGTAGAGGATCATGAGGCCCTGGTTGGGCAGCCCCACCTCGTAGGCGTCGGGGTACATGAGCGTCCACCGCACCGTGTCGGGGCCACCGCACTCCCAGTCCTTGAGCTGCGAGTTCAGTTCACCGCCGACGTACTGCAGCGGCTTGCTCACCTGGGGCAGCAACGGCTCCAGGTCGGCGAATCTCGACTGTCCAGGCATAGCCTCAAGCGTAGGTCAGACGTCCCGAGACGCCCAAAGCGCGGAAGCGTCGTCCCCCGCCCGGGTGACGACAGCCGCCACCACACAGTTGGTCGCGGAACGCGCGCAGCGCGTGTCTCGAGACCACCGGTGCGTCGCTCCCGTCCACTCACCATGGTTTCGAGACGTCG
>JAUNTP010000322.1 GCA_030538585.1 Mobilicoccus sp.
CGCCCCCTGGAGACGGGTCGCATCCTCGTCGTGGCACTGCCGGCCGACGATCTGCACGAGCAACAACGCCGTCTGCTCACCACCTTGGGCGTCGCGGGTGGGCTCGGCGTAGCGGCCGCCACCCTCGCCAGCTGGCTCGTCGCGGGCGGTCTTTCCCGACGACTCCGCCACGGCGCGGACGCCGCCCACGCGATCGCTGCCGGGGCGTCCGACGAGCGCGCCACCCAACCTGGACGGGACGAGGTGACCGTCCTCACCGCCGCCGTCGACGACCTCGCGGACGCCCTCACCGCACGCCTGCAACGCGAGCGCGAGTTCAGCGCCGACGTTGCCCACGAACTCCGCACCCCGGTGACCGCGCTGGTCAGCGCCGCCGAACTGCTGGGTGACGACGAGACGTCCGCCTTGGTGCGCCGACAAGTGGGACGCCTGCGTGCCCTCGTCGAGCAGTTGCTCGAACTCTCCCGCCTCGAAGCGGGCACCGACGCCGCTCGCACCGAGCCCCTCAACCTCAAGACCGCCGTCGAGCGATCGCTGGAGGCCCTCCCCGCCACCTCGAGCGACGACTTCGTCACCGTCCACGTGAACGACCCGGCCACCGTCTCCATCGAGCAGGCCCGCCTCGACCGCATCCTCGCGAACTTGGTGCTGAACAGCCACCGCCACGGGGCGTCCTCATGTGTGGTGACTGTCAGCGGCGCCACCGTGACCGTCACCGACGACGGGCCCGGCTACCCCCCACACGTGCTGGACGCCGGGCCGCAACGGTTTGCGTCACGGCCCGGCGGGGGCAGCGGATTGGGATTGGTGATCGCGCAGCGTCAGGCCCAGGCTCTGGGGGCAGAGCTCACCTTCTCCAACGGAGGAGGAGGCGCCGTGGCCACGCTGACGTTCCTCAACGACGGAAGTACACCTGCCCCGCCTTTTGCGAGCGGAGCAACTCCGGCACCGTGACAAGGGTGTAGCCCTTCGCCTTGAGTTGGGCGATGATGCCGGGCACGGCGTCCACGGTGGTGCCGTGCACGTCGTGCAGCAGGACGATCGAGCCGGGCCGCACTCCCTGCATCACGCGCGTGGTGACCGAGCTCACCGAGCGGTACTTCCAGTCGAGTGGGTCGACATCCCACAGCACGAGGGGTGCCCCGAGCGCGCGCGTGGCCTTGTTGAACGACCCGTACGGCGGGCGTACGAGCCTGGGTGCCGTCGCCCCCGCCTTCACGATCGCGGACGCCGTGCGCCGCACCTGGTCGCGCTGGGCGGCGGCGCTGAGGCGGGTGAACTGGCGGTGGTCCCAGCCGTGGTTGCCGATGACATGACCCTCGCGCGCCGCCCGTTTGACCGTCGCTGGACGAGCGGTGGTGGCGTTCCCGAGCACGAAGAAGGTGGCCTTGGTGCTGGTCCTCTTGAGGGTGTCGAGCAGACGGGGCGTGTAGGGACCGGGGCCGTCGTCGAACGTCAGGGCGACACATTTGGCGACGGCACAGTTCACGCGCGGCGCGGCCTGAGCGGCCGGCGAACCGACGAGCGTAAGGGTGAGAGTGAGGGCTGCGAGCATCGCGATCAGACGCGACTTGAACATGGGTCAGCCGTTGACTTCGGCGGGATCGGCCATCTGATCGACCTCGCCGGGCTGGATGCCGGGCAGCTCGAAGCGCTCCGGGTTCTCCCCCTCGGGCGTGACCGTGAGCGTCCGGTAGGTGGCCGCACCTTCACCCTGCGCGAGGTCAGTCACGGTGAGAGTCACAGCCTTGCGGTCGTAGAAACC
>JAUNTP010000092.1 GCA_030538585.1 Mobilicoccus sp.
CGCGCCGGTCATCAAGCTGCCCGAGGGGGCGAGCGAGGACGACCACCTCGCGCTGCTGGGCGTCCTCAACTCCTCGACGGCCTGCTTCTGGCTCAAGCAGAACAGCTACCCGAAGGGCGGCGATCCGGTCGGCCAAGACGGCGCTCGAGTGTCCCAGCAGCCTTGGTCTGACCGATATGAATTCACCGGAACGACCTTGCAGGACTACCCGCTGCCGACTTCCTTGCCCTTGGAGCGGGGGCGACGCCTGGACGACATGGCGCGTACATTGGGGGGCTACCTCCCATCGGCCGTCCCGAAGTCCGGGCGTCCGATGGGCCATGTCGCGGGGCGCATGGCCAAGGAAGAAGAGGACTTCCGGGCGCGGATGATCGGCGTCCAGGAGGAACTCGACTGGGAGGTGTACGGCCTCTACGGCCTGCTTGACGAGCAGCTCACGTTGCCCGGCGGCCAGGAGCCCCCGATGGTCCTTCTCGGCGAACGGGCGTTCGAGATCGCCCTCGCGCGCAAAATCGCGGCCGGCGAGGAGTCGTCAGCGTGGTTCGACCGACATGGCTCGACACCCGTGACAGAGATCCCCGAGAGTTGGCCGCAGGAGTATCGCAATTTGGTGCAGCGGCGGTTGGACCTCATCGAGTCGGATCGGTTCATCAACCTCCTCGAACGTCCCGAGTACAAGCGGCGGTGGGCGAGTGAGCCGTGGGAGAAGCGGTACGAGAGACGGCTGCGGGAGTGGCTGCTGGATCGGCTGGAGGATCGGCGGTTCTGGTTCGACGGGGCGGGGCGGCCGAAGCCCACCTCCGTGGCGCAGCTTGCCGACGAGGTGGCGCGTGATGACGATCTGCGCGCGACGCTGGACCTCTGGGCGCAGGGCCAGGACGTCGACATTCCTAACACCCTGGAGAAGCTGCTCGCCGACGAGGCGGTGCCGTACCTGGCGTCGTTGCGGCTCAAGGAATCGGGGCTACGCAAGCGCCGCGAGTGGGAGCGCACCTGGGACCTGCAGCGCGCGGAGGACCGCGGCGAGGACGTCGGTGACATCCCGGTCCCGCCGAAGTACACGAGCGCGGACTTCCGCGCCGGCTGGCGGCACCGCGGCAAGCTCGACGTGCCCAAGGAGCGGTTCATCTCCTATCCCGGCGGCAACCGCGACACCGACCCCTCCACGCTGCTCGGCTGGGCCGGATGGGATCACGCGCAGCAAAGCCTGGCGCTCGCCACGATCCTGTCCGCCCGCGTCGCAGAAGGGGCCAGTGACGAGAAGCTCACCCCGCTCGTCGCCGGGATGGCCGAGCTCGAACCGTGGGTCGAGCAGTGGCACTCCGGCACCGACGAGAACGGCATCGACATCGCCGCGTTCTGCCGCGCCACCCTCGACGACCACCTCGCGAGCCTGTCCACGACCCGCACCCACCTGCTCGACTGGCGACCGCCCGCGCCGACGCGCGGGCGCCGGAGGAAGACCACATGAGCACCCTGCTGCGCGACCTCATCGACATCCCCGAACGCGTCCGCGACGAGGACTACGTCCTCAAACTCAGCGAGTTCGTCGACGACCACGCCGCCGCCGCCCTGGCCGACTACGTCGTCACCGAGCAGCTCGTCGACGCCTTCGACCACGCCCTCGGCCTCGTCGGGCAAGCCCTCACCAGCGGCAACAGCGCCGGCGCCTACCTCGAAGGCTCGTTCGGCTCCGGTAAGTCGCACTTCATGGCCGTGCTGCACGCCATCCTGCGCGAGCACCCCGCCGCCCGCGACAAGGCCGAGCTGCGCGACGTCATCACCCGGCACAACCCGGCCCTCGCCGGCCGGCGAGTGATGCCGCTCGCCTTCCACCTGCTCGGCGCGACCAGCCTTGAAGAGGCGGTGTTCAGCCAGTACGTCGCGCAGGTCCGGCGCCTGCACCCCGACGCCGAGCTGCCCCGCCTGCACCGCACCGACGACCTGCTCGCCAACGCAGATCAACTGCGCGCCACGATGGGGGACCAGGCGTTCCTCGCCGCCCTCGGCGACGCCGCGCCCGCCGGCGCGTCCGCGGGCTGGGGATCGTTCGGTGCCGCCACCGGCTGGACCGCCGACGCCTACGAGGCCGCCCGCCACGCGCCCCACGGTGACGACGCCCGCGCCCGCCTCGTCGACGCTCTCGTGCGCGGGCTCCTGCCCGCGTTCGGGACCAGCACCGACTTCGTCGACATCGACACCGGCCTCGTCGAGATCTCCCGGCACGCCAAGACCCTCGGCTACGACGGCGTCGTCCTCTTTCTCGACGAGCTCATCCTGTGGCTCGCGTTCGGCGTGCACGACGTCGAGTTCTTCCGCCGCGAATCCCAAAAGCTCACCAAGTTCGTCGAGGCCGGCGCAGGGCGTCGCGCGATCCCCCTCATCTCGATCATCGCCCGGCAGATGGACCTGCGCCGGTGGTTCGCCGACGCCGGCGCGAGCGGCGCCCAACAGGCCGCCCTGGAACAGGCCTTCGCCTACCAGAGCGGACGGTTCGCCTCCATCGTGCTCGGCGACGACAACCTGCCGCACGTCGCCCACCAGCGACTCCTGCAGCCGCGCGACGACGCCGCCGCCGCGCGCATCGCCGCGGCGTTCGCCGCCATCGACCGCGCCCCCGGCGTGTGGGACACGCTGCTCGACAACGCCAACACCGACGAACAACACCGTGGCTCCGACGAGGCCGCCTTCAAACTCACCTACCCCTTCTCACCCGCGCTCGTCTCGACCCTGCGGGCTCTCGCCGCGGCGATGCAGCGCGAACGGACCGCGCTCAAGGTCATGCAACGCCTCCTCGTCGAGCGCCGCGACACCCTCACCGTCGACGACGTTATCCCCGTCGGCGACTGCTTCGATCTCGTCGTGCTCGGCAACGAGCCGCTCGACTCCGCGACCGCCGCGCTGTTCTCCTCCGCCAAAGACGTGTGGGAGAACAAGCTGCACCCCGTCATCCTGCAGATCCATGGCCTCGGGCGCGCCGACCTCGCCGGCGACAAGCCGCTGCCGCGCGGCTACGAGGCCGACGTCCGGCTCGGCAAGACGCTTATCCTGTCCGCCGTCGCACCCAAGGTGCCTGCGCTCAAGCACCTCACCCCGCGGCGGCTCGCCGCGCTCAACCACGGCTCGATCGTCGCGCCCATCCCCGGCGCCGAGGCTCAGGCCGCCCTGAGCAAGGTACGCACCTGGGCCGCCGACGTGCCCGAAATCCAGGTCGACACCACCGGCCGCGAACCCGCCATCGCGGTACAGCTCACCGACGTCGACTACGAGTCGATCGTCGCCAAGGCAGGCATCGAGGACAACGAGGGCCGACGCCGCCAACTCATCCAACGCATCGTCAAGAGCGCCTTCGGTATCGAGGCCGGCGCCGAACCCGACCTCGAAGGCGCGTACCGCACCACCACCACGTGGCGGGCCACCCCGCGCGTCGTGGACGTGGTCTTCGGCAACGTCCGCGACGCCAGTTCACTGCCCGACGACCGGTTCCGCGCAGCCCCCGACACGTGGCGGCTCGTCGTCGACTTTCCGTTCGACGAGCAGGGGTTCTCCTCCGAAGACGACATCTCGCGCTACCACCGGCTCAACTCCCGCGAGCTCGACACCCGCACGATCGTGTGGCTGCCGCACTTCCTCTCCGATGCGAGGATGCGCGACCTGAGCCGGCTCGTCGTGCTTGATTGGCTGCTCAGCGGCACCGGCGACCGCTGGGAGCAGCACGCCAACCACCTGCGCGAACAAGACCGGGTGCTCGCCCGCAACATCCTCGAAGGGCAGCGCAACACCCTCGAACGCACCATCACCGACACCATCCAGCAGGCCTACGGTGCCGCCACCCGCGGCCGCGCCAACCTCGTCGACGACCCCGGCCACGAGAAGGAGCTGTACTCCCTCTCTCGAGTCTTCACCCCGCAGCCGCCCGTCGGCGCCACGCTCGGCGACGCCTTCCAGCACCTCGTGGCGCAAGCCTGGGACAACACCTACCCGGAGCACCCGCGCTTCGACCTCGACGGCGGGGTGCTGCGCGCCCGCGAACTCGGCACCCTCAAGCGGTCGATCGAGGCCGCGATGGCCGACCCCGAGCGGCGCGTCCCTGTCGACACCGTCGACTCCCGCATCCTGCGGCGCGTCGCCAACCCCGCCCGCATCGGGCAGGCCACCGAAACGCACTACATCTTCGGCGACGCCTACATGCCGTGGGCCGTCGAACTCGACAAGGCACTCGCGCTTCGCGGTAACCCCGACGACCCGGTGACCATCACCGAGGCGCGGGAGTGGATCGCGGGCCTCGGCTTGGGCCTGACCGAGCCCGTCGCCGACCTCGTCATCATCGCGTGGGCCGCGCTGCGTCAGCGGGTCTGGTACGTGCGCGGCGCCGCCGAGCACCACGCGCCCGAACCCGGTCAGCTGACCGCTGCCATGGACCTGCGCACCCAGGAACTGCCGACCCAGGAGGAATGGGACCAGGCACGCGACACCGCCGGGCACCTGTTCGGCATCACCTTTCCCCGGTACCTCAACCCGCAAGCCGTCGCCGCACTCGCCGAGAAGGTGCGCGCTGCTGCCGCCGAGCTGCGCGAGCCCGCCTCCGGTCTGGTCGGCGTGCTCGACGACAGCTACCGCCGGGCCGGTGTCACCGACGCCTCCGGTGCGCCCCGGTTGACCACCGCCCGATCCGCTCACGACATCGTCGACCGGCTCGCCCAGCTCGACGGCGTGCACCTGGTGAGGGCGCTCGCCGGCATCGACCTGGCCGGCACCGGGCCGGCGATGAGCCTGTCGCTGACCACCGCCGGTCAGGTGCGTGCCGCCCTGTCCGGGTTCAGGTGGGAGAGACTCGCCGACGCTCTCGCCGCCCGCGACGGCGAGGGGGAGCGAGCCGAGGCAGCCGCACGGATCCTCAACGACTTCGCCCGCCGTGCCCGCGCCGACCAGCGCGAACACCCCATGCACGACGCCCTGCGCACCCTCGATGAGGAGAACTTCGAGTGGCTGCGCGGGGCCACCCCCGCAGCCCCGCCCGCCCAGACTCCACCGGACGCCCCCACACCACCCCCGACCGCCACACCCGGAGCGTCAGGCGAGGTCGCCGCCGCTGCTGACTCCGTCGCAGGGACCGCCGAGGAGGTGGCCGCGGTGCTGCGCGACCGTCTGCGGGGCGGCGTCCGGTACGAGGTGACCTGGCGGGTGATCGAGTGAGCGAACAAGGACCGGTGCCGACCGTCGGCGGAGCGATGATTCGCTCGACGGTGGACTCGCTGACACGCAAGGGCCACGCCCCCGGCGCCGTCGCGCTCCGGGCCGCCCTGCCCAGCGGATCCTGGACCGGACGCTCCGCCGCCGACGTGGCCATCCGGGCCGAACGCTGCGTCTCCGCGCTCGACATGCGCGAGCGGCTGCGCACCCTCACAGACAACGAATGGCTCGTGCTGCTCACCGACCGCGCCCCCGCAGACCTCGGGGCCGGCCTGCTCGCCCACGTCGACGGCGGCCGGATCCGCAGCGTCGACGTGTGGGAATCGGTGCTCGGACAATTTCGGGCCACCCAACTCGCCACCTCCCTCGTGCGCGCCCCCCGCGCCCGCGAGATCGCCGAAGGCCTGCTCAAGGCCACTCCGCTCGGCGGCATGTGGCCCGCCGCCTCCGGTGGGGTGCTGACCCGTGAGCATGCCATCGACAGCGTCATCCAGGCCGCCCTCGACATCGACGTCGACGGGCTCGACGACATCACCGTGTTGGCCTGGACGTTCGCCCCCGAGGCGCTCACACGCGTCGAAGCCTTGCGAGCCACCGCTGGTGACGCGCTCGCCGACGCGTGCCTCGCACGGCTCGCTGAAACCTTCGGGCCCGCTGCCGATGTCGTCCGACCGCTGCTCGGCTCAGGCCTCATGGCCGACGTCGCGGCCCTGGGCGTGGCCGTCGACGCACTCACCGATGATCCCTCGATGACCGCCGACCAGCGCGTCGAGGTGCGCGTGTCCCGGACCCGCCTCGAACACCACTGGGGCGGTGCACGGCCGGGCGACGAGGCGATGCGGGCGTTCGGCACCGTGACCCGTACCGCGATGACCCGGTTGCTCGCCGCCACCGAAGCCCGACGGCACGGAGCCGAGCGGGCGCTCGACCGTGCCGACGGGCTGCTGCGAACAGAAGGCGCCACCCCGTTCGCTGTGCGCTCAGACCTCCTCCCGTCGGCGCACGGCCTGCGAGCCCAGGCTCTGGGGCGAGCCCTCTCCGCCCTGGACGCCGGCGGCTCGCTGGCCGACGTCGAGGCAGCCTGGGCTGCGGTCGCCGCACACGTCCTCACCGCGCGCTTCCGCGCTGACAACGAGGCACTCGGCGCTGCGGTGCAACTCGCCCGCTGGCTGGGCCGTGCACCGGGCGCCCCCCTAGACGCGGCGGCGGCCGACTCGGGAGCGGCGCTGGCCCACCACGCCCGCGCCCACCTCGACGAGGGCGGCTGGGTCGACGCCGCCATCAACTCCGCCTCCGCAGGCGTGGACGCCGCCGTCGATTCCGTCGCCGCCCGCGGCGTGGAGGACGTCGTGCACCGCGCCGTGGCCCGCCGCAACGCCGACGCCCGCGAATTCGCCGCAGCCCTCGCCGCCGCGACCGCCGCCGGACTCACCGCGTTCGGCGACCCGACACAGCGGGTCATACCCATCGAGGCGGTGCTCGACCAGGTCGTCGCGCCCGTCCTGCGCGACTCCGGCGATCGCGGAGTGCTGTTCGTGCTGCTCGACGGCATGAGCGTCGCCTCCGCCACGACGATCGTCGACGACGCGATCAACCGTCTCGGCTGGCAAGAGAGCACGGTCCCAGGCCTGTCCCAGTCCGATGCCGAGCCTGTCCGGCGGGCCGGTGCGATTGCCGCGCTGCCGACCCTCACGACGATCAGCCGCGCATCCCTGTTCACGGGGCAGATCACCGCCGGCGATCAACGCGTCGAACGTGACGGGTTCGCGTCCTTCGCCGACCGCAGCCTCAAGTGCGCGGCTCGTCTGTTCCACAAGGCTGCGGTCGACCGCACCCGCCGGGGCTGGGCCGTGGCGTCGGATGTGGCAGCCGCTATCGCCGACGTCACCGGCACGCCGCTCGTCGGGATCGTGCTCAACACCATCGACGACGCCCTCGACCGCAGCGACCCCGGCGGTGCCACCTGGAACGCCGAATCGGTCAAACATCTCGAACCGCTGCTCCGGGCCGCTGAACACGCCGGCCGCACCGTCATCCTCACCGGCGACCACGGACACATCGTCGAGCTGCGCGACGGTCGCCACCTCCGGCCTGCGACCCCGACGACGAGCAACCGCAGCCGCGACGGCGGGGATCTGACCAGCGCCGAGGACGAGGTACTGGTCGAAGGGCCACGCGTCGTGAGCCCTGACCAGCGCGCCGTGCTCGCCGTCACCGATGGGGTGCGCTACGAGGCGCTCAAGGCCGGATACCACGGAGGGGCACACCCGGCCGAGGTCGTCGTGCCCGTCGTCGTGCTGCAACCGGCGGCGGAGGAGGTCGACCCCGCGCTCCTGCTACCCCCTCAGGAGCCGCGATGGTGGGCCCGACCCGAGGTCGAGGCCGCGCGTTCTGCGCCAACGGTGCCGCCCGCGCCGGCACGACGCAGCCGCCGAACCTCGAGGATGGAGGAGGGTCCGTCGCTGTTCGACCTCGCGCCGCAGGACGCTCCCGCACCCGTGACGGCGTCCAGTCTCGGGGAGGCAGTCGTCACGTCCGAGACCTATCAGCGGCAGCGCGACCTCGCCCCGCGGTTCTCTGTGCGCCGGGCGGGGGTCGCCCGTCTCATCGACGAATTCATCGCCACCCCCGACGCGCGCCTGCCTGCCGTTGCCGCAGCCCAGGCTCTGGGTGTACCCAAGCCGCGGCTGCGCGGCGCCCAGGCCCAGGTGCAGCAAGTCCTCAACGTCGAGGGCTACCCGGTGCTGCGCAGCGACAGCGACGGTCAGACTCTGGTGCTCGATGTCGATCTGTTGTGTGAACAGTTCGGAGTGACACGTGAGCGTTGAGGTCTCCCCGCGCCGCCGGCGCGAGATCGTCGATGCCCTGCGCCGGGGCACCGTGCCCAGCGCCGGCCTCGACGTCTTCGCCGTCGGTCTCGACCGGTTCGAGGCCGCCCTGGAGGCTGAGCTCGACACCGTCGCCGGCGGTGGATCGGCGTTCAAGGCCGTGCGCGGCGAATACGGCTCCGGTAAGACCTTCTTCACCCGCCACCTCGCTGAACGCGCCCTGCGCCGCGGATTCGCCACCGCCGAGGTGCAGATCTCCGAGACCGAGACCCCGCTGCACAAGCTGGAGACGGTATACCGGCGGATCGCCGAGACTCTGCGAACGGCCTCCATCGCGCCGAGCGCCTTCCGCTCCGTCCTCGACTCCTGGTTCTACACCCTCGAAGAGGACGCGATCGGCGCCGACCCCGCTCTGGCGGAGGCCGACGAGGTGGCGCTGGGCGCGGCAGTCAACGCACTCCTGGAGCAGCGGCTCGCGGGAGTGACGACGCAGACCCCCGCGTTCGCGATGGCGCTCCGGGCCTACCGCGCTGCCGCCGCCGGCGGGGACCAGGCGACCGCCGATTCTCTGGCCGCCTGGCTGGGCGGGCAACCGCACGTCGCGGCCGCCGCGAAACGCGCCGCCGGGGTGCGCGGCGATCTCGACCACTTCGGAGCGCTCGGCTTTCTGCAGGGGCTGCTCGTCGTGCTGCGCGACGCCGGGCACCCCGGGTTGTTGCTCGTGCTCGACGAGGTCGAGACACTGCAGCGGGTTCGTGGCGACGTGCGCGACAAGGCACTCAACGCCCTACGGCAACTCGTCGACGAAATCGACTCCCACCGGTTCCCCGGCCTCTACCTCGTCATCACCGGCACCCCGGCGTTCTACGACGGACCTTCGGGGATCCAGCGACTCAACCCACTGGCGGGCCGACTCGCCACCGACTTCACCACCGACTCCCGCTTCGACAATCCGCGGGCCGTGCAAGTGCGCTTGCCGGGGTTCACCCGCGACTCGCTCGTCGAGGTCGGACAGCGGGTGCGGGAGGTGTACGCGGCGGGTCAGGTCAACAGCGACCGGCTGCTGCGGCGCGTCGACGACCCGTACCTCGGCGACCTCGCCGACGCCGTGACCGGCACCTTGGGCGGGCGCGTCGGGGTGGCGCCACGGCTCTTTCTGAAGAAGCTCGTCGGAGACGTGCTCGACCGCGTCGACCAGTTCGACGACTTCGACCCGAGGCAGCACTACGCCCCGACGATCGGGGAGCAGGAGATGACCGACACCGAACGCGTGGCCACCCGGCCCGCACGCGGTGCAGCGCCAGCCTCCTCACCCGACGACATCGACCTCGACCTCTGACATGCGCCGCATCCTCACCCCGTTGGCTTTGTGGCACTTATCGCCTAGGGTGGGTCGACTGGGAGGAGGCCTGACGTGACTGTGACAAGACCGCATACCATTCGTGCCGCGACGCACGTGGACCGAGATGCGCTGGACGGACTCGCCTCCGTGGCTCGATCAGCGAGCCTGGGCCGAGATGCGGTCGAGATCAGTATCGATGGACACGTCATGCAGGTTCCTGCACCGGTGGCGCTCGCGATCGGTGATGCACTGGAGGCCTTCGCGGCCGGGCACGGGGTCCTCATCGGGACTGTCGATGAGACGGTCACGACAGGCAAAGCTGCCCGACTCCTGGGGATCTCGCGCACTTACCTCTGCACCTTGGTAGATGACGGAGTCATTCCCTGCCAGTACGTCGGCACGCATCGCCGTCTACGCACCCGCGACGTCATGGAGTACGCCGACCGTCGACGCTGGGAGCGTCGGGCCGCCCTCGACGAGGTCGCACGACTCAGTGCCGATGCCGGACTGTACGACGACGATCTATAGAGCGCTCGACGCCATGGTGGACCTGTCGTGCGTCGTCGTCACCGAGGATGCTGGGCTCAGAGATGAGGGGCTGCGCCTCTGTGCCAGTCTCCCCTTCGATCTGGACTTTCAGGGGTGCGCGGAGTTCACCGCCTATGCCGTGGACGCTGATCGACAGACAGCCCGAGAGGCCTTGGATCACATGCTCGTGAAGCGGTGGCACCTCGGGCCCGACGATCGGTGGCCCCGCTTCCTCGCATGGGCCGAACGCCAGGGGTGGGCCACCGTCACCCACGTGCTGGAGGAAACGTGACGACGTCCGCCGCACCGCACGCCTTCGATCGGTTGAACCCGGTCATCCAGCACCACGTTGTCAACACGTTGGGCTGGCCCGCCCTGCGCCCGCTGCAAGAGCACGCGATCGACCCCATTCTCGCGGGCAGCGACGCCTTGCTGTTGGCCCCCACCGCCGGAGGCAAAACCGAGGCCGCGCTCTTCCCCCTGCTGACGCGCATGGCGAACGAGGACTGGCAAGGCACATCAGTGCTGTACGTGTGCCCTCTGAAAGCGCTCCTCAACAACCTGCACGTCCGCGTCGCCGAATACGCCCAGTGGCTCGGGCGGACGTGTGCCCTGCGGCACGGTGACGTCGGTGCGTCCGCTCGCCGCCGTCAAGTGATCGACCGGCCGGATGTGGTGTTGACGACCCCGGAGTCGATCGAGTCGATGCTGGTCTCCTCGCTCTACGACCACCGGCAGTTGTTCGCAGGCGTTCGCGCCGTGGTGGTGGACGAGGTCCATGCGTTCGCCGGCGACGATCGAGGGTGGCACCTGCTCGCCGTTCTCGAGCGGGTGGCCGCCATCGCCGGCGTTCCCCTCCAGCGCATCGGGTGCTCCGCAACGGTCGGGAATGCCCCCGAACTTCTGGCCTGGCTCCAGGGTTCGGGCCGAACCGGTGGGCGCCCTGCGGTCGTGATCGATCCTCCCGCGGGAACGACAGCACAGGCCGAGGTGGGACTGGACTTCGTCGGGTCCGTCAGCAACGCGGCCACCGTCGTGTCGCAGCTGCACCGGGGGGAGAAGCGGCTCGTCTTCGCCGACTCACGCCGCACCGTGGAGGAGATGGCGGTCCAACTGCGCACGGCTGACACACAGACCTTTCTCTCGCATTCTTCCCTCTCCCTCGATGAGCGCCGCCGCGCCGAATCCGCCTTCGCCGAAGCGCGAGACTGCGTCATCGTCTCGACCTCCACCCTCGAACTCGGCATCGATGTGGGTGACCTCGACCGCGTGATCCAGCTCGGCTCGCCGCGAACCGTCGCGTCGTTCCTGCAACGACTCGGACGAACCGGCCGAAGACCGGGCACCAGTCGCAACACGCTGTTCCTCGGGACGCGTGAGGACGAGTTCTTGCGCGCCTGCGGCCTGCTGCTGCTGTGGTCCGAGGGCTACGTGGAACCGGTCATCCCACCGGCGCGGCCCTTGCATCTCGTCGCTCAACAAGTTCTGGGACTGGCTCTGGAACGAGGCCGCATCTCGGCAGAAGACGCTTGGCGGCACGTTTCGTCCCTGTCGATGTGCGACGACGCGGAGTTCACCTCGATCGTGCAGCACATGCTGGCGACCGGGCACCTCGATGACGACGGTGGGTTGTTGTTCATCGGCCCCGAGGCCGAGCGTCGTTACGGGCGCCGCCACTTCCTCGAACTCATGGCGGTCTTCGCCGCTGCCCCGGAGGTGCGGCTGTTTCACGGTCGTGAAGAGATCGGCAGCGTCGACCCGATCGCGCTGACTCTGAAACACGAGGGTCCACGGGCGGTGACACTGGCCGGGCGTTCCTGGTTGGTCACCTACATCGACTGGAAGAGGCGCCGCGCGTACGTCGAGCCGACCGATGCCCGGGGGCGCGTGCAATGGAGCAGCAGCCCGGTGCCGCTCTCGCCCGAGCTGTGTGACGCCATGCGCCGGATGCTGCTGGGGGAGTGCCCGCCTGGGGTCGAATTCAGTCGCCGGGCGACAGACGCCCTTGCGCGGCTTCGGGACGACCGGCGCCACCAGGTCGACGAGTTGTCCCGCGTGGTCGCTGAGGACGGAGGTCGAAACCGGTGGTGGACGTGGGCAGGGCTACGCCAGAACGCCACCTGGTTCGCGGCCTTCGAGATCGTCGCACCGGAGTTGCTGGGGGAGACCAGCGCCTTCGACAACTTTCAGATCGCGCTGCGCGGCGACGTCACCGCAGCAGCTCTAGGCGCGGCCCGGCGTAGAGCCCACGAGAGGTTCGGCCCAGACCTCGCCGGCGTGCAACCCGTCATCGACGAGCGCGCCCTGAATGGACTGAAATTCAACGAACTCCTCCCAATCGACGCGGCGAGGGCGGTGCTCGCCGCCCGGTGAGGCGCTCAGACCTCGGATCCCCCTGACGACGAGGTATCCAGGTGAGCAGAGGAGCCCGTGCGCGATGACATCGACGACCAAGGATGGTTGGGGAGAACCGTGTGACTGCCACCCGCCGTTGGGATGGCGTGTGCGTCACAGTCTGTGGATGATCCCTGCTTTTGTGGGGCTCGGAGTTCTGAGTTGGGTGAGCTTCGTCTATCTCGCTGCTCGCGTGCGCCGATGGACGATCGTGGTCCTTGCGGTGTCGCTCACGATGGCGGGCATTGTCGCTGCCTCTTGGCCGTCGACAGAAGAGAACGGGCACGCCGGTGGCGGGCTGTTGCTGATCACCTGGGCGGCAGCCAGCGTGGCTGCCGTCGTCGTGAACTCTCCCTACCTGCGCTGGCGATGGGGGCGGGACCGGCGCTGCCGCTGCGGTGCAGCGCACTATGCAGCCCGGCATCGAGCGGGGAGTGCGCGGGTCAGAAGCGGCTCCGGGGCAGCAACGGAAAGTGCAGCCCAGTACCCACCGCCGGTAGCGCCCTTCCCGGTGGTGCAAGACGTCGTTCCGCGGACGCGTGTCGCGGAACATCGCTCGACCGTCCATGTCTCGCCGGCGGCTGACAGCTCTAGGTCGGTGAAGACGCACGCGCCTGTGGTGCAGGACGTCGACCTTGAGCCCCCAATCGAGACGCACCAACCCGCCGTCGCTCAGACGTCGGCCCAGGCCAGTTTGGGGTCGGCGCTGATCGCATCAGCGGCCTACGCGCACCACAAGGCGACCAGGTGGGGACTGTGGTCGATCGCCTGGCGGCCGCTCCAAACCGAAGACTCTCGTCATCCGACATGGCTGACGCTCTTGGTGTGTACCCCGTCCGGGTAGGCGGCGCCGTCGCGTGCTTGGAGAGACAGCTCAACGTTGAGGGTTACCCCGTTGTGCGTCGAGAAGGGGATTCGACGGTCTTGGACGTCGCTCTCCTGCGGGAGCAGTTCGTCATTTAAGGAGTACTCGCGCCCGCGCGGCTCGACGTCCTCACCCATGTCTCGATGCCCCTTGCAAGAGGGACACGTGGGGCTCTGGATGTCCCCACGTCTCCGACATTCGGACATGGATGGCCCCGGGGTGTGAGCCCCACCTCACGCGGGTGCCGCTGACGGCAGGGAGCACCCCGGAGGAGTTGGCCGGAAGAGAATCGACGCTCACGTCGGTGACGACACCTGCAGCCCCACTCGCCGGGCAGCCGTGATGAGTTCTGTGTCGTA
The DNA here is from genome assembly GCA_030538585.1 of Mobilicoccus sp. GTDB lineage: Bacteria > Actinomycetota > Actinomycetes > Actinomycetales > Dermatophilaceae > Mobilicoccus. Next base: position 13,510 of record JAUNTP010000092.1, read on the forward strand.
GGTGATGAATTCGTCGACGTCGAGGCGCAGGGCGGTGGCGAGATGCAGAGAGTCGGCGCTGCGCAGCCCCCATGACGACGCTCCGGCCCTCAGAAAATCGTCCCGGCTGACGTCGATGAGTGTCACGG
>JAUNTP010000093.1 GCA_030538585.1 Mobilicoccus sp.
GAGGATGCCCGAGCTCGCGATGAGGTATCCGACGGCTCGCTGCTTGGGCGGCAGGCTCGCCGCGTAGGCGAACGCGAGCGGGGTGATGAGCAGCAGGAACCCCGCGAGCAGGTTGGGGTTGCCGAAGGTGCCGAGGGCCCGGTAGAAGACGCCGTCGTTCCCGCAGGCGTCGGCGCTGCCGTCGAGGGCGCCGCGACAGAAGCCGGTGGGGATGTCGTTGATCGTCTGCCGCAACCCGGCGAGCGCCGCCGTGGCCACCGAGGCCATCGAGACGAGCCCGAGAGCGGGCCACGCGTCCGGGGCGCGGCGGATGAGGCCGAGTGCGAGGTAACCGACCGCAACGGCGGTGACGAACCCGCGCCACTGGGGCCACCCGCCGTAGAGGTGGGCCGGGATCGCGGCGGCGACGACGAGGACGAGCGCGCACACGTCGAACGGCATCCGCCAACGCACCTGCCGGTCGCTGCGATGCGCGAACAGCAGCGCGACGAGGCCCACGACGATGACGAGCCGGAGCGGAGTGACGATCCAGAAGAGCGGCGCGTCGGGAAGGATGTCCGCCACCGCGTGCAGCATGACGAGTGCCAGAGCGAGCAGGGCGACCATGATCACCCTGTCGTTCTGCCTCACGCCGGTGACGTGGTCACGGCCCTGCGGTGAACTCCCGATGCCCTCCGTGCGTCGGCTCTTCCATCCGGTGGGGCGGGCGGCATCCCCGTCGGGACCGAGCACGGGCGATGGGGTCGTGGAGCCACTCACGGGGGCGCACCTCTCAGCGCTCGCGCGGGGGCGAGCGGGCAGTCGACGGTCGTCACGTCCACGGTAGGCGGGCAGGCCACCGCGCGCGCTTCGCCAGGACAAGCTCAGGCAAAGTCCTTACCTCGCACGGGAGTTCCTCAGGCTCAGGGGCGCCGGGCCGATTCGTCAGGTGGGCGTGAGGAGGTCGGCATGGACGAGCGGGGCGCGGTCGACCGGGCCGGTCGGCTGCTGCGCTTCCTCGCTCGTGGACGCACCCACGAGCCGGTGGAACCGACCCCTGAGCACGTGCTGTGGTGGGCCGACCTGGCCCTTCCGTCGGTGACAGTGGGCGGCACCCCGCTCGTGACGGTGGACGACGTCACCCTGCCGGCGCGTCCCCACCTCCCCCCAGACCTCGCGCCCTGGATCAGTGGAGACATCGACCGTCCCCGTGCGCGGCTGCGACTGCGCGCCACGGCGCAGGTCCGGACCAGCGGCGGGCGGGCCGAGCGGCGGCGCCTGATCGACGACCCTCGCATCAGGGCCTCCTTCGCGACGTGGCACGCCGAGTGGAGCGACTGGGCTGCGACCGTCCGCGAGCTGGGCCCGGTGGCAGACCTGCGTGACCGCCTCGACGCCCTCACACCCGATGAGCACGAGGAGCTCGTGCTCGGGGTAGGGCTGCTGACCTGTCGCACTGCGGGGACGACGGTAGCCGAGCACGTGTTCACGATGCCCGCCACCATCCGGCGCGCCGAAGGCCAGGTGCAGGTGCACATCGACCCACGTCGGATCCGGGTCGACCTCGACATGCTGCCCCGTCCGCTGCAGGCGTCGACGATCGCGGCCCTCGAGGGCGAGGCGCGGCGCGTGGCGGTCGACCCGCTGGGCGATCTCCGGGACGCCCTCGACCCTCTGGTGGAGGCGCTCCGGGCCGAGTACGCCGAGTACGCAGACACCGCCGACACGGCCCCGCCGGCGGCGGGCGCACGCCCCGTCGTCTCGCGCTCCCCCGCCCTTCGGCGTCGTGGCCGCCGCGACACGACGGGACCGCGGCTTCGCGCTCTCGCGGAGCAGGTGGAGAAGTCCGGCCGCGTCCCGGGCGGTCTGCGCGCCCTCGTGGGGGCCGACGAGGAGGTGGCAGACCCACCGAGCACCCGCGGCCTGGTCGAGGCCGGCGGGGTGAGCTTCTGCCCCGAACCCCTGCTGACGGCAGAGGCCGCGGTCGTGCGTCACGTCAGCGACCAGCCGTGCACGGTGGTGCAGACCGCACCGGGGTCCGAGCGGGGTCTATTGCTGGCCGCCCTGGTGACGGACCTCCTCGCCCAGGGTCGGCGAGTTCTCATCACGGGCGCCGGTGAGCGCGCGTCGGTGCGAGCGCATCTCCCCGCGGGCCTGCACCCCTTGACGTGCGGGATCGACGAGCAGCCCGACATCGACCGGCTCACGGCGGCCCTCCTCGCGCGCGACGACGGCGGTATCGACGACGTCGAGTCTGCGCTGGTCGACCTCGGCCGGCACCGGCAGCGGCTCGTGGACGACCTCGTCGCCGCACGCGAACAGGCGACCGCGCTCCACCGGTGGGACGGTCGCGCCGGCACCCTCGCCGAGTGGCACGCCCGGCTCCGCGATCGCCCCACCTGGCTCGACGACCTGGTCGACGAGCCCAGCGGAGGTGCCCCGCTCCGGGGCGACGACGCCCTGCGCCTACGCGCACTGCTGGCGCGTGACGACGCCACCGACACCGACATCACCGACTCCTCGCCCGCCCTGGTCGCGCCCGATCTCTCCGGGCTGCCGGACCCCGGGGAGTTCGCGGCTCTCGTGGCCCGGTTCGAGGAGGCCTCGGCGCAGGTCGGTGAGGAGCCCGACCCCGAGCAGCCGTGGTGGCCCGCCCTGCAGCGCGCCTCGGCAGCACGGCGTGCGGAGATGGGGGCGATCGTCGGGGACATGCGGGACGCCCTCGCGGTGGCCGACCGCTTCCCGGCCGGGTGGACCGACGCCCTCGTCGCCCAGATGCTCGGCGGAGCGGATCGACCGTGGCGCGAGCCGGTGGAGGCCATCGGGGCGGTGGCGGCGCAGGCCGTGGAGGCCCTAGCGGCCGCCGACGCGGAGGTGTCGTTCCTCGAGGACGTTCCCGACGCCGGAGCCCGGGCCCGCTACCTGCGCGACCACCTCGCCGCGCACGGGCCCCTCCCGATCGACGATCACGGCACGCCACGGCCCGGGGTCGACGTCCCGCCCGCCGTCCAGGCGGCCTGGCCCCTGTTCCGCGGGGTGCGGGTCGACGGGCGTCCCCCGACGACGCCGGAGCAGGTGGACGCGCTGCTGCGGGAGCTGCAGGCACGCGCCGCCCTCGACGAGCTCGACCTCGCCTGGCCCCCGGACACGGCGATCCTCGTCGACGCGCCGGCGTCCGAGCGGATCGCCTGGCACCGGTCCCACCTCGAGGATTTCGGCGCCATCGTCGATCTCGCGGACGCCCGGGCACGGCTCGGCGGGTTGCTGGCCGATCTGGGGATGCCGCCGGTCCGGGACGCCGCCGGGGTGCGGACCCTGGCCGACCTGCTCGACGCCGTCGACGCGCACGCTGCGGCCGAACGCGCGGGCGAGCCCCTCACCGACGCCGTCGTGCTCCTGCGCGCCCGGTCGGCCGCGCACGCCGACCTGGTCGGCCTGCGCGATGCGGCGACGGCACTCGACGTCGACGCCTACACCGACCGGTGGGAGGCCCTCGCCCGTGCGGCGGCCGGCCTGCAGGAGCGGCGTGAACTCCACGAGCTCTCCGCGCGGCTCGCGGATGCGGCGCCGCGGCTGCTCTCTGCCCTGCGTCGTCGCCCCGACCCCTCGTGGGACGAGCTGCTGACCGAGTTCGAACAGGCGTGGAGCGGCGCCGTCGACGCCGCTCAGGTGGCCCGCGTGCCGACTCCACCCGCCGATACGGACGCGCTGCGGATGGTGGAGGACTCGATACGCGACCTGGCCGGGCATCTCGCGGAGCTGCGGGCGTGGGAGCACGCGACCGCGATCGACGACCTCCCGGCGACCGTGCGCCTGGACCTCACGCTGCACGCCCACCTCGCCCGACGTCTGGCCGACGGCGGCGGCAACGAGCGTCAACACCGTGAACTGGATCGGCTCGCGCACGCGTGCCGCGTCGCGGTGCCCGCCTGGTTCGTGCCTTGGGACCGGCTGGACGAGGCCCCTGGCCCGTTCGATGTGGTCATCGTCGACGACGCCTCCGCACTGGAGGCCGACCTCGCCGTCCGCACCCTGGCGCCCCGCCTCGTCGTCCTCGGCGACGGCACGGACAGCGGACGTTCCCCCGACGCTCGCGCCGAGCGACTCGCTCAGCGGTACCTGCATGACCTTCCCGACCTCGACGTGTGGTGCGACAGCACCCGATCGTTCTTCGACGACACGGTTCGCCGCACCGGCCACCGTCTCCACGTGCCCGACGATGCCCGGGCCATCGCGCGCGGACGGCCCGAGGGGTCCTCCTTCGCCGGTCGCGTCCACGACGCGCTGCTGGAGGCCGGGTTCGCGCCCACCGGCACGGTCGATGTCGGCGGGACGCGCCTCGACGTCGTGTGCGGCAACGTGGGCCTGGTCTGCGAGGACGACACGTGGGACGGCCCCACCGTGTACGCCCGCGACCTGCTCGCGCGACGACGGCTCGCCGCTCACGGGTGGACCGTGCACGTCATGACGCGGGCAGCGTTCGAGGCCGACCCCGCGGGCACGCTGGAGCACCTTCGATCGACGCTGCTCGCGGCGGGGGTCAGGCCGACGGTGCCCGACGTGGCGACCTCGCCAGGTCGAGCGCACCGCCGCCCGGCGAGCGATCGCCTCGCCGCACAGCCGTGACGTCAGCGGTGGGCGTACAGGTCGCGCAGGAGGCAGATCTCGGCACCGTGGTGGATGACCTCACGGTGGATGTGCAGGACGAGCGTGATCATGGGGTGCTCGGCCCACGGCCCCTCGGCCTCCCCCACCGGTCGCGCGAGGGCCGCGTCGTCGAGTGAGCGCACACCCTCCATCCAGGCGGTGTAGGCGCCCTCGAGCTGCTGCAGCGCGGTCGCGGCGTCGCCGGGGTAGGGGTGGGTCAACAGGTCGTGCGGCGGGCCGCCGAAGTGGGAGGCGGCGCGCATGCCGAGGCAGCCGACCGTGACGTGGCCGAGGCGCCACGCGATGGTCGTCACGGGCGCCGGTTCGGGTGGGGGAACCTCGTAGTCGATGACGTACGGGCCCGAGCCGGCCGCGTGCGAGGTCCGCGCGTCCTCCCGGCGTCGCACACTCCAGCACCCCGCGACCGGCTCCCACAGGTACTCGTCGTCGGTGAGCCCGGCCAGGCGCGGCCACAGGTGATGTTCCCAGTGGAAGGCGAGCTGGTCCGCGAGCTGGGCGCCGGTGTCCATCAGCGGACCTGTCGCTCGGCCGCGGCGGCGATGTCATCGAGCTCTGCGCTCATGACGCGGCGCATGACGAGGGCGCCGATCGGCTTCGTCGCGGCTCCGATCACGCGGCTCACGAGCCCGGCCGAGGGAGCCACAGAACCATCGAACGTCATCGTCACGCGCGTACCGGGGCGCAGCGGCGTCAAGGTGAACGTCGTGGTGTAGGTGATGTCGCCGGCGGCGGACTCGACGGTCATGCGGCCGAGGGTGTCGAGCGCCGTCACCTCCAACTCCTGCGTCTCCTCACGGCCCATCATCCGGCGTGTCTCCCGCCATCGGGTCCCCACCCGAAACGGCGGCGCGGTGAGCACCTCGACGCTGATGACGCCCCGGAGGACCTGCGGAGCGTTCTCGATGTCGGTCAGGACGGACCAGACGCGTTGCGGTTCGGCGGCGATGTCTTTCGTGGTCACAGGACGACCCTAGGGGGTTCTGGACCGGTCATCACCGCGAAAATTCCTCGCCTGGTCGACATGGGGAGGGCCCGACCGCGGGTTTCCGGCGGGTAGCCCCGGCTATTCTGGAGCGATACACGTTCGGGAGACGAGGAAACCGCTGTGACGCTCGACGACGCCGCCCGCTCGCACGGGCTCGTGACGTTCTTCCAACCGTTCTACAACCTGCGCACCGGCGCCCTGCAGGGTGTGGAGGCGCTCGCACGTCGCGAGGCCCCTGACGCGCAGGCCGAACTGCCGACGGCGCTGCAGGGCGAGTCGGCCGGCGACATCGACCTCGCCGTCATCGACGACGCCCTCGCGCACATGACCCAGTGGCACTCCGAGGACGGTCCGCATCTCGTGGTGTCCGTCAACCTCTCCAGCGACTACATCACCCGGTCGAACGCGGTCGAGGATCTGCTCGCCGCCATCGCGCGCCACGACCTCGTCAAGGACCGGCTGCTGCTCGACGTCTCGGTCGACATCTTCCGCACGGCCATGAGCGACCCCGAGGCGCGTCGCCGCCTGCAGCAGGTTCAGCAGGAGGAGATCTCGCTGTGCCTCGACCGGTTCACCGCCGACGACCTCGATATCCTCGACCAGGCCGTCGCGGCGCCGATCGACATCATCAAGCTGCACCCCAGCCAGGCCGCGCTGAGCCGGGACGATCTGGCGGGTCTCGTCGACGCCATTCAGGAGCGCGACCTGCCCGTCGTCGCCGCCGGCATCGAGACCCAGGAACAGCTCGACCTCGTCCGTGAGCTGGGCTTCGAGTGGGCCCAGGGGTTCCTCCTCGGTGAGCCTGTTAACGGCGACGCCGTCCGCTCCGCACCGGCGGTCCTCGACCGCTGACCCGCCCGTCGCGGAGACCGTTGCCCGTCAGGGCGATTGGGCCATAGGGCCACGTCATGTCGCGATTCGGACTCGGTCACCCAAGTGTTAATCAGTGGGTGCCGGGGGTCGATGGGAGGGGTGCCCGAGGTGTGCGCCGTCAAGGATCCGGTGCGGCGGGCCGAGAGGAGCGCCCATGACGTCCGAAACAACCGCGGCCCCCACCGACATGGGACTGGTGGCCTTCTACCAGCCCTTCTACAACCTGATGTCCGGTGAGATGCAGGGTGTCGAGGCGCTGGCCCGTCGGCGGACCCCCGGGGCGGCGACCCTGCCCGAGGGCCTGACGGAAGAGAGCGAGACGGCACCGGAGGTCTCGCCTCGCGACATCGACCTCTTCATCCTCGAAGACGCCCTGGGCCGGCTCGCGCGCTGGTCGAACGACGCGGGCAAGGAGAACCTCAAGCTGTCGGTCAACTTGTCCGTGGAGTTCACGACCCACCCCGACATGATCGAGGACATCGTCTCGGCGCTGCGTCGCCACGGCGTGACCCCCGACCGTCTCCTCGTCGACCTCTCGGTCGCGGTCTACCGGCGCACGACGGACAACACCGAGTTCCCGCAGCACGTCCGCGAGCTGCAGGACGCGGGTTTCACGACGTGCCTGGACGGGTTCACCATCGACGACCTCGACGTGCTGGAGCTGGCGCTGCTCAACCGCGTCGACATCGTCAAGCTGCACCCGAGCCAGCCGGGCATGGGTGAGGACATGCTGCGCTACGTCGCCGAGCGGGTGCACGAGCAGGGTGTGCCGATCGTCGCCGCGGGTGTCGAGACGGCCGAACAGCTCGATCTCGTGCGGGACCTGGGGTGTGCGTGGGCGCAGGGGTACCTCATCGGTGAGCCGGTCGAGGGCGACGAGGTGCTCTCCGCCCCCGCTGCCCTGAGCTGAGCGCCGACGAGGCGCATCGGACGGGGCGGTGCGTCGCTTACGCTCGTCGGGTGCCTCGCTCCCGCCGGACCGGCGCGACCTCACAGTCCAGCCGGCTGCTCGCCCGGATCCTGGACGACGCCGTCCGCATCCCCGGGACGCGGTTCGGCATCGGCCTGGACGCGCTCATCGGGCTGATCCCCGGATTCGGTGATGCCGCGGGCGCGATCATCTCGAGCATCATCCTCGGCGACGCCGTCCGCAATCGCGTGCCGTTGCCCGTGCTCGCGCGGATGGGCCTCAACCTCATCATCGACGCCCTCCTCGGTCTGATCCCCGGGGTGGGTGACGTTGCCGACGCCGCCCACCGCGCCAACCTCAAGAACGTCCGGCTGCTGGAGCGCACCCTCGAGGCGGGTCGGACGACGTCGGTGCCGCTGCCGCTCTATCTCGCGCAGGCGGTGGGGTTCGTCGTGCTCATCATCGGCATGGTCATCGCCCTCGCGGTGGTGGCGATCTGGGCGTTGCTGCGGGTCCTCGGTCTCGGCTCGTGAGCGCTCAGGCGGCCTGCCACGCGCGGTAGAGGGCGGCGAACCGTCCTCCTGCGCGGACGAGGTCGGCGGGAGAGCCGTCCTCGACGACCCGGCCGTCGTGGACGACGAGCACCCGGTCGGCGATCATCACGGTTCCGAGGCGGTGGGCGATGATGAGCGCCGTTCGTTCTCCCAGCAGCGAGGTGAGGCCCTCCTGCACCGCCCGTTCGGAGGGGATGTCGAGCGAGCTCGTGGCCTCGTCGAGGATGAGCACGGACGGGTCGGCGAGGAACGCGCGCGCGAACGAGATGAGCTGCCGCTGCCCGGCCGAGACGCGCCCGCCGCGCTTGTACACGTCGGTGTCGAACCCGTCAGGCAGCGCCCGGATGAACTCCCCTGCCCCGATCGCGTCGGCGGCGGCCTCGATCTCTGCCCGGCTCGCGCCGGGGCGGCCGAGCTCGATGTTGTCGGCGACGGTGCCGGAGAAGAGGAACGCCTCCTGGGTGACCATGACGACGTTCGAGGTGAGGTCCTCCCCCGACAGATCACGCACGTCGACACCGTCGAGGCGCAGCACCCCGCTGCTGACGTCGTAGAAGCGGGCGACGAGTTTGGCGATCGTCGATTTGCCGGCGCCGGTGCGTCCGACGAGCGCGACGGTCTGTCCGGCCGGGATGTGTAGGTCGTGCGGCTGCAGGACGAGGGGCCCGCTGGCGGAGTACCGGAACGAGACGCCCTCCAGGTCGATGCGCCCCCGGGCTCGCGGCAGCTCGACGGGACGCTCGGGCTCGGTCACGGCAGGCGTCTCGGACAGGAGCGCCGCGATCTTCTCCAGGGCGGCGACGGCGGACTGGAAGGAGTTGTAGAAGTTGGCGATCTCGTCGACGGGCTGGAAGAAGCGGCGCGCGTAGATGACGAGGGCGACGAGGACACCGACCTGCAGGTCGCCGCTGACGACCCGGAACCCGCCGACGACGATGACGGCCGCGATGGTCGCGCTGGCGAGCAGGCGCAGCGCCGGTTGGTAGACGCCGAAGATGCGGATGGAGCGCAGGGTGGCGTCGCGATAGTTGCCGGCGAGCTCGTCGTAGAGGCGACGGTTGCTCTCCTCCTTGCGGAACGTCTGCACGGCACGGATGCCGGTCATCGCCTCGACGAAGTGGACGATGAGGCGCGCCGAATGGGTGCGCATGCCGCGATAGGCCTCGCGGGAGCGGCGCTGGAACCAGACGGTGAGCATGACGCCGGGCACGAGCATGAGCAGCATGACGCCGCCGGTGACGGGGTCCATCGCGAGGATGATCGAGATGGTGAAGAGCATCGCGAACGCCGACCCCGCCATGACCTCGGCGCCGGACTGCAGCACTTCGCGCAGGGCCTCCATGTCGGTGGTCTGGCGGGAGACGATGCGCCCCGAGGTGTAGCGCTCGTGGAACTCGAGGTCGAGGCGCTGGGTCTCGCGAAACACGCGGCGTCGAAGCCGCAGCAGCATGCGCTGGCCGACGACGGTCGACTGACGCACGTAGGCGAAGGTCGCGACGCCGGCGATGATCGCGGCGCCGACGTGGGTGGCCGCGACGAGCAGGGTGGGCGTCGCGTCGCCGGCGAGCAGCGCAGGCAGGGCCTCGTCGATACCCCAGGCGATGATCGCGGGCCCGGCGACGGCGGCCAGCTGGGCGACGATGACCAGCACGCCCAGCACGATGACCTGGCGTTTCTCGGGGGCGATGAGGCTGCCGAGCAGGCGCCGTGAACGGCGGGCGGCCTCTTTGTTCTCGGCGTCGGTGAGGACGCGCTGCTCCTCGTCCTCTTCGCGCGGGCGCTCAGGCGGAGTGTCGGGCGCCGGCGCCTCGGGTGAGGTCGGCAACGACGACGTCGGCTCGGCGGTCGAGGCGGTGGGATCGTCGGCGTCGGCCTCGTGCGCGGCTCCGGCCGTGTCGACGAGGACCCGGGCCGAGGCCTCCGACTCGCTGTGCGCCTCGATGGTGTCGAGGTCGAGGGCGGCCTTCTCCTGATGGGTGATGACGTGGCGGTAGCGCTCCGAGCGCTCCATGAGCTCGGCGTGGGTGCCGACGTCGACGATGACGCCGTCGTCGAGGAGGGCGACGCGGTCGGCGAGGGCGACGGTGGAGGTGCGGTGGGCGACGACGAGCGTCGTCGTGCCAGCCAGGACCTCGCGCAGACGGGCGGTGACGGTCTCCTCGGTGCGGGTGTCGAGCGCTGAGAGGGGGTCGTCGAGCAGGAGCACGTCGGGTCGGGAGGCGATGGCGCGGGCCAGGGCGAGGCGTTGCCGCTGGCCGCCCGACAGGCTGAGGCCCTCCTCGCCGATGCGGGTGTCGACGCCCTCGGGGAGGTCGTGGACGAAGTGGGCGTCGGCGGTCTCGAGCGCCTCGTGCATGAGACGCTCCCGTTCGTCCTCGGGGGTGTCGGGGTCGACACCGAGGAGCACGTTGGCGCGCACCGACTCGGAGAACAGGGTGGCGTCCTCGAACGCCATCGCGGTGCGGCGGCGCAGGTCGGGCAGGCTCATGTCGCGGATGTCGACGCCGTCGATGAGCACGGCGCCGCCGGTGACGTCGTAGAGGCGCGGCACGAGCTGCAGCAGGGTCGATTTGCCGCCGCCGGTCACGCCGACGAGGGCCATGGTTTCGCCGGGGTGGACGTGCAGGTCGACGCCGCGCAGCACGTCGGCGACGTGGTCGGGGGCGTCGGCGTAGCGGTAGTGGACGCCGTCGAGGCGCAGCTCGCCGCGGGCGGCCGTGACGGGGCGCGGCTGCTCGGGGGAGGTGATGGGGTTGGGCTCGTCCATGACCTCGAAGTGGCGTTCGAGGGCGGTGGTGGTGTTGACGGCCATGCCGAGGAGCTGCCCGAGCATGCCGGTGGGGCCGATGACGAGGGTGGCGGTGGCGAAGTACGAGGCGAGTCGGCCCACGTCGAGCTGGCCGCCCGCGGCCTGGTGGAGGCCGACGAACAGGGCGACGCCGAGGGCGATCTCGGGGAGCATGAGGATCGCCATGCCGAAACGGGCCAGGGCGGTGGCTTTGCGGACCTCGGTGGTGCGCAGCTCTTCGGCTTGGTCGGTGAAGTTGGCCAGCGCGGTGGGTCCGCGCCCGAACGCCTTGAGCACGCGGATGCCCTGGACCGATTGTTCGACGGCGGTGGCGAGGTCGCCCGCCTGGTCTTGGGAGAGTCGCGACAGGTCGTGGTAGGTGCGGCTGAACCGGTAGGAGATGACCAGCACCGGGACTGCCGCGATGGTGAAGATGAGGGCCAGGAGGGCGCTGGAGCGGAACATCAGCGCCACGCCGACGACGATGGTGACGGTGCTGGTGACGACCATGATCATGCCGAACGCGACCCAGCGTCGGATCGTGTTGATGTCGCTCATGACGCGCGAGAGGAGCTGTCCTGAGCCCCACAGGTCGTGGAACGCGGTGGGCATGTGCTGTACGCGGTCGTAGAACCGCATCCGCATGTCTTTCTCGACCGCGGTCGAGGGCGCGATGACGAACAGGCGCCGAAGCCACAGCAGCGCGGCTTCGACGAGCCCGAGACCGAGAACGATCGCGCCGGCGGTGAACACGGCGGTCGTGGACGGGTCGGTCTGCAACCGGTTGACCACCGATTCGAGGACCTGCGGGATGAGCAGGGCCACGATCGAGGCGGTGAGGGCGGCGATGAGGCCGAGGAACAGGCGTCCTCGGATGGGCTTGATGATGGCCCAGAGCCGCAGCATGGCCGCCGTCATCGGCGGGTCACCCGGTTGCGGCCTCCCTCGGAGTGCGGTGGAACTGCGGGGAAGAGCGCGGGGGTGACCATTCCTTCAGTCTGCCGCTCACCTCTGACAACCGCTCGCCGTTTCCGGCGAATGCGACACAGCCGGGCAGGGCGGGTGTCCGCTCAGAGGCGGGCCAGAGAGATCGTGACGGTGGCCCACACCGACAGCATCAACAGGCCTACGAAGCAGCCGAAGGCGAAGAAGGGGATGAGGAGAGGGGTACCTGGCATCCAGGCCCTGGCGCCGTCGTGGCGGACGCGCAGCGGGTCACCGAGCCTGATGTCGTAGCCCGGCAGGCACTCCACGGAGACGAGCGTGGCGAGGCCGTTGTGCGACAGGTCGACGTCGGCGAAGCGCCGCACGCCACCGCCCGGGCCGCGTCGCTGGGCGACAGCGCGCACGATGCCGTGAGAGGTGGGCGCACCCTTCGTGCCCCGGCCGAGGATGCGTAGTTCCTGGTAAAGACTGTGGCCGAAGACGAGGAACAAGGCGAGGGCCATGGTCGGGAACACCCACCCGAAGACGGCGGGGACGAGGAGAAGGATCCTCATTGAGGCGTCCATGGAGAGGGTGTTCCCGCTCGCCGTGGTGGAGGGAAGAAGCAGGGGTAGGACCTGGTGGGCCACGATCGGCCACACGATGGCGGCAACGGCCCACAGCGCGGGCTCGCCGCGGAACATTCCGCGGGCGAGGGGGGAGAGAAACGCCGGCTTCACCACGTCGGGCCGGCCCGCCCGTTGAAGGAGCTCGATGGTGTCGCCGACCTCGAGGGGGACGCGGGAAGGCAGGCGTGAGACGCCCCGACCGGAGCCCGGTTCGTAGGCGAACCGGACCATCCCCCTCGTCGGGGCTTTCGCGTAGCGGCCCTGGTGGAGGGTGCGGCACTCTTGCCAGATCTCGACCACGCGACCCTCGATGGGCTGCCAGGTGGGCGCCCCGGAGTGCGCCCTCAGCCAGAGAGCGCGCGTCAGGAATGCGAGCCCCAACAGCAGGAACCCGGCCGGGAGAATGAGCGGTGTCATGGCGGCGACGGTAGAAGGCGCTTCGGCCCACGAGCAGAGGTTGTCCACAGGCACACTCAGCGCGGCGGCCACCCTGTCGCAGAGCCCGTTGTGACTTAGATCACATCGCGCACCGTAGCTGAAACCACTTGCGCCCCAGCGATATTCACCGTCGCCAAACGCCTCCCCAGGGGCGTCGAACGTCGCTGAGGCACAGTCGATCTCGCAGCTCACCGACATGCCAAACATACGCGTGTTCGATAGAATGAGACATGACCTCGGCACCCACCCTCCCCGCCGGCGCATCCGCCGGTGAGGCAGCCCTAGCGCAGCTGCACGCCGCGCGTGAGCTGATCGCTGCCGCCGGGTCGGGGTTGGTGTCGGTGAACTCCGGCGAGTTGACCGACCTGGCGATCGCAGCGGCTGGGGTCGTCGCTGCCGCTGAAGCCGCCCGTGCTGGGATCGTGCTGGAAGCCTCGATCCGTGGGGTGATGGCCTCCTCGGATTATCCGCGCACCCGAGCCTGGGTCGAGGAGACCTGCCGTGAGGCCGAGGTCCCGGTGACCAGCGGTGCCGCCAAGCAGTTGCAGGACATCACCACCACCTGCGTCGGGTTCGACGTCACCGCCCTGCGTGAGGCCGTCACCACCGGTGAGCTGAGTGTCGAAGCCGCCGCGACCGCGGCGGGGATCTTCCGCCGACTCAAGAACCAGGTGCACTGCGAGAACTGGGATCAGTTCGCCCGCGACCTGATCACCTGGATCGGGCTGGGACCCTCGAAGAAGGATCTGGTCACTTTCGAGGAGCGGATCATCGGCCAATACGGCACCGGACCCGAACCGTTGGAGAAGGAACACGTCGAGAAGTACTACCGGCGCGGCTTCACCCAGTTCCGCACCACCCGGGATG
>JAUNTP010000094.1 GCA_030538585.1 Mobilicoccus sp.
AGCGGGCGTCGTCGGCTCATCGGTGGGAGCCGGTGTGGTCGGCTCGTCTGTCGGGGGCTCTCCCGGCTCCGTGGTGGGCGGGGTCGTCGGTTCCTGCCCCTCGCCGTCGCCGCCGCCGCCGGCGTTGAGCACGTGCGAGACCTCCCACTCGGCCGTCTCCCAGATCCGTACGACACCGCTGTTGCGGTAGGCGGGCAGCGTCGTGTCGGTGACGTCGGAATGGCCGAGCAGTCGGATGCTTCGGCCGAGTTCTGCCTGGGTCGGGAAGTACGTGAAGCTCACCTGTTCGGTGGAGCAGGCGAACTCCTCCAACCGGTTGCGGGTGATGTAGGCCGGATTGGACCAGTCCTGCGGCCCGCCCGCGAAGATGTGGACGTCGTCGCAGTCGATGGCCTGGCCGGGGCCCGCCACGTCGACGATCTCGTAGGGCGCGTTGATCATGTTCTCGCGGACCACCGGGCCGTCGATGGCCCACAGGAAGCGGTCGAGCCGCTGACCGGCTTCGTGCTCCCAGCGCTGCCACTTGAAGGCGCCGTCCTCGGGCGCGGGGACGGGGTTGCCGATGCGGATGGTGTCCCGGAACGTCGTCGACTCGACCTCGAAGGCCAGCTCCAAGTCTTCGCCCGGCTGCACGACCTCGGTGAAGTTCACCCAGAACCAGGCCGTGCCGCGCACGCCGGTGTGGTTCTCGGCGTAGTTCGTCATCGTGAACGTCACCACGTTGCCGGCCACGCGCGCGTTCGCGACGGCTTGGCCCGCGGCGTCGTTCAGCGGGAACGTCATGCCGTCGGTGGCCGCCAGCTGGGGCGGGAGGGTGAGGCTGAAGGTGTCACCGGCCTGCGTGCCGTCCGGCACCTGCCAGTTCAGGTGCAGGCGCACCTGCGACCACGTGTAGGCGCGCTCCTCCTCGATCCGGACGTCGGTGACGGCGTCGGGCACGCCGACGGCGTCGGCACTGAGGGGCGCTCCGGCCCCGCTCCACGCGACGAGTGCGACGGCGCACGCGAGACGAACAGGCCGGGTCAGTGCGGACATGACGTCCTCTTCCTTCGTTGGATCAAGGGCCCGGAGGGGCCGGTGAGTCCTCGATCGGGCCCACCGATCTCGATCGTAGAAAGGGACGTTCCGGGCTCGGCGACGACATCGTCACCGGTGGCTCCGGATTCGGTCAGGGTTTCGTCATGCCTGGTCAGGCGTCGTCCAGGTCGAGGCCGAGGAGGGCGTTTTCGAGCACTTCGGACAGGGCCGGGTGAGGCCACATCTGGCCTCGCGCGACGCGGTGGGCGGGGATGCCCTGGGCCATGGCGAGGACTGCTGTCTGCAGGACGATCGAGGCCTCGTGACCCATGATGTGCACGCCGAGCAGCGTCCCGTCGGGTGAGGCGAGCACCTTGCAGAACCCGGTGGTGTCCTCCATGGCCCAGCCGTAGGCGACGTCGGCGTACTCCTGCACCTTGACGCGGTACTCCACCCCGGCCGCGTCCAGCTCCTCCTGCGTGCGGCCGACGGTGGCGACCTGCGGGTGGGAGAAGACGGCAGCGGGGACGGCGTCTTCGACGAAGGGACGCAGATCATCCGGGTGGGCGAGGTTGTGGGCGACGACGCGCGCCTCGTGGTTGGCGACGTGTTTGAGCTGGTGGTCGCTGGACACGTCGCCGAGGGACCACACGCCGGGGGCCGAGGTGCGGCCGAAGGCGTCGACGACGACGCGTCCGTCGACGTGCTGCTCCACCCCGGCGGCCTCGAGGTCCAGGTCGGCCGTATTGGGGGTCCGCCCGGTGCACACGAGCAGCAGTGCGTCGTTCACGGTGCTGCCGTCGGAGAGCTCGACGTCGACCCGGTCGGTCCCCGCCGCGCGCAGCGCCGTGACCTCGGTCGACGTCCGCACGGCCCACTGTCGATGGGCGGCGGCGGTGAAGCGGGTGGAGACGGTGCCGTCGTGGTGGCGCAGCAACTGCTCACCGCGGGCCACGACCGTCACCTCGACGCCGAACGAGGAGAAGACGTGCGCGAACTCGCACGCGATATAGCCGCCGCCGATGATGACCATCCGCTCGGGCAGCTCGTCCAGGCGCATGACCGTGTCGGAGGTGTGGAACGCCACGCCCGCCTCGCGCACCTGGGCGGGCACGGTCGGGGACGAGCCGGTCGCGATGACGATCTGATCGGCGCAGACCGTCGCGGTCCCGCCGTCGTTGAGCGCCACCTGCAGGGTGGAGGCGTCGAGGAACCGCGCCCGCCCGAGGTAGGTGGGGGTGAGCTCGTTGCCCATCCGGTAGGCCCGTCCGCCTTCGGAGATCGGGTCGATGCGCCCGAAGACGCGGTCACGGATGTCGGCCCAGCGGACCCGGTCCACGTGGGCGTCCACCCCGAAGCGCGTCGCGCCGCGGGTGGCGGCCGCGAGGTCGGCGGGGTGGACGAACATCTTGGTGGGGATGCACCCGACGTTGAGGCAGGTCCCGCCGAACGTGCCGGACTCGATGATCGCGACGCGCCGCTGCGCCCACTCGGGGGTGACGAGCGAGTTGCCCGACCCGGTGCCGATGATGGCGAGATCGACGTGGTCAGCGCCGTCGGCGTGCTGGTGGGAGGTCACGCGGGGTCCTTTCGGCCGATCAGGTGAACTGGTCACGCAACTGGTGCACGTGCCGGGAGTGCGCCGGGTCCAGGCCGGTGCCGACGGCCAGGTAGGTGGCGGCGAAGTCGACGCGGGCCATCGCGCCGGCGAGGCGGACGATGGGGGCGCCGGGCTCGGCGTCGACGCTGACGACCCGCACGCCCGCGTCCTCGGCGGTGCGCAGCACGGCGTCGGTGAGGGCCACGAGGTCGGCCTCCTCGGGGCTCGTGATCTCGCCGACGCGGTCGCGCATCATGAGCAGCGACAGCCGCGGCATGGCCGGGCCGTCGAGGAACGGGTCGGCGAAGATGTCGGCGGCCGCCGGGCGGTCGACCCCGTGACCACCGCCGGCGGTGAAGGGGCCGTCGAACGTGGCGACGATCTGGGAGGCCGCGTCGGGCAGCTCGCCGTGCGTGGCCGGGATGCGCGCGGTGCGGGCGAGCATCGCGGCCGCGCGCGCCGCGGCGACACCCGACAGGGGCCCGTCGCCGAGCACCACGGGCACCGTGCCCGAGAGGGCCAGGGCGAGGAGTTTGGCGGGGTTGACGAACGACTCCGAGGAGGGACGGGCGGCTTCGGCCTCCTCGTCCAGGCGTGCGGCGACCTGCTCCAACGTCGACGTCGGCAGGTCGATGAGGCCGAGGGCGTCCGCCCCGACGAGCACCGGGGTGAGCAGCGACCACAGCGACGTGCGCGAGGACACCCGCCCACGGCCGACGTCGACGTGCACGCCGCGCGCTCGGGCGCACACCGCGGCGAGCGGGGAGTCCGCCGCGCCCACCGTCAGCAGTGAGGCCCCTCGACGCGCCGCCTCGGCAGCCACGGCCAGCGGACCGCGCGCGCGACCGGAGAGAGACACGGCGACGACGAGGTCCAGCGGACCGACCCAGCCCGGCAGCGGCACGTTGCGTCGCACGGTGACCGGCACGGGCGAACCCGGCTCGGCGAGCACGTCGAGCACGTCGGCGACGACCGCTGACCCGCCGAGCGAGGCCACGAGCACCGACCGGGGACGCTCGCCGCGCACCAGACGGTCCATGTCGGAATCGCCCGCGAGCGCGACACCTTCACGCACCTGAGCGCCCGCGGTGGCGAGGGCTCGCAGCGTGTCCTGGCTGTCACACCTGCGCAGGTGCTCGGGGTCGTCGAGCAGGGCCTCGTCGAGGTAGCTCATCGGCTCAGGAGAGGTGGCGGGCTTCGTCGGGCAGCAGCACCGGGATCGTGCCGTCGATGCGGTAGGCCCGCCTCACCCCGTTCGCGTCGGCGGTGGTGGCGTGCAGCTCGGGCGTGCCGTCGGGGCCGGTGCCGTCCTCGAGGACGGAGCCGGTGACGGGGCAGCGCAGGATCTCGCGCAGCCAGGGGGCGATGGTGGATTCGGTCATGAAGTTGCTCCTCGCTTACGCGTCCTGACGGATGAGCGCGAGGACCTCGTCCCGCACCCGCTCCATGGTCGTCTCGTCCTGCGCCTCCACGTTGAGGCGCAGCAGGGGCTCGGTGTTGCTCTTGCGCAGGTTGAGCCACCACATGGGGCCGCTCGTCGACCCGATGGTCATGCCGTCGAGCCGGTCGATCTCGACGTCGTCACCGGCCCACGCCTGCACGCGGTCGAGGGCGGCCAGCACGTCGTGCACCGTCGAGTTGATCTCGCCGGAGGCCGGATAGCGGGCGAACTCGGCGACGAGCTCGGAGCACGTGCCGGGCTGCTCACCGAGGGCGGCGAGGACGTGCATGGCGGCGAGCATGCCGGTGTCGGCGAACCAGAAGTCACGGAAGTAGTAGTGCGCCGAGTGCTCCCCGCCGAAGACGGCGTCCTCGCGGGCCATCTCGGCCTTGATGAAGGAGTGTCCGACGCGGGTGCGGACGGCGCGGGCGCCGTGCTCGGCGACGACCTCCGGCACCGCGCGGCTGGAGATGACGTTGTGGACGATGGCGACGTCGGCGGCAGAGACGCCGCGCGCGACCTCCTTGGCGATCTCGCGCGTGGCGACCAGGGCGGTGATGGCCGAGGGGCTCACGGGCTCGCCGCGCTCGTCGACGACGAAACAGCGGTCGGCATCGCCGTCGAACGCCAGGCCGATGTCGGCGCCGTGCTCGCGCACCGCGGCCTGCAGGTCGCGCAGGTTCTCGGGCTCGAGCGGGTTGGCCTCGTGGTTGGGAAAGGTGCCGTCGAGCTCGAAGTACAGGGGCACGATCGTCAGCGGCAGGTCGGCGAGCACGCTGGGCACGGTGTGCCCGCCCATGCCGTTGCCGGCGTCGACGACGACGGTGAGCGGCCGCGAGCCGCGCAGGTCGACGAGATCGCGCAGGAAGGCGCCGTAGTCCTCGAGGAGATCACGCTCGGTGATCTCGCCTGTGCGGCCCTCGGCACCGGTGGCGACCTCGGGCTCGACCCCGTCGCACATAGCCTGGGCGATGGCCGTGATCTCGGCCAGCCCCGAGTCTTGACCGACCGGGCGGGCCCCGGAACGGCAGAGCTTGATGCCGTTGTACTGGGCCGGGTTGTGGCTGGCGGTGAACATCGCACCGGGCAGATCCAAGGCGCCGCTGGCGTAGTAGAGACCGTCGGTGGAGCACAAGCCGATGAGCGTGACGTCGAGACCGTTGGCGCGAGCCCCCTCGGCGAACGCCCGCGACAGCTCTGGGGAGGAGGGGCGCATGTCGTGGCCCACGACGATGCCACTGGCGCCGTCGGGCAGCGCCACGACCCGGGCGAACGCCGCCCCGATCGCGCGGGCCACACCGGCGTCGAGTTGTTCGGGCACGAGGCCCCGGACGTCGTAGGCCTTGATGAAGTCGCTCAGACGGTGCTCGCTCACGCAGGTCAGCCTAAACGGTGTGGCGACGCGCCCCGACCTGGCCGCACGCAGGTGGCGTCTCAGCCGTCCCTGAGCACCCGCAGGTGGGTGTAGCGGCCGGGCAGGCCGTCGGTGCCGTTGCCCGACTCGTCCTCGAGGTCGTCCATGCCGGGCAGCAGCGGTGTGGTGTCGCGGTGCTCACGCACCGCCTCGGCGACCGCGGTGAGGTCGTCCTTGACCGGCGCCTCCTCGAAGTGGGCGGCGAGACGCACGAGGTCCCACCCTTGCGGCGCCGTGAGCCGCTCGGCATGGAAGGAGCACAGGTCGTAGGTGTGAGGCTCCGCAAACGTCGCGAGCGGGCCGAGCACCGCCGTCTGCTCCGCGTACACATAGGTGAGGGTCGCCACGGCGGCGGCACCGCAGGCGGTTCGGGAACACCGTCGCTTCAGGCTCACGAGGTCGAGAGTAGCGCCGGGACACCCCGCGAACGCCACCTGCCACGCCGACATGAGTCGTTACAGTGAGCGCCATGAACCGCCGCAACGACCGCTCGCCGGGGCGTGACCGTCGGGGTCGAGGGATGCGCGGACCGATCGTGTGGCCGCCGGTGCCGTCGATGACGTCCCGCTCGGAGACCTTCGACGGGCTGGTCCTCGACGCCGTCGAGCGGGTGGAACGGCGGGTCGCGAGCGGTATCGGCGACCTGGAGTTCGCGGTCGAGATGGTGCCGCCCTCGGACCCCACACCGTTCGAGCCGGAGCGGGTGCCGCTCTCGCGGCTCTTTCCGGCCGAGCGCGGACTGCCCGCGCGGGTCGTGCTCTATCGACGCCCGATCGAGACCCGCGTCGATGACCCGCGCGACCTCGCCGTGATGGTCAACGACATCGTCGTGGAGCAGATCGCCGCCGCCCTCGGCGTGGAGCCGACCACGCTCGACCCCGGCTTTCGCGGCGGCGAGGAATGACGAAGGGGGCGTGGCCCCGCGCGGACCACGCCCCCCTCGTGCTGCTGAGTGTCAGACAGCCTTCTTGCGGAGCTTGCGCCGCTCGCGCTCGGAGAGCCCGCCCCAGATGCCGAACCGCTCGTCATTCTCGAGGGCGTAGTCGAGGCATTCGGAGCGCACCTCGCAGCCGACGCAGACGCGCTTGGCCTCGCGGGTCGACCCGCCCTTCTCCGGGAAGAACGCCTCCGGGTCGGTTTGCGCGCACAGTGCTCTGTCCTGCCAGGAGAGCGCCATCTCCTCTGCCGCGTCTGCGCTGCCGATCAGCAGTAGCTCGTTCATGAACCCCTCCTGGTTTCGCTGGTCCTCTGCGTGCCGACCACAGAGCCCTCCCCCAGGGCCGACCCCACGTCGGGCGGTGCCGGATGAGCACCTTGCGAGGTTGCGACGACATGTGAATTACACGCGTGTCATGCGGCGAAGTCAAGCCCAGTTCTCTTAGCCTGTAAGGTCCTCGATCCTGAACGATCGACCTGGTCAGACGCCCATAACGCCTGTCCCGGAGCAGTTTCGGAGTGGGTTCGACGGGCCGCAGGATCGACCCACACGGCCCTGGCCTCCGTGGTCGCGCGGTCGCCGGTGTGCGGCAGACTGCGGGCATGCAGCTCACCATCCTCGCCTGCGGCGACGGCGCCCGCGAGCTCGTGGCCGTCACGCGACACTTCTCTCCCACGGTCATCGCCGGCACCGCCGAGGACATCACGCTCTGCGGCCTGCGGGTGTGTCCCGACCTCGACGCCTTGACCGACGTGCTCACCTTCGCTGCCCGGTCCACGCGGCAGACGCACCGGGTCGAGAGTGCTCTGCGTGAGGTCGACGCGGCACCGGAGTGGTACCGCCTGGACGACGTGACGATCGCGCGCGCCATCGCCCGCAGCCAGTGGCTGGGTCTCGGCATCGGGTTGTCGGAGATCACCGCCCGCCTGGCCGGCGACCTGGGCGGCGCTCGCCTGCTGCCGATGTGCGATCAGCCGGTCGAGGCGCACGTAGTCGTCGAACCCGTCGCGCCCGTCGCCGATGGCCTCACCATGGAGGACGAGGAAACGCCGCCGCTGCGGGCGGTCCACGTACGCGAATGGCTCGCCGGTGGCCAGGGCCGGGTGGTCCGGACGACGGCCGCCGGGTTGAACGCGGCCCGGCCGTCGCCGGAGGTGCTCGAGGCGATTCGCAGCGCCGATCTCGTCGTCGTGCCTCTCACCGCCCCGCTGACCGGCATCGGGGTCATGCTGTCGCTCCCGGGCATGCGGGACACCTTGCGGGGCACGTCGGCCCCTGTCGTCGGCATCTCACCGGCCCTCCTGGACCGACGGGGCGAGGAGGACGCACTCCTCGCGCCGCTGGACCTGCGCTGCACCTCCGCCGACGTGGGTGGCCTGTTCGTCGACGTTCTCGACGGCTACCTCGTCCCCCACGACGACCTCGACGCGTGCCGTGGGGGCTACTGGCGCGACGTGGTCGTCGTCGCCACCGCCGAGGACGCAGACTTGCTCGGGCCCGTGCTCGATGTTGCCGAGCGCCTGGGCGTGACGCCGTGAGCGAGCTGATCCTGCGACCCTTCGACGTCGAGCCCGGCACCCCCGAGGCGGTGGGCGACGCGCTCGCCGCGCAGGTCGACGATCGCGGCCTCATCGTCCTGCAGGCGCTCCTCGTCGGCGAGCCCGTCCCGGTCGAGCGGCGCGTCGTCGAGGCGGTGGCCGGATCCCCCGAGGTCCTCGACGAGGTGAGTACCTCGACCGGCATCGTGCGCCTCGTGCGGGCCGGTGACGTGAGCCTCGTCGACGCCGGCATCGAGGCCGGCCCCGACGGGGAGCTGCGGCGTCCGCCCACGGATCCCGATGCTGCCGCCGCTCTCGTCGCCGAGCGTGCCGGTGTCCCGGTGGCTCTCGTCAGCCGTGCGACGCCCACCGGCGATCCGGTCGTCCTCGGGCGGCACGGTGAGGTGCCGGTCGGGGTGGCCGGCCTGCTGATGCCGGGCGCGTGGGCCGTCCACGTCGTCGGGGCAGTTCCCGCCCCGGCCCCGCAGCGACCGGCCTGGCCGGGTGAGGTCACCGCCACCCGCGCCCTCGGTCGCCGCGCCGGGACGCCGGAATCCCTCGAGATCGGGCTCCGGTCCTGGGATGCGGCGGAGGACCCCGAGGTGCGGGTGGGCCGCGCGTGTCGCCTGGCCGTCCTGCCGCTGCCCGAGATCCCCTCCTGGCACCCGATCCGTCGCCACGTGCGTACGCAGATCACGCTCGAGACGGTCCGCATGTCCGTGCTGCAGCTCGGCGTGCGAGTCGAGGCCCCCGACGACCTCACCCTCGGGATCGCGGTGGGCCGGCTCATCGTCGCCCTCGCCGCCGAGGGCCTCACCGGGACGCCCATCGAGGTGGACGCCTCACCCACCTCCGTTCTCGTGGCGGTCCTCGCCGAGTCCTGAGCCTCAGCGCCGGCGGGAGGAGCGCGCCACCGAGGGTGTGTGGCTGCGGATCGTCATCCGCGGCCCGCGCCGCGGCCGCATGTAGCCCGCGAGCGCGAGCAGCTTCTGCACCCGGTAGCGGTGGCCGGCGTAGGGCTCCAGCAGCTCGGCGAGGGCGTCGTCGTCGACGGGCGTGCCCGTGAGCGCCCACCCGATGTTGGCGGCCACGTGATAGTCGCCGAAGCTCACGGCGTCGGCATCACCGAGCGCCACCTGGGCGACCTCGGCGGAGGTCCACACGCCGATGCCGCGGATCGCCCGCAGGCGGCGATGCGCATCGGCCAGCGGCATCGTCGCGCACTCCTCGAGGCGCCCGGCGCGGGAAGTGGCCCGCAGCACGGTCTCGGCGCGGGAGCCGTCGACACCGGCGCGCGCCCACTCCCAGGACGGAACGAGGGACCACTCCCGCGGCGTGGGCGCGACTTTGAGGTCGAACGGCCCGGGCGCGGGCGACCCGTGCCGGTGCACGAGGTAGCGATAGCCCGCGAACGCCTCCTTGCCGGTGACGAGCTGCTCGATGATCGTCGGCACGAGCGCCTCCATGACGAGGCCGGTGGCGGGGACGCGCCAGCCCGGAAAGCGGCGGGCGGCCTCGGCGACCTGCGGGTGGTGGGCGACGAACTCGCTCGGGTCGTCGTCCCTGCCGAGGACGCGCGGTGCGGCCTCGCAGAGCCACTCGGCCCCGGGGCCCCACCCCTGCACGGCGATCTCGCCGGCGGCGCGGTCCTCGACGAACCGCGCGACCACGTCCCCACCCGGGGTGCGCCACGCCTTGACGAACCCTCCGGGCAGCATGCGCCAGGTGGGGTCCCCGGCCCCCTTGCGCAGGCCGCCGAGGGTCGCGCGCAGGTCGACGGGGTGACCGGGGCGGACCCGCGTGACGGCGTCGGGGGCGGTTTCCATCGACGGCGAGCCTACGCGCGCCGGTCGAGCTATGAGCGCCGCCACAGCGTCCACGGCTTGCCGTCGCCCGGTGTCCTGGCGTAGCAAGGGGCATGACCTCCGTGCGTCCCGACGATCTGCTCCGCCTGCTGCGATCGGGCGACGCCGCCCGGCCTCGCCTCATCTGGCATGCCCCGGGTGAGCGGATCGAGCTGTCGGGGCGGGTGCTCGCCACCTGGGCCGCGAAGGCCGCGGACCTCCTGCAGGAAGACCTGGATGCAGGTCCCTCGGCGCGAGTTCTGCTCGCCTGCCCGCCGCACTGGCGCCTCGCCGCGTGGGCGCTCGGGACGTGGGTGGTGGGTGCCACCGTCGCCACCGAGGACGGCGATCCCGGGGAGTTCACCGTGGTCGTCACGGCGGGCGATCGCGCGAACGACTTCGTGTCGCGCGGCACCGACGTCGTCGCCCTCACCCTGGCCGCACTCGCCCGGCGCAGCCCGATCGACCTGCCCTCCGGGGTCATCGACGAGGCCGCGGTGCTCAACACCTACGCCGACGACGTCGAGCCGTTCGACCGCGCGGATGACGACGCGCTCGCGCTGGTGGGGAGCGCGGAGTTCACCTACACCGACCTTGTCGGGGCGGGCACCGACGACCGGATCCACCTGTCGGGCTCCCTGCCGCTGGACGAGGTTCTGCGTCGGGCGTGCGCGGCGTGGGCCGCCGGCGGGTCGGTGGTGCTCACCGACCCGACCTGGGAGTCGGCGCACGGCGGTGATCCCGCCGAGGGCGAGTTCGCTCGTGTCCTGGCGACCGAAGGGGTCAGCGCGCCTGGTGGGTGATCGCGCGCCAGGTCGCCGCGTCGACGACGCCCGTGGTGGGCAGCCCGTACCGGCCCTGGACCTGCTGCACGGCCCGCTGCGTGGCGGGGCCGAACTGGCCGTCGGCGCCCACGCGCAACGCCCGCTGGAGGGCGGTCACCGCGGCACCGCTCTGCCCGCGTCGCAACGTCGTGTTCGTGTACCCGAGCCACGGGTAGCGGGTCAGTTCGATCCGGTTCCAGGTGCGCAGGTCGACCACGCCGGTCTGGCGCAGCTTCCACCGCGCCTGCACCCGCTTGACCGCCGTGACGGTGGCGCGGTCCATGACCCCCGTGGCGCGCACACCGAGCGCCTGCTGCGCGGCGCGCACCGAGGCGTGCCGGGCGCCCGGACGCAGAACGGTCTTCTTGTGCGCCTCCAACGGGCGGGTGACGACGGCGGGCACCCGCGTCGTGGGGGCGGCCCGGGGCGCGGTCGGCGCCGGCGCGGTGGTGGTGGTCGGGGTCGCGGTGGTCGAGCTGGGGGCCGAGGTCGTCATCGGCGCGGACGCGGTGCCCACGGCCGAGGCGGGCACGAGCCGGTTCCACGTCGCGTGGTCGAGGGCACCGGTGAGCGGCAGACCGGCGCTGCGCTGATAGGCGAGCACGGCCTGCTGCGTGCCACGGCCGAACACGCCGTCGGCGGTGATGCCGAGCGCCTGCTGGCCGCGGGTGACGTTGACGCGGTCGCGCGAACCGATGGCGACGACGGGCAGGGTCGAGGACGGTGCCGACGTCGCGGACGGGCACGGTGCCGTGCGAACGCCGGTGTACAAGGGTGCAGGCTGACCGGCGTGCACCCGGCACGTGCCGACGTCGAGGGTCGTCACGGGGCGCCCGGTCCAGTAGGACGTGCGGCCCATGGCCCCGTCCCACGTGAGCGACACGTGGATGTGGTCGGTGTGGGGGCTTGCGCCGGTGTAGGCGACCCAGCCACGCTCGGGGGCGTACGCCCGCCACATCTGCCGGTTCCAGATGACGTACTGCACGCCGAGGCGGCGCGCCATGGCGCCCTGGTCGGCGGTGAGCCACCCGAGCCAAGCGTCGGCGACGGCCGCGTGCTCGGGGTTGGCGGCATCGAGCATCCAGTCGAGGGCGCGGCCCTCGTGGTGTTCGCTCGTGGTCCCGTTGCAGAAGCGCGAGACGCCGTAGCGGCCCGTGCGGTAGGTGTCCATGAGGAGCTGGCCGAGCTGGACGGTGCCGGGCCGGTCGACGGGGTCACACGACACCCCCGCCTGGTAGGTGGGCCGGGCATCGAGCGCAGCGGGCAGGCTCACCTGGGTGCGCGGCGCCGCCAGTTGGGCGTTGACGACGGGGGCGCCCTGCGCGGGTCCGCGCAACACCAGGCCTTGATGTCCGTGGCTCTGGCTGTCGGTCGAGGTGGTGGAGCTCGCGCCACCGGCCCCCTCCCCCAGACCGCCGGAGGCCAAGGCCATCGGGGCGGCCGTCGCAGAGACGGTCAGGGTCGTCAGGGCGATGAGCAGGGCGCGGCGGCCCGGCCAGGGTGACGGCATGAAGGTCTCCGAGACGGTCGAGGCGTTCGTGGCATGAACGCGAGAATCCGGGTGGCGGCCCGGCAGGGGTGGTCATCGCCCGAATCGGCCGCGGCCTTCCCCTCCTGAGCGACTTGATCAGCCCTCGACCGTCTTGACTCCTTCCTGAAGGAGTCCAGGCACCTCCCCCACCCCGCGCGTGTCCGCGCCGGTAGAGTCGCGACCATGGACAAAGTCGTCACGAGCGCGGCCGAAGCGGTCGCAGACATCCCCGACGGAGCACTGTTGACAGTCGGAGGTTTCGGCCTCTGCGGCATCCCCTCCACGCTGATCGAGGCCCTCCACGAGCAGGGCGCCTCCGACCTGTCCGTGGTCTCCAACAACTGCGGCGTCGACGGCGTCGGCCTCGGCATCCTGCTGAACGCCAAGCGCCTCCGCCGCATCCAGGCCTCGTACGTGGGCGAGAACAAGGAGTTCGAGCGCCAGTACCTCTCCGGTGAGCTGGAGGTCGAGCTCACCCCGCAGGGCACCCTCGCCGAGAAGATGCGCGCCGGCGGCTCCGGTATCGCCGCGTTCTTCACCCGCACCGGCGTCGGCACGCAGGTCGCCGACGGCGGCCTGCCGCTCAAGTACGGCGAGAACGGTGAGGTCGTCAAGGAGTCCGAGGCCAAGCAGACCCAGGAGTTCGAGGTCGACGGCGAGACGCACACCTTCGTGCTGGAAGAGGCCATCCGCTCCGACTTCGGCCTCGTGCGCGCCTGGAAGGGCGACCGCCACGGCAACCTCGTCTTCAACAAGACCGCCCGCAACTTCAACCCGCCGTGCGCGATGGCCGGCAAGGTCACCATCGCCGAGGTCGAGGAGCTCGTCGAGCCCGGTGAGCTGAACCCCGACGAGATCCACCTGCCCGGCATCTTCGTGCAGCGCGTCGTCCCCCTCACCGCCGAGCAGGCGGCCGACAAGCAGATCGAACGCCGCACCGTGCGCGAAGGAGGCAACTGACATGCCACTCACCCGTGAGCAGATGGCGGCGCGCGCCGCGCAGGAGCTCGAGGACGGCGACTACGTCAACCTCGGCATCGGCATGCCCACCCTGGTGCCCAACTACGTCGACGACGACGTCGAGCTGGTGTTGCAGTCCGAGAACGGCATCCTCGGTGTCGGCGCCTACCCGACCGAGGACGAGGTCGACCCCGACCTCATCAACGCCGGCAAGGAGACGGTGACCCTGCGCAAGGGCGCCTCGATCTTCGATTCGGCCACGAGCTTCGGCATGATCCGCTCGGGCAAGGTCGATGCCGCCATCCTCGGCGCCATGCAGGTCAACGACCGCGGCGACATCGCCAACTGGATGGTGCCCGGCAAGATGGTCAAGGGCATGGGCGGCGCGATGGACC
>JAUNTP010000095.1 GCA_030538585.1 Mobilicoccus sp.
CTCGGGCTGGCTCCGAGCACGTGGGTGCGGACCGTCGTGCGCGATGCGCTCCATGCCTCTCGGAGCGAGGAGCTGGACGCCGCCGTGGCCGCGCACCTGCTCGGGGTCGAGGAGCGCGTGCAGGCGTCTGCTGATGCTCGGGAGCTGGCCGCCCAGGTGCGCCCGCTCGCGATCAACGTCAACGACCTGGACCGCCGTGCTCGCGCGGGTGAGCCGGTGGCGCTGTCGGCGGAGGTGCCCGAGCTGATCGAGCTGCTGCGCGAGGTCCGCGCGCTGCTCGGGGATCGGGCGGCCTCATGAGCACGACGCATTACAGTCCGAGCGCCAGCGCCGCCGACACCGAGCGCTACATCCGTGGCAAGGAGGACGAGCGGGGCGTCGCGATCACGTGCGACGTGCCGGGAGGCCCCGGCGCGTTCTCGGCGCGCGCTCGGGCGCTCACGCAGAACACGACGCGCGAGGTCGAGGCGCTGCACTACCGCCAGTCGTTCAGCGACGAGGAGTTCGACCCGAAGAACCCCGAACACGTGCAGCGGGTGAACGATCTGGGCTACCAGCTCGCGAAGAAGATGCACCCGGATTCCGACTGCCTCATCGTCAGTCATGTGGATGGGCGGGGAAAGAAGCCGCACAACCATATTTTGGTCCTCAATCACAACAACCGCACGGGAAAGGCGCTCTCGGACTACCGCACGTTCCACGACCGCAAGGCCGGGAATCAGAAAGGCGTGCAGTCGGCGAACGACGAGCTGATGCGCGATCACGGCCTCTCGGTCGTGAAGCGTCTGGAGCACGCGCCGAAGGACTGGGAGCTGCGCCGCGAGGACTTCGCCGAGGGATCGCTCGACCGCGAGATGGGCGACCGGATGAGCGCTGCCCTGACCGATCCCCGCGCGGTGGACAAGGCCGGTCTCGAAGCGGTGATCGACGAGCAGAACCAGCAGCTCGGCGATGACGGGGAGAGGGTGCCGCGGATGCGGCTGCACAGCCCCGTCAGCAAGAAGGGCAAGCGCGCCGGGCAGGAGACCTGGACGCTCTACATCGAGGACCGCCGCGGCGAGTCCGGGCGCGCCGAGCGCCGCAAGCGCGCGAGCGCACTCTCGGCGGACTTCACCCCGGAGGGCGCGCAGGCGTTCTTCGACTACCACCAGCAGCAGAAGGAGCAGGAACATGAGCGCAGCACTCGACAGGCTGAAGCAGCAGAACGGGCCCGTGCAGTCGCCGCCGCCGCTCGGCAGTCCGGAGACGATGGAGCTGTTGACCTCGATCCTCGCCGCCGTCGAGGCGCAGAATACGAGGATCGCCACGCTGGCCGAGCAGCAGAAGAAGCTCGCGGGGTTCGTGAAGGTCATGGACGAGGAGACGACGAGGCGGCTGGAGCGGATCACGGCCCCGGCGTCGACCTCCTCGCCCTCCAGCGACGTGTCCGCGAGGATCGCGAGTATCGAGAGCAGGCAGAACGAGATCGCGAGCACGCTCGGCGAGTTCGCGCAGAGTCTCAACGGCGAGAGCTTGAACGCCGCGTCGCGGAGCTTGGTCGCGGAGGCGCAGAAGAATCGCGCGGCTACGGCCTCGGCGATTGAGGGGCTCAAGGCGCAGGCCGCGGCGAACCAGAAGCTCTTGAGCCAGGTCGGCGGCGCGGTGCAGCGGATCGAGAAGCGCACCGAGGAACGGGTCGAGAAGGCCGTCGAGCAGGTCGCCGGGGAGGCTTCGACCACGATGACCGCGAACCTCGATGCGTCGAACGAACGGGCCGAGCGGATCATCGCGGCGACGGCGAAGCTGGAAGCGCGTCAGCTCTGGTCGGCGGCCGCGGCGATGTGCCTCGCCCTCCTGCCGGTGGTCGTGGTCGTCGCCGGGCTTTGGATGGGTATCGCCGGGCTCATCACCGGCGCTCAGTGGGCGCTGGACGTGGACGGGAGCGTGTGGCTCGGCATCGGGCGGTGGCTCGCGGTCGGCGCTGGCCTTGCCGGGTCCGGCTACGGGCTCTTCGCGTCCGTCCGGTGGGCCGCCGGTCTCGTGGAGACGTGGAAGGGTCGCGGGATGCCGACGTGGCCGAGCTGGCGCAAGAGGTGACCGTGATTCCCGAGGGCAAGCGCGCGGAGCGCGTGCGGCAGCCCTGCAACTGGACGATAGGTCAGCACACACTGTATAGTTCAGTGCATGCTGACTATTGCTTCGCGCCTCGACGTCATGAACCGGCTGGGCCGGGCCATGGCGGACCCGACGCGCTCCAAGATACTGATGTCCCTGCTCGACGGCCCGAGCCACCCCGCCGTGCTCTCGCGCGAGTTGGGGCTGACGCGGTCGAACGTGTCGAACCACCTAACCTGCCTGCGCGACTGCGGGATCGTGGTCGCCGAGCCCGAGGGCCGCCAGACCCGCTACGAGATCGCCGACCCACACCTGGCCGCGGCGCTGACGGCGCTGGTGGACGTGACGCTGGCGGTGGACGAGAGCGCGCCGTGCATCGACCCGCACTGCTCGGTGCCCGGTTGCTGCGCCGCGACAGGCTCGGAGGACGCTTCGTGAGCGCGGCCTGCGGCTGCGACGAGCCGGCCGCCAGCGCCGCCGAGGAGGTGGAGGAGGAGGCCGAGCGCCCGTGGTGGCGCGACCCGGGCCTGGTGGTGCCGATCCTCTCTGGCGTCGCGTTCGGCATCGGCCTGTTGCTGGAGTGGTTGGGGCTGCACGTCGCGGCGCTGGTCGCGTTCTGGGCGGGCCTGCTGCTGGGCGCGTACACGTTCGCGCCCGGCGCGCTGCGGAACCTGTTCGTCAAGCGGAAGCTGGGGATCGCGCTGCTGATGACGATCAGCGCCGTCGGCGCGGTCATCCTCGGCTACGTCGAAGAGGCCGCCGCGCTGGCGTTCCTGTACTCGATCGCCGAGGCCCTGGAAGACAAGGCGATGGACCGCGCCCGCGGCGGCCTGCGCGCGCTACTCAAGCTCGTGCCGGAGACCGCCACCGTGCTGCGCGACGGTGCCTCGGTCGAGATCCCGGCGAAGGAGATCGCCGTCGGCGACGTGCTGCTGGTCCGCCCGGGCGAGCGGGTCGCGACCGACGGCCTGGTCCGCGTTGGCCGCTCCAGTCTGGACACGTCGGCGATCACCGGCGAGTCGATCCCGGTCGAGGTCGCGCCCGATGATGCAGTGTCGGCGGGCGCGATCAACACCGCCGGAGTCCTGGAGGTCGAGGCGACCGCGGCGGGCACCGACAACTCGCTGACCACCATTGTGGAGCTGGTCGAGCAGGCCCAGGCCGAGAAGGGCGACCGGGCCCGCATCGCCGACCGGATCGCCCGCCCGCTGGTGCCCGGCGTGATGGTCCTCGCCGTCCTTGTCGGCGTGCTCGGCTCGCTGCTCGGCGACCCCGAGACCTGGATCACCCGCGCCCTGGTCGTCCTCGTCGCCGCCAGCCCGTGCGCGCTGGCGATCGCGGTGCCCGTCACCGTGGTCTCCGCGATCGGCGCGGCGACGAAGTTCGGCGTCGTCATCAAGAGCGGTGCCGCCTTCGAGCGCCTCGGCGGCATCCGCCACCTCGCCGTCGACAAGACCGGCACCCTGACCCGCAACCGGCCCGAGGTCACCGCCGTCGTCGCCGCCGACGGGTTCGACGACGCCCAGGTGCTCGCCTGGGCAGCGGCCGTGGAGCAGCACTCGACGCACCCGCTCGCCGCCGCCATCGCCGCCGCGGGCCAAGGAGCGCCCGCCGCGCAGGACGTGACGGAGGAGGCCGGGCACGGCATTGGCGGCATGGTGGACGGCCGCCGGGTGACGGTGGGCAGCCCCCGCTGGATCGACGCGGGGCCGCTCAAGGCCCGGGTCGAGGACCTGGAGGCCGAGGGCCAGACTTGCGTGCTCGTGGCCGTCGACGGCGAACTGGCCGGGGCGATCGGCGTCCGCGACGAGCTGCGCCCCGAGGTCCCCGAGGTCGTGCGCACGCTGCGGGCCCAGGGCGTCGAGGTGAGCATGCTCACCGGCGACAACGCCCGCACCGCGCACGCGCTCGCGCAGCTCGCTGGGATCGGCGACGTGCACGCCGAGCTGCGGCCCGAGGACAAGGCCCGCATCGTCGCCCAGCTCTCTAAGGCCTCGCCGACGGCGATGATCGGCGACGGCATCAACGACGCCCCCGCCCTGGCCGGTGCGACCGTGGGCATCGCGATGGGCGCGACCGGATCCGACGCCGCGATCGAGTCCGCCGACGTCGCCTTCACCGGTCACGACCTCGGCCTGATCCCGCAGGCTCTGCGGCACGCCCGCCGAGGCCGGGCGATCATGAACCAGAACATCGTGCTGTCCCTGGCGATCATCACCGTGCTGCTGCCGCTGGCCATCACCGGCGTGCTCGGCCTGGCCGCAGTCGTCCTCGTCCACGAAGTCGCCGAGGTCGTCGTCATCGCCAACGGGCTGCGCGCCGCGCGTGCCCGCAAGAGCCAAGCGGCGGCTGCGTCGCCTGAGACGGCGTCACCGGCCGCGGTCCGCGCGGACAGAGCCTGAGAGGAGTGGATCGTGGAGATCACGTTGCAGTACTTCGACGGGTGCCCGAACTGGGAGGTGCTCGACCGGCGGCTCACCGAGGCCCTCGACGGCCGATCGGACGTCCGCGTCGTGCATCAGCGAGTCGAGACTGCCGAGGACGCCGCCCGCCTCGGGTTCCACGGGTCCCCGACCGTCCTCATTGACGGCTCCGACCCCTTCGCCGACGAGCACACGCCGGTGGGGCTCGCCTGTCGAGTGTTCCGCACTCCTGCCGGGCTGGCTGGTTCGCCCACCGTCGATCAGCTGCGCGAAGTACTCGATGCGCCTCTATGAGGGTGGAGCACCGCCGGGTTGCGCGATCATCGCACCGACGCTCAGCGCAGGAAGAGCCGCCTTCATCGAAAACCAGCCAGGATTGCCGTCAACGTTGTGCTGTAGAGCGCGCCGACGCTGACAACAAGTGCTACAACCCAGGCATGCGCTACGAGAACCCGCTGTACATGGCGGAGGACGCGGGCGCGGCCGACCTCATCTCCGGTGGGCGACTGCAGCTCGGCATCAGCCGCGGTTCACCCGAGCAGGTCATCGAGGGCTATCGGCACTTCGGCCACCACCCGGCCGAGGGTGAGAGCGACGCCGACATGGCGCGCCGTCACACCGCCGAGTTCCTCCAGGTCCTCACCGGTGAGGGCTTCGCCGAGCCCAACCCGCAGCCGATGTTCCCCAACCCGCCCGGGCTGCTGCGCATCGAGCCGCACTCGGCCGGGCTGCGCGAGCGCATCTGGTGGGGCGCCGGCACCCGCGCCACCGCCGAGTGGGCCGGGACGCAGGGGATGCACCTCATGAGCTCGACCCTGCTCACCGAGGAGGCCGGGATGCCGTTCCACGAGTTGCAGGCCGACCAGATCCGCCGGTTCCACGCCGCGTGGGCGGCGGCTGGGCACGACCGTCCGGCGCGCACGTCGGTGAGCCGCAGCATCTTCCCGCTCGTCACCACCGAGGATCACCTGTACTTCGGCCGCGACCGGGGCAGCTCGGACCAAGTCGGCTACCTCGACGGCGGGTACGCGACGTTCGGCAAGACGTACGCCGACATCCCCGAGCGCCTCGTCGAGCATCTGGCCGCCGACGAGGCCATCGCGGCCGCGGACACGCTGCTGCTCACGATCCCCAACACCCTCGGCGTCGAGTTCTGCGCCCACATCGTCGAGAACGTCCTCGCCGTCGCCGACGAACTCGGCTGGCGCTGAGCAGCGGCGCAGGCGCCCCCGGACCACCCTCCCGGGGGCGCCTGCGCTCCGACGCGTGGTGGAAAATCACTCCCCCTGGATCACCCGGCCAATGAGGTCGGGTAGGTCAGCGTCAACCGGATCCGCGGGCGCGCCGATGAGGGCGCGCAGGTACAGGCCGTCACCGACGAGCATGACGAGGCGCAGCAGTGCCGGGTCGCTGATCTCCTCCCCCAGCACTGCCCGCCAGTGGTCGAGGGAGTCGACGATCGCCTGCTCCACCTCAACCCCGGAGGTGCCCACCAGGCGCAGCGCCGCGACGAGGGTGCGCGTGTAGGCATCCTGAGCCGTGGCCGACGTGGCGAGGTAGGAAGCAATGACGTCTCCGTGAACGTGGCTCGCGTCAGCCTCCCCAAGAGCGCGCAAGCGATCGCACAAGCCCGTGAACAGGGCCTCCTTCGTGCCGAAGTGATAGAGCAGACCACCCTTGGAGACCCCCGCCTTCGCGGCGACCGCCTCGAGCGTGGCGCCGGCTGGACCCGCCTCCACGAGCACCGTCTCCAGTGCATCGAGGATGCGATCTCGGGTGCTGCTCATGGCTCCTCCTCCTGACCGGGCATCGCCCCCCACCCTGCCAGGCGGGACGCGTGACGATTGGCTCGACCTCTGATCTCTCCGCTACTGTACCGGCTGGACGGTTATCCCCACGAATGAAGGAAAGGTCATGACAGCCCCGATGACGACCCCCACCCCCGCGGCACCCCGTGCCGGCTGGCGCGCCTGGACCGCGCTCGCCGTGCTCATGCTGCCGGTGTTCGTCGTCAGCATCGACAACACCGCGCTCGCGTTTGCGGTGCCGCAGCTCTCGACCTCACTGCAGCCGAGCGCCAAGCAACTGCTGTGGATCGTCGATGTGTACCCGCTCATCCTCGCCGGACTCCTCATCACGATGGGGCTGCTCGGCGACCGGGTGGGGCGACGCCGCCTCCTCCTCATCGGGACCGCCGGGTTCGGCCTCGTCAGCATCTACGCCGCGTTCGCCCCCAGCGCCGCACACCTCATCACGGCGCGCGTGCTCCTCGGGTTCTTCGGCGCGATGCTCATGCCCTCCACCCTGTCGCTGCTGCGCAACGTGTTCGACGACGACGCCCAGCGCCGCCTCGCCATCGCCATCTGGGCCTCCGCGTTCGCGGGCGGCTCGGCGCTCGGCCCCATCGTCGGCGGCTGGCTCGTCGAGCACTTCTGGTGGGGCGCCATCTTCCTCACCTCCGTACCCGCCGCCATCGTCCTGCTCCTGGCCGGGCCCTTCTTGCTGCCGGAGTCGCGCAACCCCGCCGCCGGGCGCCTCGACCCCCTCGGCGTCCTGCTGTCCATCACCGCGATGCTGCCGTTCGCCTACTCCGTCAAGCGCGCCGCCACCGACGGCGTCGACCTGCTCGCCGTAACCGCGTTCGTCGTCGCCGTCTGCGCCGGTGTCGCGTTCGTGCACCGCCAGCTCACACAACACGACCCGCTGCTCGACCTGCGCCTGTTCACCCGGCCGGTGTTCTCGGCGTCGATCGCCGCCAACTTCGTCAGCATCTTCGCGTTCGCCGGGCTCATCTTCTTCCTCTCCCAGCACCTGCAGTTCGTCGAGGGCAAGGGCCCGATGGAAGCGGCGATGACGATGGTGCCGGGCGCCATCGCCTCGATCCTCGCCGGGTTCGTCGCGGTCGCCCTCGCCAAGGTCGTCTCGATCAGCCACCTCATCCCCGCCGGCATCCTGCTCGCCTGCGCCGGATACGCGCTCGGCACGACGATGTCGGTCGGCTCGCCGAGCTGGGTCATCATGACGGTGTTCCTGCTGGTCGGCACGGGCGCCGGCCTGGCCGAGACGCTGACGAACGACGCCATCCTCGCCTCCGTGCCCGCGACCCGCGCCGGAGCAGCATCCGGCCTCTCGGAGACCGCCTACGAACTCGGCACGGCCCTCGGTGTCGCCGTGCTCGGCAGCTACCTGTCGTGGGTGTACCGCACGAGCATCGTCGTCCCCGAAGGTGTCCCGGCCTCGGCGCACGGCGAGGTGACGAACATGATCGGCACCGCCGCCACCGCCGCCGAACGCCTCCCGGGCGGGCTGGCCGACGAGACGATGCTCGCCGCCAAGCACGCCTTCGAGGCCGGCGTCGCCTCCACCTCGATGGTGGGCGCGATCCTCACCGGCATCACCGCCGTCGTCGTGTGGGTCGTGCTGCACCGCGCCGACCGCGCCTGACGCCAAGAAACCACAACGTCGGAACGGATACGCAGCCCTCACGGCACTCAACCCCGTGAGCTGCGGCGATACCGCGCCTCCTACCGCGCCGGGCACATCGGTTCCGACGTTGTGGTTTCTTGCTCAGCGTGCCCGTGGCATCAGGGCATCCCGGCCAGGCGCGCGAGGGCGGCTGCGGCGGCGCCGATGACGACGACGAGGAGGAACGGGGCGCGCAGGACCAGCGCAACCGCAGCCGCGACCAGCGCCACCACACGGGCGTCGAGCGTGAGGGCCGGACCGTCGGCGAACGTGTTGGTGACAACGAGCGCGGTGAGCAGGCCCACCGTCGATAGCGTCGTCGCCTGGCGCACGAACGGGCGGTCGAGCACCGACTGCGGCACGAGGTAGCCGATGAACTTGGTGGCGAACGCGATGCCGCACGCCAGCAGGATCCACGCCCAGGCGCTCATGCCGACACCTGCCGGCGCCGCAACCACGCCAGGCCCACCGCGACCACGGCGGCCAGCACGATCGGAATACCCGGCGGCACGATCGAGGTGACCAGCAACGTCACCACGGCGCACAGCACCGCGACCTCCAGCGCGGCCCGCCCCTTGAGTCGCGGCCACAGCAGGGCGAGGAACGCGGCCACGGCTGCGCCGTCCAGACCCCACGCCGCGGGGTCACCGAGCTGAGCGCCCGCCATCGCCCCCACCAGCGTGAACAGGTTCCAGAACACGTACACCGCCAGGCCCGCCGCCCAGAAGCCACGCTTCTGCTCCTCATCGTCGACCTGTGAGGAGGCGACGGCGGTCGACTCATCGATCGTCAACTGCGCCATCACCGGCCGCGTGAGGCCGCGCGGGCGGAGGAGTTCGTTCATCGCGACGCCGTACACCGCGTTCCGCACCCCGAGTAGAGAGGCCGCGGTCGTCGCGGCGCCCCAACTCCCGCCACCACCGATGACGCCGACGAACGCGAACTGCGACCCGCCCGTGAACATGAGCAGCGACAGAGCGCAGGTCTGCATCACCGTCAACCCGGCGGCGACGCCGAGCGCGCCGAAGCTGATGGCGTACAAACCGGTGGCGATACCGATGGACAGGCCCATCCGCACAGCAGGTGTCAAACGCAGCACGTCCCGCATCGTAGATCCCGCGCATCGAACGGCGCTCCAGGCACCGTGACCCAAGACACCCGCCCGTGCATCGCGAGGAGGCACGGTGGTCTCGAGACGCTTCGCTCCTCGACCAACGGGGGAGACTGCGAGTTGGGCTTACCGTGCGTTGGGCGGCGCCGGTCCGCGCCGAGACGGTCTCACGTCAGGACTGGCGAGGGCGGCGGAAGACGGGGCGGTCCGCGCTCGACAGGTCGGGCTGGTAGCGGTAGCCGCCCTCGTCGAATCCCTGCAGTGCCTTCACCGAGCGGACGCGCTGCTGCACCATCCATCCGGCCATGAGACCGCGAGCACGCTTGGCGGCGAACGAGATCACCTTCCAGTCGCCCTTCGGTCCTTGATCCTCGAAGCGGGGTTCCACCACGCGGGCGTCAAGGGCGTCGAAGTCGACGGCGCCGGAGTACTCCCCCGAGGCGAGGTTGACGACGGCGTCCGGGCCGGGCGACTCGGCGAGATCGGCGGCGACGGCCTCGGTGAGCCGCGACCCCCACCACGCGTACAGGGAGTCGCCGCGGTCGGTGGCGAGGCGGGTACCCATCTCGAGGCGGTAGGCCTGCATGAGGTCCAGCGGCCGGAGCAGACCGTAGAGGCCGGAGAGGATCCGCACCGTCTTCTGCGCCTCGGTGAGGTCGCGGGTGTCGAACCGGTGCGCGGCATCGATGCCCTGGTAGACGTCACCGGCGAAGGTGAACACCGCCGGCCGGGCGTTCTTCGGCGAGAACGGGGTGTTGAACTCGGCGAAGCGCTCGACGTTGAGCTGCGCGAGGTCCTCGGAGATACCCATGAGGTCGGAGAGGTCATCCGGGCTCTTGCGGCGCATCACCTCCACGAGCTCCTCGGCCTCGGTAAGCAGGCGCGGCTGCGTGTGGGTCTTCGTGGGCAGCGGCGAGTCGAGATCGAGGGATTTCGCGGGCGAGAGCAGAGTGAGCACGCCTCACGGTAACCGCGCCGCCCGCCTGAGACGAGAACGCAGACAAGGATGCAGCCAGGTGGGGGTGATCACCCCCAGATGGCTGCATCCTCACCTGTGTTCTTGTCGGCGCCTCAGGGCAGCTGCGGCCGCCAGACGACGAGGGCGCGCGAGTCGCTGCGTCGGCGGCGGGGCCGTTCTCCGGCGCGCACCGCCACCACGTCACCCGCGCGGCCCGCGGCGAACACGCGACGACTCGAGTCGATGACCTCTTGGGCCGCTTCGAGGTCGTCGACGAGTTCGCGGACCCGGTGACGCAGCGCCTCGACCTCGTTCTCGAGTTCGAGGATGCGTTGGATCCCGGCGAGGCTGACGCCCTCCTCCTGGGAGAGTCGCTGGATCTCGCGAAGTTGGGTGATGTCGCGGTGGGAGTAGCGGCGCCCTCCCCCGCGGGTACGGGAGGGGGTGACGAGGCCGAGGCGGTCGTACTGACGCAGGGTCTGCGCGTGCATCCCCGCGAGCTGGGCCGCGACGGAGATGACGAACACCGGGGTGTCGTCGTCGGGCGTGAATCCGGTCATGTCATCTCCTCTCTGATCGCCGAAACCGTAGGTTTCAACCGCCGGTGTCGGCGGTGAGTGGTCGTCGAGTGCCGTTCGTCGCCGAAACCGTAGGTTCAAACCTACGGTTTCGGGGTCAGGAGGTGCGGGCCTTGCGGAAGACCTCTTCGCGGGGGTCGAGGCCGACCTCCTGGTTGCGCAGCGCCTCGATCGCGGCGCGCGCCTCGTCGGTGAGCCGCTGCGGCACCGTGACCGCGACCTTGACGAGCAGGTCACCCGTCGCTCCGCCCTTGCGCTTGACGCCGCGACCCTTGACCCGCAGCGTCTTGCCGCTGGAGATCCCGGCGGGCAGCTTCACCTTGACGGTGTCCCCGGCGAGCGTCGGCACCGAGATCGTCTCCCCGAGAGCCGCCTCCGCGAACGTCACCGGCACCTCGATGCGCAGGTTGTCGCCGTCGCGGGTGAACACCTCGTGCGGGTGCACCGTCACCTTGAGCAGGATGTCGCCGGCCGGGGCGCCGCTCGCTCCCGGCTCGCCCTTGCCGGGCAGCCGGATCGTCGCGCCGTCCTTGACGCCCGGTGGGATGCGCGCCGTGATCGTGTCGCCGCTGACGCCGCTCACCATGACGGTGTCGCCCTCGACGGCCTGCCGGAAACTCAGTCCGGCGGTGGCACGGATGTCGCGGCCCTTGCGGGAGCGACGCGCGCCGCCGAACCCGCCCGGCCGCCCACCGGGCGCCCCGTACTGACCCGCCCCGGAGCCCTGCCCGAACATGTTGAGCAGGTCTTCGAGGTCAGGCTCCTCGCCGGTGCGCCCGGAGAAGCCGCCGTGCCCGGTGGTGAAGCGGGTGCCCCCGGCACCGCCGGTGTTGAACAGCGTGCTGAACACGTCGTCGAACCCGGCCCCCGCGCCGGGGCCCGCTCCCCCGGGACCACCGGAGGTGAAACGGGCACCGCCGCGGGACATGGCGCGCACCGCGTCGTACTGCTTGCGCTGCTCGGGATCGGACAGCACGGAGTACGCCTCGCCGATGTCCTTGAACCGCTTCTCGGCGGCCGGGTCACCCTGGTTGCTGTCGGGGTGGTGGGTCCGCGCGAGCTTGCGGTACGTGGACTTGATCTGCTTGGCGTCCGCGTCGGGGGAGAGGCCCAGCACGGCGTAGAAGTCCTTGTCGAACCAGTCCTGGCTGGCCATCTCGCCTCCTCGTCTCGTTCTCTCAGGCCGGGTCGGCCACCGACACGCGCGCGGGGCGCACGACGCGGTCGTCGATCCGGTAGCCGGGCTGCATGACCATGACGACGGTCGTCTCGGTCGTGCCTTCGGGCAGCTCGGCCTGGGTGTGCATGAGGGCCTCGTGGACCATGGGGTCGAAGGTCTCCCCCACGGCGCCGAATCGTTCGACGCCGTACTTGCTGAGGATGCCCTCGAGTTTGGCGGCGATCTTCGCGAACGGCGTGTTCTCACCGAGTTCGCCGTGCTCGCGGGCGAGATGGATCTCGTCCAGCACGGGCAGCAGCGACTCGACCATGCTCGCGGTCGTGCGCTTGCGGTCCTGCTCGCGCTCGCGGTCGACGCGCTTCTTGTAGTTGACGTACTCGGCGTTGAGGCGCTGGTAGTCGGCGAGGCGCTCGGCGGCCAGCAGCGCGTCGGCGTTGAGGTCGCCCTCGCCGGGAGCAGCGTCCTCCGAGGTGGCGGTGGCCTCGGGCGCGCCGTCCTCGTCGAGGGTGTGCGCGTCGGCGGGCTCCGGCTCACCGGCGATGAACGTCTGGTCGTCGGCGGGCTCGGGCTCGCCCTTGGGCGCATCGGCGTAGGCCGCGCGCGCCGCAGCAGCCGAAGCCGCTCCGCGCGCCGGTGACGTCGGGCGAGCCGTGCCGTGCGATTCGGCCCCGTGCGCGTCGTCGCCGAGGTGCTCGGGCTGGGTGGTGTGCTCGTCGTTGCTCATCTGCGACTCCTCCGTGGTGGTGCGACGATCCGCCCCGGCCGCCCGCGCGGGCGGCCGGGGCGGAGATCATCGGCTCACTTCTTGTCGTCGTCCTCGACGACCTCGGCGTCCACGACGTCGTCGTCGCCGGCGGTGGTGTCCTGCGGACCGGCCTGGCCGGCCTGCCCGGCGTCCTCGGCGCCCGGGAACGGGCCACCCTCGCCCGACTGGTCGCCGCCCTCGGCCTGCGCCGCAGCGTAGATCGCCGCGCCCATGGCCTGGGAGACCTCGTTGAGCTTGGCCACCTTGGTGTTGATGTCCTCGGGCGTGGCCGCCTCGTCGCCGGTCTTGCCCAGGGCGACCTTGAGGTCGGTGAGGGCCTCGTCGACGGGCTTGCGGGTGTCCTCGGGCACCTTCTCGCCGTTCTCGGCGAGGAACTTGTCGGTGGAGTAGACGAGCTGCTCGGCGTTGTTGCGGGCCTCGGCCTCCTCGCGACGCTTCTTGTCCTCTTCGGCGTGCTGCTCGGCCTCGCGGACCATGCGGTCGATCTCGTCCTTCGGCAGCGCGGAGCCACCGGAGATCGTCATCGACTGCTCCTTGCCGGTGCCGCGGTCCTTGGCGGACACGTTGACGATGCCGTTGGCGTCGATGTCGAAGGTGACCTCGATCTGCGGCACGCCACGCGGCGCCGGCGCGATACCGGTCAGCTCGAACGTGCCGAGCGACTTGTTCGCGTTGGCGAGCTCACGCTCACCCTGGAACACCTGGATCAGCACGGAGGGCTGGTTGTCCTCGGCCGTGGTGAACACCTCGGAGCGCTTGGTCGGGATGGCCGTGTTGCGCTCGATGAGCTTGGTCATCAGCCCGCCCTTGGTCTCGATGCCGAGGGAGAGCGGGGTGACGTCGATGAGCAGGACGTCCTTGCGCTCGCCCTTGAGGAC
>JAUNTP010000096.1 GCA_030538585.1 Mobilicoccus sp.
GTCCCCGAGACGAGCGTCGCGCCGCACTTCCCACAGAGGCCGATCGTGGACAGGAGGTACTTCGGCTGATTGCCCTGCCTCGCCGACCTCCGCACGTTGTCCTCCAGCTTCGCCACCGCGGCCCGCCACGTCTGCTCGCCGACGATGGGCGGGAACGCCTCGCCCTGCACCGGGTACAGCTCGCCGGTCTTGTAGTGGCGGATGAAGCCAGCGTAGAGCGAGTTCGCCAGCAGGTACCGCACGGCATCGACGGAGAACTCGGACCCGCGCGCGGTGAGATGACCGGCGTTGTTCAGGTCCTCTCGGATGCGCCGGATCGACAGCGATGGCTCGCCGAGGAACGCGTCGAAGGCCCGCCGGACGGCGGCGGCCTCCTCCTCGATCACTTCGCCCTCCCTCGTCCAGCCGAACGCCTTCCATGTGGACGCGGGGATGCCCTCGGCACGTCGGCGCTCGTTCGACCTGATCTGCCGCTCCGCCTTCCGCCGTGCCTCGAACCGGGCGAGTGCTGCGAGCATCGTCGCCCGAAACTCTCCATCTGCTGTCGAGAGATCGATCTCGCCGTCCACTGTGACGACGCGCAGGCCGAGGTCGATCAGCGTGTTGAGGTCCTTCGTGCTCCGCAGCAGTCGGTCCATGTCCACGGCGACGACCATCGAGAACCGACCTGCTCGGGCGTCGTCCAGCATCTCGGCCCAGCGGGTACCAGCTCGACGCTTCTTCGTCGCCGACACCGCGTTGTCCTCGTAGACCTCGACCACGGTCCAGTCCTTGGCCTCGGCCAGTGCCCTGATCTTCCTCAGTTGCGTATCGACCGTCCAGCGGTCGCCCTTGCGGTCCATGGAGGCGCGGACGTAGGCCGCCACCTCGTTCGTCTTCCTCAGCGCTACCAGTTCGACCATGCAACCAAGCTTACGTGGACGAGTGTTGTAACCACGATATGTGCTACCGCATGTCGATGACACCCGTGCCGATCTCGATCCGGTTCGTCTTCGCGCCGACCGCGGCGAGCAGCGGGAACGGGGAGGCGAGCTGACGGGCGAAGTGGTGGACCCGGAAGAAGGCGCCGTCGGCACCCAGCTCTTCGACGGCGACCGCGAGGTCGATCGACTGGAGGAGGACGTCGGAGGCCGATCGGACCGCAGCCTGCGGGTGGTCCGACCAGTGGCCGAAGGACAGGAACCCGATGTTCTTCGTCATGGTGGCCACAACACCGGACACGCCCGAAAACTTCCGGGACGTGTCACCTACAGACGGTCGTGCAGGGGAAGCGCCGCTGTGGCGCCGCTGTCCTACGGTTGATCGCGTGAGAGATCGACTGGCGGCACTGACTCGCGCCTCCTGGTGGCTGCCGGAGGGGCGGCGCGCCTATGGGGCGGTCGCCCTCGCGTTCATCCTCACCCTGCCGGTATGGATTCGTGCCGCTCTGGACTTCGACGGCGCGACCTACGTCGGGTATGCCCTCGTGCTGCTCGCCACCTACCTCGCTCTCTACGTGGTGCTCAGCTTCGGCATCTTCGCCGTCGTCCCGGCTGAGCAGTGTCGGCGATGGGCGCGGTCGACGAAGCCGGGGACGTTCGTCGAACGGTTCATCCTCGGCAGCCAGCCGGGCGCCGGCATGGCCACGGGTCTCTCGGTGATCGCGCTGACAGCGGTGGTCGTCGGGCGGACGGCTGACCTCTGGACCGCGCTGGGGCTTGCGCCCGTCGCGGGAGCCGCCGTTCTCGTGGTGCTCCTGATCAGTTCGTGGTTTTCGCTCGTGCTCACGTACGCCGTCGAGTACGTGTGCCGTGACCAGCGTGAATCACCATCGCCCCTGTCGTTTCCCGGCGAGGAACAGGCGGAGTGGATGGACTACCTCTACTTCTCTTTCGCGATCTCGACGACGTTCGGAACGACCGACGTCTCGGTCCGGCGGACGACGATGCGCCGCACCGTCGCCGGGCACGGCGTCATCGCCTTCATCTTCAACACCGTCATCCTCGCCGTCGCCATCGGCGCGATCATCTGATCCTCGACGCCTGCCAGGGCCGATGATGTTGCGTCGGTCACGACGGGGGTGTGGGCGGCGGCGTCGTGTGGTCCACTCGGGAGGATGTCGTACGCAAAGG
The DNA here is from genome assembly GCA_030538585.1 of Mobilicoccus sp. Lineage (GTDB taxonomy): Bacteria > Actinomycetota > Actinomycetes > Actinomycetales > Dermatophilaceae > Mobilicoccus. The sequence goes on from JAUNTP010000096.1 coordinate 2,112, forward strand.
AGCAGGACATGGCCACGATGCGCGCCGCGATCGTCCGGGATTTCGGGCAGCGGCTCACCGTCGACGATGTGCCCCGACCCACCGCAGGCCCGGGACAGGTGCTCGTCGAACTGACGACCACGGGGGTCTGCCACACCGACCTGCACGCGTGGCAAGGGGATTGGGCGTACAAGCCGCAGCTGCCGTTCATCCCTGGCCACGAGGGCGTCGGCTCCGTCGTCGAGGTGGGGGAGGGCGTCGATCACCTCGCCGTCGGTGACCTCGTCGGCAACGCGTGGCTCGCGTCGGCGTGCGGACGCTGCGAGTACTGCCGCACCGGGTGGGAGACCCTCTGCAAGCGTCAGACCAACAGCGGCTACTCCGTCGACGGCAGCTTCGGCCAGTACATGCTCGTCGACGCCGACTTCGCGGTGCCGATGCCGGCCGGTACCGACCCCGTCGACATCGCGCCCCTCCTCTGCGCCGGGGTCACCGTCTACAAGGGCCTCAAGGTCTCCGGGGTGCGGCCGGGCCAGTGGGTGACGATCTCCGGCATCGGCGGTCTCGGCCACGTCGCGGTCCAGTACGCCGTCGCCATGGGGATGCGGGTCGCCGCCGTCGACGTTTCCGCCGACAAGCTCGACCTCGCCCGAGACTACGGCGCCGAGGTATGCGTCAACGCCTCCGCGGGTGACCCGGCCCGCGCCATCCGCAAGGCCACCGGCGGCAGCCACGGCGTCCTCGTCACCGCCGTGCACCCCTCCGCGTTCGGTCAGGCCATCGGCATGAGCCGACGCGGCGGGACGATCGTCTTCCACGGTCTGCCGCCGGGCGATTTCCCCGCCCCCATCTTCGACGTCGTCCTCAACGGTCTGACGATTCACGGCTCGATCGTCGGCACGCGACAAGACATGGTCGAAGCCCTCGACTTCTACGCCCGCGGACTCGTCACGCCCCGTTGCACCGTGCGCGGCCTCGATGAGATCAACGAGGTCTTCGACGAGATGAAGAGCGGCGGCATCGACGGACGCGTCGTCATCCGCCACTGACATTCGCCCGCAGTCCCCTCGGCCCCCGTTGGTCGAGACGTCGCTGCGCTCCTCCTCAACCAACGGGGGTGGGCGCGGCCCCCCGCGGCGCCGCCCGACCCCCGGGGGCGGCGGGGGCCGGGGGGGGCTCCGCCTCCCCCACCGGGGGCCGCCGTCCCCCCCGTCGGCTCGTCCGAACCGACGGTGTCGACGTCTGCGGGGTGCGTCAGCGCTTGGTGACCGGGGTCTCCGGCGTCTCACCCGCGAGGACGGCGAGGGCGTTGCGGGCCGCAAGCTCCGCCATCGCGGTGCGGGTCTCGACCGTCGCCGAGCCCAGGTGGGGCAGCAGGACGACGTTATCGAGGTCCAGCAGGCCCTCGTGCACGGTCGGCTCGTCCTCGAACACGTCGAGGCCGGCGCCCGCGATCTCACCGTTCTTGAGCGCCTCGACGAGGGCGGCCTCGTCGACGATCGGCCCACGCGCCGAGTTGACCAGGTAAGCCGTCGGCTTCATCTTCGCCAGAGCGTCGGCGTCGATGAGGTGGTGGGTCGAGCCTTCCTGCCCCTTCGGGATGAGCGGGCAGTGCAACGACACGACATCCGACTCGGCCAGCAGCTCGTCGAACTCCAGACGTCGCGCACCCAACTCCGTTGCCGCGTCGGCGTTCATCTCGAATGCGTCGGTGTAGACGACGTCCATGCCGAACGCCTTGGCGCGACGCGCCATCGCGATACCGATCTGGCCGGCGCCGACGATGCCGATCGTCTTGCCCTGCAGACCCATGCCGAGCAGGTAGAACATGCCCCACTGCCACGGCGTCTTGCTGCGGATGATGCGCTCACCCTCACCGAAACGCCGCGTGGCCATGAGCATGAGACCGAACGCCGTGTCGGCCGTGGTCTCGGTGAGCACCTTCGGGGTGTTCGTCGCCACGACGCCACGCTTCTCGCAGGCGGCGACGTCGATGTTGTTGAACCCGACCGCGACATTGGCGACGACCTTGAGCTGGTCACCGGCCGCGTCGAGGAACTCGTCGTCGACCTTCTCGGTGAGCAGCGTGAGGATCGCGTCCGCGCCGGAGATCATCTCCAGGCACTTCTCCCGGCTGATGCACTCCTCGCTGTTCCAGACGGTGACGTCGTGGTGCGCCTCCAGGAGGTCGATGCCCTCCTGCGGGATGCGGTTGGTGACGACGACCTTGGCCATACCGTGGCCCCTCTCAGCTCTCGAGCCAGGACTTGAGGTGTCCCAGGCCCTCGCGGATGTCCTCCTCCGGCAGGCCGGAGTAGGCGAAACGGACGTAGTGGCGGTCCTCACCCGGCTGCGGGCGACCGAAGTGCTTGCGGGTGCAGAACGAGACGCCCGTGGCGTGCAGCGCCTCGGTGGAGAACGCGTTGACCTCGTCGATGCCCTTACGCCCCATGACCTCGGTGACGTCGGGGAACAGGTAGAACGTCGACTCGGGCTTGGCGATGACGACCCCGTCGATACTGTCCAGCACGTCGAACGCGGCGTCACGACGCCCGCGGAGGATGTCGACGATGCCGTTGATCTCGGTCTGGTCGCCGCGCAGCGCCTCGGCGCCCGCGTACTGGATGAAGTGCGTCGTGCACGACTCGTTGTTGGTGTTCATCGTCGACATGACCGTCGCGAGGTCCTTCGGCGCGATCGCGGCGCCCAGGCGCCACCCGGTCATGGCGAACTTCTTGCTGAACGTGTAGAGGATGACGGTGCGCTCGGCCATGCCCGGCAGGGCGCTGATGCTCTTCGAGGCGCCCGAGTAGCGCATCTCGAAGTACGCCTCGTCGGAGAGGACCCACAGGTCGTGCTCGATGGCGAGCTGCGCGACGGCCTCCCGCTCGGCGTCGGTGGACTCCGCCGAGATGGGGTTCTGCAGGTCGTTGTAGATGATGGCCCGCGTCTTGGGCGTGATGAGCGACTTGACCTGGTCGAGGTCGATCGCGAAGCCGCGCTCGGTGGGCACGTACCGGTAGGCGACGGCCGTGCCGCCGAGGTACTCGATCTGCGACTCGTAGATGGGGAAGCCGGGGTTGGGGTAGAGGACCTCGTCGCCCTCGTCCATCACGGCCTGCAGGAACTTGGTGATGACGGGCTTACCGCCGGGCTGCACGACGACGTTCTCGGGCGTGTAGCTCGTGCCGCGACGCATGTTGACGTCGTCGGCGAGCGCCTCACGCAGCGCGGGGATGCCGGCGCCGGGGCAGTAGCCCGTCTTGCCGTCCGCGATGGCCTTGTTCATCGCCTCGGTCACAACCCGCGGCGTGGGCAGGTCGATGTCTCCGAGGTGGAAGGGGTAGATGCGGTGGCCCTTCGCCCCCCACTCGTTCGCTGCGAGGGACACGGCGAATGCTGTCTCCGTGCCGAGCCTCGACAGCCGGTCCGCCATGTGCATGGCTGCTCCTTTCGGCTGTGGTGATGCCGAGGCTAACGACCCGCGACACCCCGCCTGGGCAGATTGGGAAGAACCGGATCGAAAGGACGGTCCCGCCCCTCAGATGGGTTGTCGCTCGAACGCCGGCGAGCGCGGTGGCGCCCGTGGTATGGCCCGCCGGGTTCGCTGGGCGAGACCGACGGTGCCCCGAAGCCGGTCGGGCGGGTCGGGCTTCGTACAGTGGAGGCGCATCAGTCTCGGCCCCGAGGGGGCCGACCCCGCCCCTCGGAGGACTTGTGAGCAGCCTGCACCCGACCCTGCAACCCATGTTCGAGACCGTTCTGCATCGCAACCCGGGGGAGGTCGAGTTCCACCAGGCCGTGCACGAGGTCCTTGAGAGCCTCTCGCCGGTGGTCGACAAGCGCCCCGAGTACGTCTCGGGGTCCATCGTCCAGCGCATCTGCGAGCCGGAGCGTCAGATCATCTTCCGGGTGCCGTGGATGGACGACCACGGCAAGGTGCAGATCAACCGCGGGTTCCGGGTCGAGTTCAACTCGGCGCTCGGCCCGTATAAGGGCGGGCTGCGCTTTCACCCGAGCGTCTACCTCGGCATCGTCAAGTTCCTCGGGTTCGAGCAGATCTTCAAGAACGCCCTCACCGGGCTGCCGATCGGCGGCGGCAAGGGCGGGTCGGACTTCGACCCCAAGGGCAAGTCGGACGCCGAGATCATGCGGTTCTGCCAGTCCTTCATGACCGAGCTGTACCGGCACCTGGGCGAGTACACCGACGTGCCGGCCGGTGACATCGGCGTCGGTGGCCGCGAGATCGGTTTCCTGTTCGGCCAGTACAAGCGCATCACCAACCGGTACGAGGCCGGGGTGCTCACCGGTAAGGGCCTGTCGTGGGGCGGGTCGCAGGTGCGCACCGAGGCGACCGGGTACGGCACGGTGTACTTCGCCCAGGCCATCCTCGACGCAGAGGGCACCGGCTTCGACGGCAAGCGCGTCGTCATCTCGGGCTCGGGCAACGTCGCGATCTACGCCGCCGAAAAGGTCGCGCAGTTCGGCGGCACCGTCGTCGCACTCTCCGACTCGGGCGGGTACGTCGTCGACGAGAACGGCATCGACCTCGACGCCGTCAAGGAGATCAAGGAGGTGCAGCGCGGCCGCATCTCCGAGTACGCCGAGAACCACGACGCCCGCTTCGTCGAGGACGGCTCGATCTGGGACGTGCCGTGCGACGTGGCGCTGCCGTGCGCGACGCAGAACGAGCTCGACGACAAGGGCGCCGCGTCGCTGGTGAAGAACGGTTGCAAGGTCGTCGCCGAGGGCGCCAACATGCCCACCACGCAGGCGGGCACCAAGGTGCTGCGGGAGGCGAAGATCCGCTTCGCACCGGGCAAGGCCGCGAACGCCGGCGGTGTCGCCACCAGCGCCCTGGAGATGCAGCAGAACGCCTCCCGTGAGGCGTGGAGCTTCGAGGAGACCGAGCAGCGACTGCGCGAAATCATGCAGGGCATCTTCGAGAACTGCTCCGAGACCGCCGAGGAGTACGGCATGCCCGGCGACTACGTGGCCGGCGCCAACATCGCGGGCTTCAACCGAGTCGCCGACGCCATGCTCGCCCTCGGCGTCATCTGAGGGAGCTCACTGCGCTTCGCTCCTCGGCCAACCACACGTTGGTCGATCTCGAGACAGTCGCTCCGCTCCTTCCTCGATCCAAGGAGGAGCGAAGCGTCTCGAGACCATCTGCCGGGTTGACTGCGCGCCTGACGATGGTCTCGAGACGTCGCTCCGCTCCTCCTCGACCAACGGGGGAGGGAGACGTCGCCTAGCTCCTCCTCGACCAACTGTGAGGGGGGTCTTCTCCGCGAACGGGGGGCCGCTCAGGACCCGTCGACGGCGGAGGCGAGGCGGCCGAGGGTGGCTTCGAGGGCGTCTTCCTGCACGACGGGGAAGCTGACCTTCTTGAGCAGCTCCTTGTCGGTGACCTCCGACCAGTCGTAGGTGAGGGTGACCACGGTGGCGTTCTGGCCCTCGGGGGTGAACTCCCACAACCACTTCCAGCCCTTGGGCTCGGTGCCGGCGGGTGCCGTCTTCCAGGCCAGGAGGCGGTTCTCGTCGTAGCCGACGACGTGGTTGTCGGTCTGGTAGTCCCCGCCCATGTGCTCGGCGTTCATGTTCATGGTGAACACCTGGCCGACGGCGGTGATGCGGTCGGTCTTCTCGTCGGAGACGATCTGGCCCGAGCCGTCGATGTCAGCGTGGCGCGCGGGGTTCGACACGATCTCGAAGAGGTCCTTCGGGGCGGCGTCGAAGGTGCGGCTGACGGTGATCTTCTTGTCGTCACTCATGGCCCCAGCCTGCCGCGTTCGCCGCTTGGGCGCCAACGCAGTTCGGTGGACGTCAGCGACCGGCCAGGGAGCTCAGGACGGGGACGCGCTGTCGCACGTCCGCGACGTGGCCGACGTCGATGCGGCCGACGAGCAGGCCCGGCCGGTGATCGAGGGCGGCGTGCACGACGCCGAGCGGGTCGACGAGCTGGCTGCGGCCCACCCCGAGCGGTTGGGACCCCTCCGGGGGGCTCCAGGCCTGGTCGCAGGCGAGCAGCCACGCCTGGGCGTCGTGAGCGCGGGCGCGAGCGAGCAGGTCCCACTGATCGCCCTTGCCCGGTCCGTCGCCCCACGACGCGGGGAGCACGACCAGCTGGGCGCCCCGTTGCCCGAGCGCGGTGAACTGGTCGGCGAAGCGCACGTCGTAGCAGGTGGCCAGGCCCACGCAGACCCCGTCGACGTCGATGGTGACGAGCTCCTCACCCGGGGCGACGTGGTCGGACTCCTTCGAGCCGAACGCGTCGAACAGATGGATCTTGCGGTAGCGCTCGTCGACACCCGGGCCGGTGGCGAGCAGGGTGTTGTAGACGCGCCCGGCGTCGGCGGGCTCGAACATGCCGACGACCGCGACGACGTCGTGCTCCTCGGCGGTCTCGCGGATCGCGGTGGCGAACGGCCCGTCGAGGGGCTGCGCCGCGGCGGCCAGGTCGCTGCCGAACCGCGACATCGCTGCCTCGGGAAAGACCACGAGCCCGGCGCCCGCCTGCGCGGCGTCGCGGATGCCGTCGCGGATCGCGCTCAGGTTCTCGGCCACGTCGTCACCGGCCGACATCTGGCAGGCGGCCACGGTCAGGGTTGCGGTCATCGGCAGACACCTCCTGGGTCGTCGAGGTCCACCTTGGCACGGAGCGACGGCGAACGAAGAGGAGGGGCGTCGGGTCAGGCCATCGGGATCCGGCGCAGCAGCAGCGCGCACACGAGGGTGAGCGTCACGAGCACCGAGCAGAGCCCGACGACCGCGATCCATCCGCCCGAGCTCCAGGCGGTGCCGGCGACGGCGCCGAACACCGACGATCCCGCGTAGTAGGAGAACAGGTACCCCGAGGACGCTTGGCCCTTGGCCGCGCCACCCCGGGCTGCGCGTGCGGCGACCCACCCGCTCGCGACACCGTGGACCGCGAAGAAGGCCGCCGTCATCAGGGCGAGCGCGGCCACGACCGCCCACACCGGCTCCAGCAGCGTGCCCAGCATGCCGACCAGCATGAGGCCGACGCTGATCGGCATGACCGCCCGCGACCCCCACCGCGAGGCGGCCCGACCGGCGTACGTCGAGCTCACCGACCCGAGCGCGTAGGTGAGGAACACGAGGCCGACGACGCCGACGGTGAACGAGTAGGGCGGTGCCATGAGCCGGAACCCCATGGCGTTGAAGATGCCGACGAACGCGCCCATGGAGGTGCCGCCGATGGCGAACAACGCGAGGAACCCCGGGTCGCGCAGAATGCGACGGGCGGCGGCGACGAGGTGTCCGGCGCTCGCGGGGGCGGGCGTGAATCGGCGGCTGCGGGGGAGGAGGAAGCGGACGGTGACGGCGCAGGCGAGGCAGAGCAGCCCGATGCCGATGAGTGCGGCGCGCCAGCCGCCGAGCTCGGCGAGCCCACCGGTGACGAGCCGCCCCGACATGCCCCCGATCGCCGTTCCGCCGATGTAGAGCCCGGCCACCCGGGCGGTGGCGCTCGGATGCACCTCTTCGGCGAGGTAGGCCATGGCGACCGCCGGCAGCCCGGCGAGCACGACGCCTTCGATGAGGCGCAGGGCGAGCAGGCCGTGCCACCCCGGCGCCAAGCCGCCGAGGATCGCGACGGTCGCGGCCGCGAACAGGGAGGCATGCATGAGGGGGGTGCGCCCGATGACCTCCGACAGCGGACCGGCGACGAGCAGCGCCGCGCCGAGCCCGGCGGTGGCGAACGACACCGACAACGCCGCGACGGCCGGCGAGAGGGCGAACTCGTCGGCCAACAGCGGCAGCAGCGGTTGGGTGCTGTAGAGCAGCGCGAAGGTGGCGACCCCGGCGAGGAACAGGGAGATGGTGATGCGTCGATAGCCCGGGCTGCCGGGCAGGTGCCCCTCGAAGTCCGCCGTCACCCCAGCAGGCTAGTGGGGAGCAGGGCGGGCCTCCTGGTCACCCCGGGCGGCTGTAGTGCCGCCACAGCAGCGCCGCGCCGCCCGCGGCTCCCGCGAGGTAGACGAACACCGGCCACGTCCCGAACAGCGCGCGCCCGGAGAGGGTGATGAGGATGAGGTCGGCGACGGTCGCGGCGAGGAGAAGGTTGGTGCCCGCCAGAAGCGCCCACAATGCGCCGCCGATGTGGGCGCGGGTGGTGGCCTCGCGCTCGGGCGCGAGCCAGTGTTCGCGGTGCGGGAGGCTGTCCCAGGTGAGCGGCGGCCGGGTCGACGCGCGTACCGCCATCGGCAGCACGATGAGGGCGACTGCCGCGATGAGCGCGTTGACCAGCAGGAACTCTGTGCGGGTCGCGGTGGTGATGATGTCGCCGGCGGGTGTCACGTACAGGGCAACCCTGCGGGCGGGCAGGGCCAGGGCGGCCCAGCCGAGCACGGCGAGGTACACGACCGCCGTGACGTCCCACACCCTCGCCATGCACTGATTCGACCACAGAGGCCGCCGCGTCGTGGGTCGAGGGGCGGCGACGTCTCGACCCGACGAGCAGGCCCCCCGGTTGGTCGAGGAGGAGCAAAGCAATGTCTCCACCCCCACAGTTGGTCGAGGAGGAGCGAAGCGACGTCTCGAGACCATCGTGAGCTGACGGGAGAGGCTTGGCGGTGGTCGAGACGCTTCGCTCCCTTTCGCGGGGCTCAGTCGACGGCGATCTCGCTGCGGTCGCCGGACCACAGGAGGTGGAAGCTGCCCTCGTCGTCGACGCGGCGGTAGGTGTGTGCGCCGAACAGGTCGCGGAGCCCCTGGGTGAGGGCGGCGTTGACGCGTGGCGCGCGGGACAGGTCGTAGTGACCGAGGGCGGCCGCGAAGCCCGGCACCGGCACCCCGGCCCCCACAGCCAGGGCGATGGTGCGTCGCCACCCGTCCTGGGAGCGCGCCAACTCCTCGCTGACGCTCGGGGCCTCCAGCAGGGTGACGAGGTCGTTCGCGGCGTACTCGTCGCGGATGCGGTCGAGCAGCTTGGCGCGGATGATGCACCCGGCCCGCCAGATCTTCGCGACCTCGGCCATGTCGATATCCCAGCCGTATTCGCGCCCGGCCATGGCGATCTCGTCGAGGCCTTGGGCGTAGGCGACGACCTTGGAGGACCACAGCGCGGCGCGCAGGTCGTCGACGAACGCGGTCCGGTCCTCGATGGTCAAGGTGCGGTCGGGGCCGCTCAGCGACTCCTGCGCGGCGTCGCGAAGTGGGGTGTGCGCGGACACCGCGCGCGCGAAGACGGACTCGCCGATGGTGTTGACGGGTGTGGCGAGGTCGAGGGCGCTCTGCACCGCCCACGTGCCGGTGCCCTTCATGCCGGCGGCGTCGACGATGACGTCGAGCAGCGGCGCCCCGGTGCGCGGGTCCTTCTGGCGCAACACCTCGGAGGTGATCTCGATGAGGTAGGAGTCGAGGTCGCCGGTGTTCCACGTCTCGAACACCTCGGCCATCTCCTCGAGGGAGAACCCGGCGGCCTTGAGCATTTCGTAGGCCTCGCCGATGAACTGCATGTCGGCGTACTCGATGCCGTTGTGCACCATCTTGACGAAGTGCCCGGCGCCGTCGGGGCCGATGTAGGTGCAGCAGGGTTCGCCGTCGACGTGGGCGGAGATGTCTTCGAGGATCGGGCCGAGGCTCTTGTAGGACTCCTTTGACCCGCCCGGCATGATCGACGGGCCTTCGAGCGCGCCGACCTCGCCGCCGGAGACGCCCGCCCCGACGAAGTGCAGACCCATCTCCCGCAGCTTCTCTTCGCGGCGGCGGGTGTCCTCGAAGAAGGAGTTGCCGCCGTCGACGACGATGTCCCCCTCCTCCAGGTGGGGGGTGAGGTTGTCGATCGTCAGGTCGGTGACGTCACCGGCCTTGACGAGCAGGATCATGCGCCGGGGACGCTCCAGGCTACGAACGAAGTCTTCGACGGTGTCGGCGGGGACGAAGGTGCCCTCGTCGCCGTTCTTCTCGATCATGGCGACAGTCCGGTCCGACCAGTGGTCGTAGACGGCTGTGCGGTACCCGTGCCTGGCGAGGTAGCGGGCGAGGTTGCTGCCCATCACGGCCATCCCGACGACGCCGATCTGCGCCGACCCCTCCTCCGGGGTGGGCAAGTCGACGTGATCGGCAGCGTCGCCGACCTTCGTCCCGGTCTCCGCGGCAGCAGCACGCTGTTGGGCGCCGCGTGTCTGCTCCGTGGCGATCTCGGTGTCGCCGTCGTGGGTGTCGACTGTCTGCTCGTTGCTCATGGTGCGTCCCTCCGCCGTGGTCGCCTCCAACCTACGACCAGGCCCGGGCCCGCGCGTGCGTACCCCTCATGTTCACGAGGACGCGCTGCAGCTGACAGATATACGCGCCGCCGGACCCATCCTCGTGGCCGAGGCGACCCGAATGACGACAGATCGCCTGGGCGCCGCAGAGGCGCCTGTCGCTGACCAGCGGCGATGCGTCGGGGGTGTCCCAGCGTTGGGTCGATCTGTCGTCATTCGTGTCGCCTCGCACCCGTCGTCGACGCCGTGTTCGCTGCTCCGCCCATCAGAGCGCGGTCCCGACGGTGTCCTTCTGGGTGTGGGTGCGGGCATGATGGAGGGGACCGATGGGTAAGACAAGGCCCGAACCGGATGCGCCCACGGCAGCATCCTTGGACGAAAGGACCTGGCCATGGCCGTCTTCGGATTCATCCTCCTGCTCCTCGGTATCGGAGCCGGAGCCTTCGCCCTCTGGGTCGCGCTGTCACCGGCCGCGACGCCCAGCACCGTCGAGGCGTTCGGCAACACCCTCGCCATCACGCCGCTCACCGTCTTCATCCTCGGCGCCGCGACCGTGCTGCTCGCCGTCCTCGGTCTGTGGCTGATGACGGCTGCCGGGCGCAGCAAGGTGCGCGCCACCAAGGAGCGCCGCGACCTCGAGAAGCGTCAGAAGGAGCAGGAGAAGGAGCTCGCCGAGACGCGCCGCAAGCTCGGTGAGCGTGACGCCGCCGCGCAGCGCGACACCACGCCGCGCGACACCCGGGTCGATGACCGTCCCGCCCCGCGCCGTGAGGAGCGTGTCGTCGATGACCGTCCGGCCCCGCGCCGCGACGAGCGCCTCGTCGCCGACGACCAGCCGGCCGCGCGCCGTGACAACGGTGTCGATGACGGTCTGGGCCGCGACCGCGACGGCGGCTTCGACCGTGGCGCCACCACGGATCGCCCCCTGCGCGACGACCGCGGCGACGTGCGCTGACGATTGCTTCATCGACGGGCCCCACACCTGCCGGGGTGGGGCCCGTCGGCGTTCCCTGCCCCGCTGGGCCGCAGGGCTCAG
>JAUNTP010000323.1 GCA_030538585.1 Mobilicoccus sp.
GGACGACAGTGCCGGCGAGGTCTCGGGCGTAGAAGGCCTGCCGATAGGTCTCCGGCCGGCCGACCGCGTCGAGCACCACGTCAGCACCGTTGCCGCAGGTGAGCTCCTGGATGGCCTCGACGGCGTCCTGGTTCTTGCTGTTGACGGTGTGGGTGGCGCCGAACTTCTTCGCCACCTCCAGCTTGCGGTCGTCGATGTCGACGGCGATGACCGTGGTCGCACCCGCGATGGCCGCGCCGGCGATCGCCGCATCACCGACCCCGCCGCAGCCGATGACCGCAACACTGTCACCGCGGGTGACGGCGCCGGTGTTCACCGCAGCGCCGAAACCGGCCATCACGCCGCAGCCGAGCAGACCGGCCGCGACGGCCGAGGCCTCCCGGTCGACCTTGGTGCACTGTCCGGCGGCCACCAGGGTCTTCTCGATGAACGCACCGATACCGAGGGCCGGGCTCAGCTCCGTGCCGGCGTCCGGGTCGCCCTCGGCCAGCGTCATCTTCTGGGTGGCGTTGTGGGTGGCGAAGCAGTACCACGGCTTGCCCTTGGCGCACGCTCGACACTGGCCGCAGACGGCGCGCCAGTTGAGGATCACGAAGTCGCCCGGCTCGACGTCGGTCACGCCCTCGCCGACCGCCTCGACCGTTCCCGCCGCCTCATGACCGAGCAGGAACGGGAACTCGTCGTTGATGCCGCCCTGGCGATAGTGCAGGTCGGTGTGGCAGACCCCACAGGCCTCGACGCGGACCACGGCCTCGCCCGGCCCAGGGTCTGGGACCACGATGTCGACGACCTCGACCTGGGCGTCCTTGCTGCGGGCGATGACACCCTTGACGGTCTGGGGCATGGGACCTCCACCTACTCGCGGACGGGCGGTCGGGACGGGTCGTCGGCGACCTGATGCCACCCTATCTTCGGCTCCCGGGCCGGTCGATGCGTCGCGGAGGCCCATCGAGCCAGGTCTCAGCGCTCACGGCGCCACCACCGAACACCTCTGGCGTGAGCAGCACCGGTGCCCGCCGCTGAGACCTAGCGCCAGGCGGCCAGGAACTCGTGGCCGAAAGCGACCATCTCCTCCGCGTCCAGCTGGGTGGCCAGCAGCGACAGGTTCCCCTCGTAGGCGTTGGTGGTGCAGTACACCGTGTCGTCCTGGCTGAGCAGATATCCGCAGAGCCAGCCCTCGATCAGCTGCGGGTCATCCAGCCGCTCCCTGTCGTCCTCCGCTGTGAAGGCCTCGTTGAACGTGACCGAGACCGCATCGCCCGAGCCGTCGGAGTACAGGGCTGTCGTCGGAAGGGGTGCCTCGGAACGCCACGCGCCCACGGCGTCGGGCATGGTCTGAGGGGCAGGCCCGGTCCGCGGCGGGTTGGGGGCGATGGATTCTTGCGCATCCTGGGTGGCGCCGGGGGAGGTGTCGGGTTCCTCCGTGGTCCCCGCGGTGGGGGACGAGACCGGTTCCTCCGTGGTCCCGGACGTGGGGGACGTAACAGGTCCCTCAGGACTCTCTGTGGTGGCGGAGCAGGCACCGAGCAGCACCGCAGCGGCAGCGGTCAGCAGGGATGCGTTCAGCCAGCGGGGGGACCGGTCATCGGCAGCCATGCCCTCAAGGATAGGCCCGCCGGGTCAGAGGGCACCCGCAGCGATCGTCTGACCGCGCGGCACGACGAGCGCGGTCGCGATGCCAGCCAGTCCCTCGCCGCGGCCGGTGAAGCC
>JAUNTP010000324.1 GCA_030538585.1 Mobilicoccus sp.
CGAGCACCCTGCTCGCCCTGGGCGTCGGGTTCAACGCGCAGCTCTCCGGACGCGAGAACGTCGTCCTCGGTGGCCTCGCTGCGGGCCTCTCGCGCAAGGAGGTCACCGAACGCGCCGAACAGGTCGCCGAGTGGGCCGAACTCGGCGACTACATCGACGCGCCGATGCGCACGTACTCCTCGGGCATGTTCAGCCGGCTCGCGTTCTCGGTGGCCGTGCACATGAAGCCCGACATCCTCATGATCGACGAGGCCCTCTCGGCCGGTGACGCGGCGTTCCGCGAGAAGGCCAACAAGAAGATGGACGAGCTGCGCAGTTCGGCGCGCGCGATGTTCCTCGTCAGCCACGGCCTCAACAGCATCAAAGACATGTGCAACGACTGCATCTGGCTGCACAAAGGCCAAGTCATGATGCACGACACCCCCGAGGCCTGCATCGACGCCTACACCCAGTTCGTCAAGGTCGGTAAGACGCCGCGGACGATGGACGAGATGTGAGCCGCGCCTTCGACGTCAGCATCGTCACCTCCGGGCACGACGTCGCCGACGCGCGCCTGCACCGCGAGGCCGCGGCGCTCGTCGCGGCGGGTCTGCGGGTCGAGGTGCTCGGGCTCGGGCGGGTCGAGGACGGTCCCCCGGACACGAGCGTGCGCACGTGGTCTCGCGCCGGTGGCGTGCGGCGCGCGGCCCTCGCTGCCCGAATGGCGTCGCGGGCGGGCGGGCGTGTGCTCATGACCCTCGACCCGGACTCAGCCCTCGCCGCGCACACCGCCGTGCTCGTCAGCGGACGCGAGCTCGTCGTCGACGTCCACGAGGACTACGCCGCGCTGCTCAGCGACCGTGCCTGGACCGCGCGCTTCGGCGGCGGCGCCGGACGTGCTGCTCGCTCGCTGGTCCGCTCGTTCCAGCGCATCGCGGGCCGCGCCGCCCTCACCGTCGTCGCCGACGACCACGTGCCGCCGCAGCGCGCTCGCCGACGCCTCGTGCTCCCCAACGAGCCCGACCTGTCGATGCTGCCCGAACCCACCGACCCGGGGCCCACCCCGCGGGCGCTCTACGTCGGCGACGTGCGCACCAGCCGGGGACTGTTCGCGATGCTCGCCGCGCTGCGCGCCGCACCGGCGTGGCACCTCGACGTCGTCGGGCCCGTCGCCCCGGCCGACGCCGACGCCCTCTCGCGCGTGCTCTCCGAGGACGCCGACCTCGCGGGGCGCGTCACCTTTTACGGCCGACGACCGCCGCGCGAGGCATGGGCGCTCGCCCAGGGCGCGTGGGTCGGGATGCTGCTCCTGCACGACACCCCCGCGTTCCGCGACGCCCTCCCGAGCAAGGTGGGGGAGTACCTGGCGTGCGGCCTGCCCGTCGTCACCACCGACCTGCCCCGTCAGGCCGCCCTCGTCCGCGGTGAGGCTGACGAGGCCGATGAGGCGACCCTGGGGGCGGTCGTGCCGACCGGCACGGACGAGGCGATCGGTGACGCAGTCGCTGCGCACCTGAACACCTGGGCACAGTCGCCGGGCGCGCTGCACGGCAAGCGGCAGGCGGTCCTGGCTGCGTCCGTGCGGGGACGCGACACCGACCCTTACGCCGAGTTCGCGCAGGCCGTCACCGACCTCCTGCACCCCCACCCCGACCCGTGATCGCCCAGACCCGACCATCGCGCCAGGCCGCTCCCCTCCCGTTGGTCGTGGAGCCCCTCCCGTTGGTCG
>JAUNTP010000325.1:0-1418 GCA_030538585.1 Mobilicoccus sp.
CGCGCATTCTTCGCGCTGCCCGTCGACAACTTCACGACCAAGGATCATCAGCACACGAACGCCATCTACGGCTTCCTGTCGATGCTGGTGAACCTCATCAAGACCGAGCGGCCGACGCATCTGGCGATCGCCTTCGACACCTCCCGTCATTCCTTCCGCACCGACGAGTACCCCGAGTACAAGGCGACCCGCTCCGAGACGCCGCAGGAGTTCCGGGGCCAGATCCCGCTGCTGCAGGACTGCCTCGCGGCCATGTCCATCCCCGTGCTGACCAAGGAGGGCTTCGAGGCCGACGACATCCTCGCGACCCTCGCCACGCAGGGGTCCGAGCAGGGCTTCGACGTGCTCGTCGTCTCGGGCGACCGCGACACGATCCAGCTCGTCACCGACGACATCACCCTGCTCTACCCGTCGGTGCAGGGCGTCTCGCAGCTCAAGCGCTACGACCCGGCCGCCGTGGTCGAGCGCTACGGCGTGGCTCCCGAGCAGTACCCCGACGTGGCCGCCCTCGTCGGCGAGACCAGCGACAACCTCCCCGGGGTGCCGAAGGTGGGCGAGAAGACCGCGGTGAAGTGGCTGACGCAGTTCGGCACGCTGGATGACCTGCTCGAGCGAGCGGGGGAGATCAAGGGCGTCGTGGGCGGGAACCTGCGCGAGCACATCGAGGACGTTCGACGCAATCGCCGGCTGAACCGGCTGCTGCGCGACGTGGAGCTGCCCGTCGGGCCGGGCGACCTAGCCGTGGCCCCCATCGACGCGCAGGCGGTTCGGGACATCTTCGCCCGACTGGAGTTCCGCACCCTGCTGCCGCGCGTCTTCGACGCCGTCGGCGCGCCGGACGACGGCGCCACGGACGCCGAAGCGGTGAAGATGCCCGCGCCCGTGCAGGCCGCGCCCGAGGAGCTCGCCTCCTGGGCCGTCGCCCAGACCGCACCGCTCGGCGTGACCCTGGTCGTCGACGGCGACCGCGGCATCCGCATCGGTCTCGCGAGCGAGACCGAGCTGCGGGAGGCGGAGTGGTCGGACGCCGCGGCCGATGTGCTGCGCGCCTGGCTGGAGTCGGACGCGCCGAAGATCCTGCACGATGCGAAGCCGCAGGTGAAGGCGCTGCGACGCGACGGCATCCGGCTCGGGGGCCTCACCGACGACACCCTGATCGGCGGCTGGCTGCTGCGGCCCAGCTTCCCCGACAAGACCCTCGGCGACCTCGTCGAGCGCTACCTCGGCGAGAAGCTGCCGGAGGCCGACCCGACCCAGCTGCTGCCCGAGAACGAGGGCGCGACGCCCGCGCAGGAGGCCTGGTTCGCGGTGCGCACCGCGGCGGCAATCCGCGAGGACATGCCCGAGGGCGTGGCATCCGTCCTGGCCGACATCGAGCTGCCCACGCTGCTGACGCTGGCCGACATGGAGCTCGCAGG
>JAUNTP010000325.1:1428-1702 GCA_030538585.1 Mobilicoccus sp.
GTCTCGCACGCCGTGCTGTCGGAGTTCTCCGGTGAGCTCGCGGCGCGCGCGGACGCGATCGCGCAGGACGCGTTCGCGGCCATCGGCCGCGAGGTCGGCCTCGGCTCGCCCAAGCAGCTGCAGGAGGTGCTCTTCGCGGAGCTCGCCCTCCCGAAGACCCGCAAGACCAAGACCGGATACTCCACCGACGCGGCCGCCCTCGCCGACATCCAGGAGAAGTCCCCGCACCGTTTCCTCGATGATCTGTCCCGTCACCGCGAGGCCACCAAGCTGC
>JAUNTP010000326.1 GCA_030538585.1 Mobilicoccus sp.
CGGGAGTTGCGCTTCCGCGTGCTCGCCGCCACGGACCCGGCCGAGGCCGAGCGGCTGGGGGCTCTCAGCCAGGAGCAGGTCGACCGCCGGTGGGCCGAGTACGAAGAGTTGGCTCTGCGGGGCGCCGCGGAATTCGCTGCTGATGCTCGAAGGGAGCGCTGACATGGATCTCGCCACCAGCTACCTGGGGCTGCCGCTGGAGCACCCTGTCGTGGCGTCGGCGGGCCCGCTGACCCAGAACGTCGAGGGTGTCGTGGCGCTCGCCGAAGGTGGGGCCGCCGCCATCGTGCTGCACTCGCTGTTCGAGGAGCAGATCCGCCGCGAGACCGCCCGCGACATCATGCTGGAGGAGAGCGTCGAGGAGTTCTACGCCGAGTCGCTGTCGTTCTTCCCCTCGGTCGATCGGAGCGACGACGCGCCGGCCTACCGCTACCTCAACCTGCTCGAGCGGGCGGCCGGTGCGGTCGACGTGCCGATCATCGCGAGCCTCAACGGCTCCGACATGGGCGGTTGGACCCGGTACGCACGCCGCTTGCAGGACTCGGGTGCGGCGGCGATCGAGCTGAACATCTATCTCGTCGTCGGTGACGTGTCGACCCCGGCGCGCGACGTCGAGGACAGCCACGTCGAGATCGTGCAGTCCGTGCGGGACTCGGTCGATATCCCGGTCGCGGTCAAGCTGTCGCCGTACGCGAGCTCGTTCGGTGAGCTGGCGCTGCGCGTGGATCAGGCGGGTGCTGACGGTCTGGTGCTGTTCAACCGGTGGATCCAGCCCGACGTCGACATCGAGACGGTCACGGTCGGCACCGGCATCGAGCTGAGTAGCCCGTCGGAGGGTCGCCTGTCGCGCACGTGGATCGCGAGCCTGCGTGGTCGGGTCGAGGCCGATCTGGCGGGGACGAGTGGTGTCGAGAGCGCGGACGACGTCGTCAAGTACCTGCTGGCCGGCGCCGACGTGGTGATGACGACGTCGTCGCTGGTGCGGCACGGCCCTGCTCACGCGCGCACCCTCGTCGAGGGCTTGCGGGGTTGGCTGGACCGTAAGGGTTTCGCGTCGATCGCCGACGCCCGCGGCCTGCTGGCAGTCCCGGCGGACGTCGACCCCCACGAGCGCGGCCGCTCCGGCTACGTCGCCGCCTTGGAGAAGGCGAAAGCCCAGTACGGCTCCCTCGTCTAGCCCCGTCCGGCGAGACCGCCGGTTCGGGGCACCCGTACCTCGGTGGTCGAGCGAGAGCCCGTTGGTCGAGGAGCGAGCGAAGCGAGCGTCTCGAGACCATTCCCACGACCGCTACGACAGCCCAGCCGTTGGTCGAGCAGCGAGCGAAGCGAGCGTCTCGAGACCATCGAGACTCATCCCGTCACCAGCACCCCAGATCTGGTAACCCGCGAACGCGAGATGGTCTCGAGACGTCGCTGCGCTCCTCCTCGACCAACGGCGCGGAGACGTCGCTGCGCTCCTCCTCCTTGGATCGAGGAAGGAGCGAAGCGACTGTCGCGAGATCGACCAACGGGGCGGCGACGTCAACTGGCCCTGCACCACCCGCGGGACGTGGCGATATCTCTGACCTCCCGGTGAACGCGGGCGGGTGATGGCAGGATGCCCTGGAGTACCTGTCGGTCTCGCCGGCGTGGCTCGTGAGCAGGAGGATCAGCGGTGGATGCATGTCTCATCCGGGACGTGCGCGTCGTCGACGTCGATGA
>JAUNTP010000097.1:0-4180 GCA_030538585.1 Mobilicoccus sp.
TCTTCGGAGAGAAGCACGACGGGCGAATTGTTCGAGCATACCTAAATATGGGCGCTGACCCTATTATGCCGGACGACGAGGCTTGATCCAGTAGAGGTAGATTCGGCAGTCGAGGAGGGCGGGTGGGGAGTACGCGAAGCGCACGGAGCCACCCGCCCTCTCATTGATCCTGTCGGACAGATTTCACCTGTTCCGCGAGCCAACTGCGCACGGATCGAACCTCGGATGCCCCCAGCGCCCCGGGAGGTACCGCGCGAATGCCACCGTTGCGAGCGTCCCTGACGTAGATGATTGCAACAGGATCCCTACGGGCACCCAGGCCGTCACGCCCATAGTCGACAGCGGCGATTCGGTACCCCGGCACCAGCTCTACGGTGCGCACTTCGAGCTGCTCCCTAATGCGGCTCCTATCAGCGTCGACCGGCCGCCCACTGCGGCCGACGCTGCCGGCATTTGCAGCCTGCTCAGCCCCCGCCTGCTCAGTCGCACCCGAGTGGCCTCGCGCAGAGTCCTTACCGCCTGGTGGAGTTAGGGCGACCAGCTCGGCCGGGAGCGAAGCCCCCTGATCCGTCGCCTCCAGGACCTCTTTGATCACCTCGTCTGCCGTGAGCCCATAGAAGTGAACCCTCTCCGGCACCTCACCGCGGCGCTCCAACAACTCGTGAGCGAGGCCAGCTTTCGGCTGCGCGACGACAGTCCCTCCCCCGCGCCGGGTCTCGACAACACCCTCAGCCTTGAGGAGCTTGATCGCTTGCTGGACAGTGACGCGCGTCAGCCCCGACGACGCAGCCAGTTCGACGTTCGTTGGCAGGCGATCACCGGCACGGAACTCTCCGTCCTCGATCCGCTCGCGCAGTTCTGCAGCCAGCTGCTTGTACAGCGCCTGCTCGACCTCACTACCCATGGGCCACAGGCTACCGGGCGCCCATCCAGCCCAACCGACACGTTGGCATACGCCTTGACACGAGGCTTGGCGTATGCCAACACTTGGCATACGCCAACGACTGGAGGTTCTCATGGCTATCCCCCGGCGCCTGCCGATGTCCCACGAGCAGGTGTTCCCCCTCGGCGCGTTCCTCGTCTCTGAGGTCACCCCCGTCCGCGACTTCGACAAGTCCACCAAGGACGTCCCCGTGCAGAAGCGTGACGACGACACCGGGTTCCCCGTCTGGCAGATCGACGTACTCGACGGCGATCCCACCGCCACCCGTGCCCAGCGCACCGTGAGCATCAAGATCGTGGCCCAGCACCAGCCTGTGCCTCCCAAGGCGCACGAGGGCATGCCGGTGACCCCGATCCACCTCGACGGCCTGGAGGTCACGCCGTACGTCGACACCAACGGGAAGTTCGCTCGCCTCGCGTGGTCGTTCCGCGCCACCGGCATCTCCGCGCTCGGCAAGGCGGCCTGAGATGGCGTCCCGCGGTGATGACGCGGTCATCATGGGTGTCTTCTTCGCCATCGGAGTGTTCTTCAAGGTGGCCTGGCGGCTCGTGACGTTCGGCGTGCACGTCGCCGTGTGGCTGGCGCGGCACCCCGTCATGCTGGCAACCGTCGTCCTCGGAGCACTCGTCGTCGGGCTCGCCAACGCCCTCCCCCACGGGTGGTGGATCGTCGGCGCGTTCGTCGCGAGCATCGTCGGCGGCACGTGGGTGCTCGGTGTCCGGTGGCCCCACAACTACGAGCGGTGGGTCGCTCACCCGATCCGATGCCTGTGGCACGGCTACATCTACCGGCACGACTGGCAGCCGGTCATGGTGACCTCCGGTCTCGACAACCGGCTCGGTGGTGAGCTGGTCGTGCCCCAGATCCTCAAGGTGGATGCCCGTCCCGAAGCCGACCACCTCCGGGTGTTGATGCCGATGGGCCAGGTCATCGAGGACTGGACTGCCGCCATCGACCAGCTTCGGACGTCCTTGTGTCTGACCGACGTGCGGGTGAAGAACACCGACGTTCCGAACCAGATCCTGGTCTCCTTCATCCGCGTCGATCCCCTCGTGGCGGCCGTGCCTCCGCTCGTGAGCGAGGAGCCCACTCTCGACGCGCTGCCGGTCGGCCGGTTCGAGGACGGGAGCACGTTCCACCTGGGCGTCCGCGGCACCCACCTCCTCATCGGTGGAGCAACGAGCGCCGGCAAGTCGAGCGTCGTGTGGAGCATCGTCGCCGGCCTCGCCCCGTTGACACAGACGGGTGTTGTGCAGCTCTGGGCGTGTGACCCGAAGGGCGGCATGGAGTTGGAGATCGGCCGGCCGCTGTTCCACCGCTTCATCCATGGCTCCCGGGGCTCGTCGATCGAGCAGGAGACGGCCACTGCGCTCGACGAGCTCGTCGAGCTGATGCAGGGCCGGCAGGACGCCCTGCGCGGCAAGGCCCGCATGCACGAACCGACGCCGCAGGATCCGCACATCGTGTTCATTATCGACGAACTCGCCGCTCTGACCGCCTACAGCAACGATCGGGACTCCCTCAAGCGGATCAACGCGGCGCTGCGGCTGCTGCTCTCTCAGGGGCGCGCGGCGGGTATCACGATCATCGGCGCCGTGCAGGACCCCCGTAAGGAGACGGTGCCCATGCGCGACCTGCTGCCCAAGCGCATCGGCCTGCGGCTCACCGAACCCGAGCAGGTCGACATGCTCCTCGGCGAAGGCGCGCGCCGCACCGGTGCCCTGTGCGACAAGATCCCGGAGGGCCTTCCCGGCGTCGGCTACGTCAAGACGCAGGGCGTGCGCAAGCCCCAGCGGGTCCGCTTCTCCTACTACTCGGACGAGGACATTCGCGCCCTCGTCGACCAGTACGGCGCGCCCGCCCACGAGCTGCACGCGATCGAGGCTTCCCTCGAGGACGCGGCGTGACCCTCGTCAAGGTCACGCCGGAGATGGCGCAGGCTGCCGCCCTCAGTGACGGGGTCTGCATCCGCCCCCTCGTACGCACCGTCACCGACCGGGCGACCAAGGACAGCACGCGCGTGCTCATCCGGTGCGGGTCCACCCGCGAGTCGCAGTGCCCTCCGTGCGCGGAACGGGCCCGCAAGCTCCGGGCCCACCAGTGCCTTGCCGGGTGGCACGAGGAGATCGAGCCCGACGCCGGTGAGCCCGACGCCCGCGAGACGAACGACGGCGGCGACCACGCCACCGAGCCCACTACGGACGGCGACCACCCTTCTCGTGTCGCACGTTCCACACGCCGCCGCAAGGACGTCGCGGACCTGCCCCGGGTCCCGATGGACCCTCGGACGATCGGCCGCACCTTCGAGGCCCGCAACGGTCGCACCTATCGACCCAGCATGTTCGTCACCGTGACACTGCCCTCCTACGGGCCCACCGTCACCGGACGTGGCGTCCCCCGTGACCCGAACATCTACGACTACCGGCGCGCCGCGCTCGATGCCCTGCACTTCTCCAAGTTGATGGACCGCCTCTTCCAGAACATTCGGCGGTGCTGCGGCTTCAACGCGCAGTACTTCGCGGCGATCGAGTCCCAGCTCCGGCTGGCGCTGCACGGGCACATCGCCATCCGGGGCGCCATCCCGCGCGCCGTACTGCGGCAGGTCATCCCGGCCACGTATCACCAGGTCTGGTGGCCCGCCCACAAGGTGCCGGTCTACGTCGACGCCCTCCCCGTCTGGACCGACGCGGGCTACTGCGACCCCGACACCGGCGAACTGCTCCCCACCTGGAACGAGGCCATGAGCTACCTCGACGCGGAGCACGCCGAGCCGGCCCACGTCCTGCGGTTCGGCCGTGTTTTCGACGTCCAGGGCATCGACGGTGACACCGAGGACGCCCGCCGCTCGGTGCGCTACCTGACCAAGTACCTCACGAAGAGCCTGTCCGGCACGTACGTCGACGCCGACGAGCCCGATCCCGCCTATGAGGCGCACATCGACCGGCTCCACCGCGAAGTCCGCTTCCTGCCGTGCTCAGAGGGGTGCGCGAACTGGCTCCGCTTCGGCATTCAGCCGCGTGACGCCGATCGCGGCCTGACGCCGGGTCACTGCCCGAACAAGGCGCACGATCGTGAGCACCTCGGCCACGGCGGACGCAGGGTCCTGGTCTCGCGCAAGTGGTCCGGCAAGACGCTCAAGCAGCACCGCGCCGAACGTGCTGACGTCGTTCGGGCCGTGCTGACCGAGGCCAGCATCGAGCCGCCGGCTGCTCAGCGCATGGCCGCAGAGGTGCTCGC
>JAUNTP010000097.1:4190-13247 GCA_030538585.1 Mobilicoccus sp.
GAGGACGGGCAGCCGCGGTTCGTATGGTCCGACGCACCCGTGGATCTCGCGGACTATGCCCGCGTCCTCACTGCCTACGTCGTGGAGCAGCGCCGGTGGCGGGCCGAATACGAGGCCGCCAAGACCCTGCGCGACCGGGCCTCACCCACCGATCACCATTCGGCAATCGACTCACCTCTCATCCCCGCCTGACCCTCCCGAAAGGACCCGCCATGTTCGTCAACCCGCCGCCGCGCCCACTCGACCCGCTGTGGACCATCGAGGACGTCTCGCATTACCTCGGTGTCCCGGTCAACACTCTGTACGCCTGGCGTTCCCAGGGCCGTGGGCCCGACGCTCGCCGCCTCGGCCGCCACCTGCGCTATCGCGAATCCGACGTGCGCGCCTGGGTGGACTCGCTCGACACCACGGTCGCCTGATGACCAGGGCCCGCCTGCGCGTCGGCGAGCACGGAACCATCGCGTTCCGGCCTGCCTCGAACGGCGGTGTCGTCGCCTCCACGTACTACCGCAACCTCTCGGGCACACGCCGTCGCCTCGAAGCCACTGCGCAGTCCAAGACAGCCGCCCGACGCCTCCTCACCGAGAAGCTCGAGGAGGTCGTCGGGGTCGGCGCTGGGGTGTTCTCCCACACCACGACGGTCACGCAGCTCGCCGACAGTTGGTTTCGGGAGTTCGCCGACCTCGTCGAAGCCGGCCGACGCTCCCCGAGCACCGGGGCGATGTACCGCCGCACGATCGACGTCTTCATCACCCCGCGCATCGGCAGCCTGCGACTGGCGGACCTTCGGCCAGCTGTGGTCGATCGGTTCGTCAGGGGTGTGCACGCCGATCACGGCTACGCGTCGGCCAAGATCTGCCGCTCGGTGCTCTCGAGCGTCTGCTCGTACGGGGTGCGGTGTGACGCGCTGCAGGTCAACCCCGTCCGCGAGCTGACGCCGCTGGAGTCCGACAGGTCTGCGGGCGCGCGGGCCCTCACCGTCGACGAGGTGACCGATTGGCTGGCCATCCTGGACGGCAGTGAGTACGCCGCCCGTCGCGATCTGCCCGACCTCACCCGGTTCCTTCTCGGCACTGGGTGTCGAATCGGGGAAGCTCTGGCGCTGCACTGGTCCGACGTCGACCTCGACGCCGACACGCTGACCGTTCGACGGACCGTGTTCCGCGTGGGCGGTCAGGGCCTCGTCACCAAGGAGCCCAAGACGTCGAGCGGCACGCGAACTCTCCGGCTGCCCCACTGGCTCACCACCCTGCTCCATCGACGGCACGAGGAGTCGGTCTCCGACGTCGTGTTCCCGGACGATCGCGGCGGCTACCGCGACCGCAACAACGTCGAGCGCGAGTACCGCACCGTGCGGGCCGGCACCGCCTTCGAGTGGGTCGTGCCGCACACCTACCGCAAGACCGTCGCCACCCGCCTCGACGCCGCCGGCCTCTCGGCGCGGATCATCGCGGACCAGCTCGGTCACTCACGCATCTCCATGACTCAAGACGTCTACCTGGGCCGCCGTGCTGTTGACACTGCTGCGGCCGCTGCCCTGGAGGCACAGCTCCGTCAGACGACGGAGCCTCAGGCCTCATGTTCCCATCCGTCAGCACAATGATGAACAGACCGACCACACGTAGGAAGTGGAACCACCATGCTCTTCGAGGACTTCATCGGCACCTGGCGGACCTACGCCGAACAGCAGTGGGAGGAGCTCTGCGACCGGCACCACCTCCCGCCGGCTGAGTGGAAGTTGTGCATCTCCGATGATGTCATCCGGATGGATGGCTTCTTCTCCGAGGAGGGCGTCGAGGGACGGGCAGCGATGCAACGTTGGATCGACATCGCTGAGGGGCCCGGCCACGTAGGCGCTGAGCGCGACGGGCTCACGGAGGGCAGGGCCTTCACCGCGGGCATTGAGTGCAGATTGTGGGCTATCACGGATGCGGCCGCGTGGGAGGCTCATCAGCTTCGGGAGGGCGATCTCCTGGCCCGCATGCACGATCATTGGCAGGAGGAGCCCCACATCGACCACGGGTGTCCGTACGAGCCGCGCGCGCGTGACCGTTAAGTACCCGATACGCCCGCCCGGTCCGATCGTCCGGGGGACGGACCCGCCGGTGACCAGCACGGTCAGAGCTGGCGAGGGGACTCGAACCCCTAACCACCTGTTTACAAGACAGGTGCGCTACCGATTGCGCCACGCCAGCGAGGTGCCTGCAGGTCACTATTCGATGTCGATCTGCGGGCATCGGGAACCATTCTACCCGGCACGGTGATGGCCGGATCGAGCGCCAGGGCAACGCGGTTCGCCGTGGTCGGGGCCCTGATCAGGGGGGATGCCGCCGACACAGTCGACACATCCGGCCCGGCTCGACGCGATATTTGGCCGACACTCAGGCAATATGGACACAGCGTCGGCACTCGTCGACCAGCCGCCTACCCTGGCGGGCTCCACGAAAGGACGTCGCACCATGATCATTCTGGGTCTCATCTTGCTCATCGTCGGCTGGCTGATGAACATCGGCATTCTCACCACGATCGGCGCTGTCCTGATCGTCGTGGGCCTCATCCTCAACCTCGTGCCCATCGGCGGCACCCGACGTCGCGTCTTCTGACACGACACACCTCCGCGAAGGCCCGGCGTCCCCCTGAGGTGCCGGGCCTTCGGCTTACCCCGCCCCCACCGGTGGCGGGCACGAGTCAGGGCCCGGTCCGCGAACGGACCAGGCCCTGACTCGTATCAGTACTGACGCGATCAGACGAGGGTGCGAGCCCCACGCAGCGTCGAACCGAGCAGACGGCTGTTGCCGCTCGGGCGGAAGCCCAGCGCACGCTCGGTCAGGCGGACCGTCTCCGGGCCCACGATGCCGTCGACACGCGCACCGACACGCTGCTGCAGACGACGCACCTGCGTGCGGGTCAGACCCTGACGGTCAGACGCGGTCATCTGCGGCGCACGAGCGGCGCTACGCGACGCGGCCGCACCGGCGGACGTCGCACCCGAACCGGCACCGTTCGCACGGGTCAGACCCGCGCGCTTGCTGCACGTCGGCCACGCGTTCGGGCCCTGCATGCGCAGCAGGTTCTGCGCGGTCGCGATCTGCTGCGCCTTCGACGCACGGTGCGGCAGGTTCGCGTACCGCGTACCGCCGGCGGCGCGCCAGCTGCTCGCCGAGAACTGCAGGCCACCGTAGTAGCCGTTCCCGGTGTTGATGCTCCAGTTGCCGTTGCTCTCACACGCGGCCACGCGGTCCCACACGTTGGCCGCACGGGTCTGCGACACGGCGGGAGCAGCGGTGGCGGCCTCGGCGACCGGCGCGGTCGCCACGGAACCGCCGATGATGGTGGCCCCACCGAGAACGGCGGCGGCGAGGGTGCGCGAGAACTTCGACGACGAGCGCTCAGCGCGGTGCTTACCGATGTACTGCATGGGGAAGGTCTGATCCTCTCCTGACGGCGCCTGTGGGGTTAGCTGTCGGGTTCGGGCGTCAGGACTGCCCGGCCGATCGCTCGGCTTCACCCCAAGATCGCACTCGGCGATCGAGACCGGATCACGGTCGCTGGGTCCCCCACCTTCGTCTGCCCGGCGAGCCGGCAAGGTACCCGCCGACGAAGCTCGGCGCAGCGGATACGCAGTGAATGGTTGATGTTCAGTTCGTGTCGGGCCCCCGAGGACAGGACCACACCTGTCGGCCAAACGTTGGCGACTCTAGGGCAGTCGTCCACCTCAAGCAATAGGTTGATCACAGTTGCGCAACGAAGTGATGACGACTCTGTCGCGCTTCCCTGCAGGTCAGGAAGCGCCTCCGACACGTTCCCCATCCTTAATCGTCACCAATCCGTGACCAACACCACATGGACACAAGAACTCGGTTGTGGTGGGGCCCACGCGGTCTCGTCAGGAAGACCAGAACGGCAGCGACGCGACGAATCCTTCGACGGGCCACCAGGACACGGTGTAGCCGCTCGACTGCGTCATGAGGCCCAGCACCACCGCGGCGGCGAGAGCGACCCCACCGAGGATGATCGCGCCCGGCCTGCCGGGGCTGACGCCGCGGACGATGCTGCGGGACCCGCGACGCATCGTGCCGCTGCCCGGCCCCCACCACGCGACGATGAGCGCGGCAGCGGCGCCGATCATGATCATCGACGCCGTGCCCAACACGACACCTGACACGTCGCTCGCGAGCGCCCGCAGCCCCAGCGCGAACGCCAGACCCACGAGCAGGGGCAGGATGCCCGCCACGAGCGCGGAGAACGCGGCACCCAGCAGATGC
This sequence comes from Mobilicoccus sp., assembly GCA_030538585.1. Taxonomy (GTDB): domain Bacteria; phylum Actinomycetota; class Actinomycetes; order Actinomycetales; family Dermatophilaceae; genus Mobilicoccus. The sequence goes on from JAUNTP010000097.1 coordinate 8,456, forward strand.
ACGGGGCTCAGCAGGATCGCCACGGGCAGGTCGCGGTCGCGCCGCCCCCGCTCGTGTCTGCGGATGGCGACGGAGGTGATCATGCGGTCCACCCCGCGCGCCAGACACGACCAGCCGAGCGCCACCAGGAGGCCGAGCATCGGCAGATAGCCGGTCAGGGCGATGACGAAGAAGCCCAGCGCCAGCAGGGTGCCCGTGCGGCGTGAACGACGCCCGTCGTCGATCCGCTGAGGCTCGACCGGATGCGGCGGAGGCCCCAGGTCGGGACGGGCCGGTGCCGGGGAGGGCTGGGGATAGCCCGACGCAGGCATCGCGTGCTGCGGTTGAGGCGTCGCGCCGTAGGCCTGCGGCCGGTCCGGGGACACGATCGGGTCCGGCGAGGACGCCGGGCCCCGTGCCACGGGTGTCGAGAACCCCGCGTAGCCGGACGGCGCGGCCGTCTGCGGTTCAGGCCGTGACGGCACGACCGGCATGACCCGCGTGGACACGACCGGGGTGACGGTGGTGGGTGCGTCGTCGCGCGCCGCTGCCCCGCCGGCGACGAGCGGCCGCGCGGGTGACTGAGTCCGACGCGGGTCGGGCTGGGAGGGATCCACGACCTCGGTGCGCGGTGCGGGTCGGGACACCGACTGCGGCACGGCCACCGTGGGCGCGGCGGGCGCCGGGACGACACGGGTGTCCCAGCCGTCGTCGACCGCGCGCCGGAGCCCGGCCCGCAGCGTCTGCAGACTCGGGCGGCGCGCGGGATCCTGGTCGAGGCCGGCGCGCAGCAGGTCCGCGAGCGAGCCCGGCAACCCGGCGACATCGACCTCCCCGCGGCGCACCCGATCGAGCACGACCGCGGCCGGCCCGGCGCCGAACGGAGCGCGTCCGGTCGCGGCGAACGCCACCGTGGCCGCCCACCCCCACCGATCCGTCGCGGGGGTCACGTCGTGCCCGTCAAGCAACTCGGGCGCGAGGTAGCCGGGGGTCCCCATCACGAGGCCGGTGGAGGTCAGCCGCGCCTCGTCGGCGACCTGCGCGATGCCGAAGTCGATGACGACGGGCGAACCCGACGGCATGAGCACGTTGCCGGGCTTGAGATCACGGTGCACCACCCCCGCGTCGTGGATCGCGTCGAGCGCCTCCCCGAGCCGGTCACCGAACTCCGTGAGCGCGTCACCGCGGAGCGGGCCGTGCTCGTCGACCCACCGATCGAGCGGATCACCGGGGACGTACCGGGTCACGATGTAGGGTCGCGGCCCGTCGACGTCGGACCCGAGGAACGGGGCGACCGCCGGATGATCGACGCGGCGCAGGCTGTCGACCTCGCGCGAGAGGCGTGCGCGGATGGCGTCGTCGTGGGCGAGGTGATCACGCAGCACCTTGACGGCTGCCGCGCGCCCGGCGTCGTCCACGCCGAGGTGCACGATGCCCATCCCGCCCTCGCCGAGGAGGCCGTGCAGCCGGTAGGGCCCGAGCCGGGCGACGCCGCCTCGCGGGTCCACCGGTTCTGTCGTCACGGCGGGCTCCTTTCGCGGTCGCTGGCCGTGGCCACTGTACGACGAGGCCACGGCACCAACCTGGACCCTGCCTGGGAGCCCGCCGACCGCAGCGTCTGCACCGGCCCCGTGTGGGGTAGGGCACGCCGCTCCGTTCCCCGGTCGCCCCCACCACTCCCGCCCCTAGGATGAAGACGGACGATCCTCCCACCAGGAAGAGAAACCCCATGAGCTCCGCCCGGTACGACTTCGTCATCGCAGCGAACCGTCTCCCCGTCGATCGCGCCGAGGGTGAGAACGAGTGGAAGCGGAGCCCCGGCGGTCTCGTCACGGCCATGGACTCGGTGATGCGGGGACGGGACGACGCGGCGTGGGTCGGGTGGGCCGGTGAGCCCGGTGAGGCTCCCGAACCGTTCGACGACGGCGGGATGCACCTGCACCCGGTGCCGTTGTCGGCCGAGGAGGTCCGCGACTACTACGAAGGGTTCTCCAACGACACGCTGTGGCCCATCTACCACGACGTCATCGTGCCGGCGACGTTCCGCCGCAGCTGGTTCAGCTCCTATCAGCGCGTCAACCAGCGGTTCGCCGAGCACTTGGCGCAGGTCGCCGCCGACGGCGCGACGGTGTGGGTGCACGACTACCAGTTGCAGTTGGTGCCCGCGATGCTGCGCGAGCTGAGGCCCGACGTGCGCATCGGCTGGTTCAACCACATCCCCTTCCCGCCCGTGGAGCTGTTCGCGCAGTTGCCGTGGCGGGGCCGCCTCATCGAGGGCCTGCTCGGCGCCGACCTGCTGGGCTTCCAGCGCGACGACGACGCGTGGAACTTCCTGCGCGCCGCCCGCGTGCTCGAGGGGCACGACGTCGAGGACGACACCGTGCGTGTCGGGGAGCGCCGGGTCCGCGCCGCAGGCCTGCCGATCTCCGTCGACTTCGGCGGACTCGACGAGCTGGCCCGCCGCGACGATGTCCGCGAACGCGCCCGCGAGATCCGTGAGCAGCTGGGCGACCCGAAGGTCCTCATGCTGGGCGTCGACCGTCTCGACTACACCAAGGGCATCCGGCACCGCCTCAAGGCGTACGGCGAACTCCTCGCCGACGGCAAGATCACGCCCCCCGACGTCGTCCTCGTGCAGGTCGCGGTTCCGAGCCGCGAGCGCGTCGAGGCGTACAAGAACCTCAAGGACGAGATCGAGCTCACCGTCGGGCAGATCAACGGCGACTACTCGACCGTCGGTGCCACGGCCGTGCAGTACCTGCACCAGTCGTTCGATCGGGCAGAGATGGCGGCCATGTTCCAGGCGGCCGACGTCATGCTCGTCACGCCGCTGCGCGACGGCATGAACCTCGTCGCCAAGGAGTACGTGACGTGCCGCCACGGCGACGACGGCGCCTTGGTGCTGTCGGAGTTCACGGGTGCCGCGGTGGAGTTGAGCGATGCCTACATGCACAACCCCCACGACATCCAGGGGCTCAAGAACCGCATCCTGCAGGCCGTGCAGGACTCCCCCGAAGAACGGAGCCGCCGCATGACGGCGCTGCGGGAGACGGTGCGGCGCAACGACGTCCAGCACTGGGCGGCGTCGTTCCTCGACGCGCTCGAGTCGGCCCCCGACCACCCTGAGCAGGCCTGAACCCCAGACGGACCCGAGCACCGGAGGACGCGATGCTGCCCACCGATCTCACCGAACGTCTCCACCAGGTGGCGGCGGATCCGCGCGTCATCGTCGCGTCGGACTTCGATGGCACGCTGGCCCCGTTCGTGGAGGACCCGATGACCTCCCGACCGGTGGAGGGCGCCATCTGCTGCGGGAGGCCGGCCTCCTGGAGGGGGTCACCGCGGCCCTCGTCTCCGGCCGTGACCTCGACACGCTCCGCCTGCTGTCGGGCACGAGCGACGACGACGAGATCGTGCTCATCGGCAGTCACGGGGCGCAGAGCAGCGCCGACATCGGTGTGGGTGCCCTGCTCGATGAGGACGCCCGCGCCCGTCTGGCGCTCCTCGACACGGCCCTGCAGGAGGTGCAGGCCCGGCACCCGCAGTCGCGGATCGAGCGCAAACCCGCAGCCGTAGCCCTGCACACGCGCGGCCTGCCCGAGGACGTCGAGCGCGAGTCGCTGGCCGACGCGGCCCGCTTGGGCGACCGGGACGGCGTCCACGCCCTCGCCGGCAAGAGCGTCGTCGAGCTGTCGGTGGTCTCCACGAGCAAAGGGGTGGCGCTGCGGTCGCTCGCGCGCCTCGTCCAGGCCTCCTGCGTCGTCTACGTCGGCGACGACGTCACCGACGAGAAGGCGTTCGCCGAGCTCCCCGCCGACGAGGGGCACGTCACCGTCAAGGTCGGCGAGGGAGACACGCTCGCGGCCTACCGCGTCGAGGACATCCCGGATGTCCCGGCCATCATCGAGACCTTCGTCCGAAGCCGTCGCGACCGGTTCGCCCGCTGAATCGGCCACGGTCACGCCCGGACGCGGGCCACTCCCGGACCCTGCGTTGCGCAACATCATCTCGTCGCGGGACCGAAGGCCGGGTCCACCCAGAGCCGGTGCGCGTACTCTGACCGCACGCCAGGTCCGATGAAGGACCCGGCCACCTTTACAACGGATCGTCCGGCACGTTCCTGCCGGTGAAGGAAAGGACAACGACGTCATGGCAACGGTCAGGTTCGACAAGGCCACGCGGCAGTACCCCGGCAACGACACCCCCTCGGTGGACCAGCTCGAGATCGACATCGCCGACGGGGAGTTCCTCGTGCTCGTCGGCCCCTCCGGGTGTGGCAAGTCCACGAGCCTGCGCATGCTCGCCGGGCTGGAGGAGGTGAACGACGGCCGCATCTTCATCGATGACCAGGACGTCACCGATCTCTCCCCCAAGGACCGCGACGTGGCGATGGTGTTCCAGAACTACGCCTTGTACCCCCACATGTCGGTCGCCGACAACATGGGCTTCGCCCTCAAGATCGCCGGGGTCGACAAGGCCGAGATCCGCCGTCGCGTCGAGGAAGCCGCGCGCATCCTCGACCTCACCGAGTACCTCGAGCGCAAGCCGAAGGCACTCTCCGGTGGTCAGCGGCAGCGCGTCGCGATGGGCCGCGCGATCGTGCGCGAACCCAAGGTGTTCCTCATGGACGAGCCGCTGTCGAACCTCGACGCCAAGCTTCGCGTGCAGACGCGCACTCAGATCGCCTCGCTGCAGCGGCGTCTCGGCATCACGACCGTGTATGTCACGCACGACCAGGTCGAGGCCATGACGATGGGTGACCGCGTCGCGGTGCTCAAGGACGGCGTTCTGCAGCAGTGCGACTCCCCCCGCC
>JAUNTP010000327.1 GCA_030538585.1 Mobilicoccus sp.
GAGTCCGCAGACCCGCCGGAGTCGAGCGAGTACCTCGAGGATGACGTCACCGCCACGCACGACCCGTTCGCGGAACCTTCCGGGGCGCTCCAGACCCGGGCCGATGACCGACCCGCCTCACCGTGGGGGCAGGCCAGCGCCGACGAGGTCGACGACGTCGACGAGAACGAAGAGGTGTCCACCCAGGCTTTCTGGCTGGACGATATGGATGAGGACGAGGACGCCCAGACTCCGTCCGTACCCTTCACTCCCATTCCACCGCCGCGTCCGTCGGTCAGTGTGGCGCGACAGGCTCCCCGGCCCGATCCGAAGCGGCGGTTCGAAGGCTTCCTGCTGGCGATGTTCGGGCTGGTGCTCGTGCTCAGCCTGATCGCCGTCTTCTCGACGCAGTTCACGAACTCGCGTGCCCTGCCTCCCACGCCAAGCTCGCCCTATGCGGTGGCCGCTGCCCGCGACTTCGACCCACCCGGCGATGGCGGCGATGGGGTCGAGAACCCCGAGCAGGTGCGCTTCGCGGTCGACGGCGACCCCGCTACGGCGTGGACGACCGAACGCTACGGACGTTCAGCGAATTTCAACGGACGCAAGCCCGGCGCAGGCGTGATCGTCGACCTCGGCGAGGTGAAGACGGTCTCGTGGGTGACGGTCGACGTCGGCTCCGGACCGACCACAGCCGACATCCGTGTGCCCGCCGATGCCTCGGTCACTGAACCGCCGATGGAGAGTGAGGACCAGTGGCGGCGTGTCGACGGGTTCACGGCGTCCACGGGGCCGATCGAGTTGAGGTTGGCCGAGCCGGTCGAGACGCGGTGGGTGCTGGTGTACATCACCGCCATGCCGCGGGCGGGTGCGAACTACGTGGGATCGATCCACGAGATCCGCGTCAGCGGCTGACGGGAACATTTCGTCGGCGTCCACGGTTGTGGCCTGTGTCCGCGCGGTCGTTAGGCTGGGCGGCGTCCACGAACGAAGAAGGAACGCTATGAGCGACGTCCGCGAGATCATCATCATCGGGTCCGGCCCGGCCGGCTACACCGCCGCCGTCTACGCCGCGCGCGCAGCGCTGGAGCCGCTGGTCTTCACCGGCGCGGTCGACGCCGGCGGGGCCCTCATGAACACGACTGATGTCGAGAACTTCCCCGGGTTCCCCGAGGGCATCATGGGCCCCGACCTGATGATGAACATGAAGGCGCAGGCCGAGCGGTTCGGCGCCGAGCTGGTCGAGGAGGACGTGGTCGAGGTCGAGCTGACCGGCCCCGTCAAGACCGTCAAGGACGCCGCCGGCAACGAGTACCGCGCGAAGGCCGTCATCCTCGCGATGGGGTCCGGCTACCGGCGCCTCGGCGTCCCGGGTGAGGACGAACTGTCCGGCAAGGGCGTCTCGTGGTGCGCGACGTGCGATGGCTTCTTCTTCCGCGACAAGCCCATCGCCGTGGTCGGCGGCGGCGATTCCGCGGTTGAGGAGGCGACGTTCCTGTCGCGCTTCGGCACGTCGGTGACGATGGTGCACCGCCGTGATGAGCTGCGGGCGTCCAAGATCATGGCGGCGCGCGCCGAGGCTGATCCGAAGGTCGAGTTCGCGTGGAACTCCGTGGTCGAGTCGATCAACGGCGACAAGAACGTGGAGTCGATCACGCTGCGCGACACCGAGACCGGGGAAACGCGCGACCTCGAGGTCAAGGGTGTGTTCGTGGC
>JAUNTP010000098.1:0-7822 GCA_030538585.1 Mobilicoccus sp.
ATCGGCGCCCCCGGCCAATTCGCCCAACCCGACCGTGAGTTGGCGTGTGCCGTCGCTCAGCTCACTCGCGCCGTCGGCGACCTGCGCCGAACCGTCGGCGAGCTCACCGGCACCGTCACCGGCCTCGGCGAGGTTCTCCTGGATCTGGTTGAACCCCAGATACACCTGGTCGAGGTACTGCGCCGACAACTGATCGCCGACCCCGCGCGCCGTCGCCGCACCGATGGAGGCGGCGATGTTGCCGGCGAGGTAGCTCACGGCGTCGTTGGTCTGCAGCGTCATCGTCGCCGCCCGCACATCAGCAGGGTCCTGGGTCGAGACGGCCGCGGCCGAGAAGCCCTCGGGGATGGTGAGGACCGCGTAGTAGCTGCCGTCGGCCAGCCCGTCGGCCGCAGTCTGCTCGTCGGTAAGGGTCCAGGAGAGGTTCTGCGGGTCGTCCTCGGAGATGAGCCGACCGGCGACGAGCCGCCCCACCATGACGGGCTGGTCGTTGCCGTCGGCGTCCGCGATCGTCACCATCTCGTCCTGGTTGACGATGGCGGCCGGCATCGCGTTCAGGTGGGTGTTCGCGTCGCGGTTGGACCACGTGAGCAGTCCCGCGTACAGCGCCGGAACGATGACGATGCCGATCAGCACGATGCGCGCGGTCCAACTGTGGGTGAAGCGGCGCAGCTCGGCGCTGGACAGGGAGGGCAGGAGGGACATCAGGCCACCTCGATGGGGTCGGAGGCGTCGGACGAGGTATCAGGGCGGACCGGTCGTGGTCCGGGGCGGGTCAGGGTGACGACCTGGACGGTGTCGGGGCCGAGCCCCGCGATGTCGGCGAGGCGGCGCGCGTCCACCTGGTCGGTGCTCGAAGCGAGGACCGACAGCGGGCGAGGGGCGGTCTCGATGAACCACCCGGCGGCGGCGATGAGCGCCCGCCGCTCCGCCCGCGCCTGCAGCCGGGTCTCGTCGACGACGAGGACCGGCGGGGCGCCGACGAGCGCCAGCACGACACCGAAGAGGGCCCGTTCGAGGTCGGTGAGGTCCTCGACGCGGGTATCCGCGTGCAGTTCACGCTCCGGCAGCACCCCTGGCACGGCGTGCGAGGCGGCCGCGCACGCGTCCCGCAGGTGCGCCAGCACGCCCTGGACGTCGCGAGGCCGCGCCCACGGCAGCAGGGTGCGGGTGGCGAGGCGCTCGGCGATGTGCGAACGTAGCGTCAAGGCCCGGTCGAGGTCGTTGATGCCGGGGATCTCGGCCAACGCCACGAGCGCTTGCACGCGCGAGGTCTGGTCGGGCAGCAAGTAGCCGCCGATCTCGACCGTGCCGGTCGACAGCGGCATGCGCCCGGCCAGCGTGAGCAGCGCGGAGGTCTTGCCGGCACCGTCGGGCCCCTGCAGCACCGCGATGTGGCCCTCGTCGAGGTCGAGGTCGAGGTCACCGAACACCGGCCCTTGCGGCCCGTCGACCCCGGCGCCGCGCGCCTCCAGGACGCGCTGCGGGTGGGGCCGTTCGAGTCGGGAGCGCTCCAGATGCCGGTAGACGACATCGCCCTCGACGTCGACGGTGGGCAGCAGGCGCTCGAGGAACCGCGGGAACCACCAGGCCCGCTCCCCCGCGAGTTGCATGACCGCGGGAATGAGGATCATCCGGACGACCAACGCGTCGAGGAACACGCCGACGGTGAGGCCGAGAGCGATCGGTTGCAGATTCATGTCGCCGCCCGGGACGAACCCGGCGAACACGGCGATCATGATGACCGCCGCAGCCAGCACGACCCGGCTCGAGGAGACGAAACCCGCGGTGACGGCCTCGCGCGCCGGGACGCCGCGCACGAACGCCTCCCTCATCCGGCTGACGAGGAACACCTGGTAGTCCATCGCGAGCCCGAACATGACGCCCATGAGGATGATCGGCAGGAAGCTGATGATGGGCCCCAGCCGGTCGACCTGCAGCAGGTCCGATGCCCACCCGTACTCGAACACCATCGTCACGACACCGAACGCCGCCACCGTCGACAGGGCGAACCCGATGGTGGCCGTGAGCGGGACGATGATCGAGCGGAACATCACCATGAGCAGCAGCAGCGCGAAACCCAGCACGACCAGGGCGAACGGGAGCGTGGCGGCGCCGAGCCGGTCGGAGACGTCGATCTGGATCGCGGTCTGTCCGGTGACGGCCAGGCGCGTGTCGTAGCGCTCCTCCCACTGCGGCAGGCGGTCGCGCAGGTCGCGCACGAGCTCCGACGTCGCGTCCTCCATGGGGCCCGTCTCGGGGACGGCGAAGATGACCCCGGTGTCCACCGACGGGTTCGGCGTCGCGAGCTGAATTTCGCGGATACCGGGCACCGCCGCGACCTCAGCCTCGATGTCCTCGATGAGGCCCAAGGGATCCTCGGAGGCGACGACGTCGACGGTGACCACGAGCTGCCCGTTCGCGCCGGGCCCGAAGTGCTCGCTGACGAGGTCGTAGGCGCGCCGCGGCGACTCCGAGACCGGCATGCCGCCGTTGTCGGGCAGGGCCAGCCGTAGATCGGTGACCGGCAGCGCAAGGGCCACCAGGCTCGCGGTGACCAGCACCACGGTGAGGATGGGCTTCCACGTGACGATCTGCACCCACCGCAGACCCCAGCTCGCGGCCGGTGAGGTCGAGGATTCCTTGGCCGCGGGCTCGCCGCGTTCGTGCGCGAGCTGGTCATCACGCGTGAGCCCGTGCTCGTCGGCGTCGTGCTCACCGAGATCTTCGCTCGTCTCGCCCTCGACCGCGGGCGCGGCGTCGCCCTCGTCGGCCGCCACCGACCGCCGAACATGGCGAGGCGCAATACGGTCACCGAGCACCCCCATGAGGGCGGGCAGGAGGGTGACCGCGCCGACCACGGCCACGGCGACGCCACCCGCGGCGGAGACACCCATGACCGACAGGAACGGCAGGCCGGCGAGCACGAGACCCAGGAGGGCCACGAGCGTCGTCAGGCCGGCGAAGACGATGGCCCCACCGGCGGTGGCGATGGCGACGGCCGTGGACTCCTCGGCGTCGACCCCCTCGGCCATCTGGTCACGGTGGCGCGACAGGATGAACAGCGCGTAGTCGATGCCGACGGCGACCGAGATCATCAGGGCGAGCAGCGGACCAGTGCCCGGGACGTCGATGACGGCCGTGGCGATGAAGATGACGGCGAGGGTGACGCCTGCCCCGAGGACGGCCGTGACGATCGGGAGCACCGAGGCCCGCAACGACCGGAACAAGGCGTAGAGCACGATGAACGCGATCGCGAGGCCGACGAGTTCGAGCACGGAGATGCTCGGCACGTCCCCGACGAACGCCCCGCCGCCCACCTCGGCGACGTACCCGGCATCGCGCAACGGGTCGACGGAGGCGAGCAGCGCATCGAGCGTGCGTTGCTCGATCTGCGTCTGCTCACCCTCCAACTGGGCGCTGACGAGCACCGCCCTGCCGTCGTCGGACAGGGCACCGGAGACCTCGTCGGCGTACGGATCGGTGACACCGGTGACGCCGGGGATGGCTTCGAGGCGATCGACGAGGTCGGCGACGTCCGCTCGGGCGCGCTCGTCGGTGACCGTGCGGCCCTCCGGGGTCTCGACGATCACCTGCGCGTGGGTGCCGGCGACCTCGGGAAACCGTCCTTCGAGGTCATCCAGGGCCTGCTGGCCCGAAGACCCCGGGATCGAATAGATCTCGGTCGTGCCCTGGCCGAGGAGACCGGCGAACGCCCCGAGGAGCACGAGCGTGAAGAGCCAGGCCGCCAGCACCGCGCGGGCATGACGAAAACAGAAGCGGCCGAGATCGAACAGCGCCTCCGACATGTACCTGACCTTCCGTTCCGATACGGGAGCGTATCCGATGCAGGATCGTACCGGATACACTGGTGTATCGTTGTCGTCGGTCCACGCAACGGACCGGAGTCGACGACGGGGGAAGGACACGATGAGCGCGGACACTCAGGACGCCGCCCAGGACGCCCCCGATCGCGTGTCCTCCCGCCGCCTGGCCACGCGCACCCGGCTCCTCGACGCGGCACGCGAGGTGTTCGCGGCCAAGGGCGTGCACGGCGCCAGCGTCGAGGAGATCTGCGAGGCTGCGGGCTTCACCCGCGGAGCGTTCTACAGCAACTACGCCGACAAGGACGAGCTCACGGTGGCCCTCCTGGCTCGCGAGCAGGCGCGCCTGTTCGACAATGTGAAGCTCCACCAGGTGGCCGGCGACCTCGACGCCACCATGCAGGCGGTCCTCGCCGCCCAGGCGCCCGAGCCGGAGTACTACCTGATCCACACCGAGTTGCTCCTGCTCGGTGTTCGGGACCGCGAGTTCGCCGACACCGCCCGCGCCACCGAGGAAGCCGTCGCGACCGGCGTGATGGAGATCCTTCAGGCCGGACTGGACCGGCTGGGCCTCGAACCGCTGGTACCCCTGCGCGATCTCGCTCACGCCCTGCTTGCGGTCAACGAACGCAGCCTGCGGCTGGCGCTGCTCGACGGAGACGATGATCTGCTGTCCCTGTCGCGCTCCGTCTTGCCCGCTCTGCTGGCTGGGCTGACCCGGCCGCGCGCCACCGAGGGCTGAGCACCCGCACGGCTGGTCGATTCTCCTCCACCCCAGCGTGATCCGGCCGATCTGGTCGGTGTCATGGTGAATCCCTCCCCTCCTCGCCTCGGCGCCGTGCTGCCCCATGTGGCTTCGCGCCGTACCGTGCTGCTCCTCGGCGGCGCGCTCGGCCTGTCGAGCCTGCGTCTTCCTGCCCTCGGCGCCGGCGTGCCGATGCGACCCGTCTCCGCGCCTGGCGACGGACTGCCCGACCCGCCGGAGCCGCCCCCACCCGGCACTCGACCCGTCGAGCCGTGGTCGTCGGGGGCGATCGGTGACTGGCGTCGCTCCAGCCACCACTCCTCCGACGCCGACACCGACCGGGCAGCGCAGCGCGACGGAGTCCACCTCGTCGGTGATTCCATCGCGACGCGCCTGCTCGAACCCCTGCGCACCCGCCTCGCGGGCCGACCGCTCGCCTACGACGTGTGGAACGGTCGCCCCACCGCCCCCGGCGTCGACGCCATCCTCAGCCTCGCCGCGAGTCGGCGCCTCGCGCCCACGGTCGTCGTCGTCCTCGGCAGCAACGACATCTTCGATCCGTGGGGTCTCGGTGATCAGATCGCCCGCGTCGCGGGCCTCACCCGCTCGCACCGCGTGCTGTGGGTGACGCCGTACGTGAGTCGGCCGCTTGCCCCGTCCGCCGACATGCGCCACAGCGCCGTGTTGGGCCTGGCGCTCGAACGGGCCGCCGCCTCGAGTGAGATCGAGCTCGTCCGTTGGTTCGAGCTGCTCGCCCGCTCCGGTGAGCGTCTGGGCGACCTCGTCGACGACGGCGTCCACCCCAGCACAGAGGGAGCAGAGGCGCTCGCCGACCTCATCGTCACGACCCTGAGCTGACCTCGAACCGCACCCGCCGCGCCTGGACGTCGGCCTCCCGCAGGACGACGCGCACCGCCGAACCCAACTCCGCCTCACCGTCGGCGGGGGCGACGATCGCCGGATCCGGCACCTGCACGAGCAGACCGCGATCGCCGCGATCGTCGACGACGACCGCGTCGAACTCCTCACCCACCCGGTGGACGACCTCGGCAGCCTCGACGGCGTCGGTCGCGGCACGGGAGACCGCCGAGCTGCGCCGGTCACCCTCGCGCATGAGCTCGGGCAGGTCGGGCAGCGCCTCACGCACCCAGGCCGGCACTTCCTCGTCGGCGTCGATCGCCTCGCACACGGCGAGACCGAAGCGGTCGACCAGGCGCCGCAGCGGCGCGGTGACGTGCGCGTACGGCGCAGCGATGGCCGAATGCGTGCTCACCTCCGGCTCACCACCGTCGATCACGGTGTAGGCGGCGCCGCGGAACAGCGACGTCGCCGCGTGGATGAGCGCGAGGTGGCGGGGGTTCTCCCGGTCGAGGGTGCGCAGGAACTCCCCGTAAGGCTGACCCTTCTCCCACGTCACGTCGAGGGCGCGGGCCTGCCGCCGAAACCGGTTGACGTCCCGTTCGTCGGGCTCGGGCATGGTGCGCAGGATGCCGACCCCGGCCGCGAGCATCATGTCGGCGGCCGCCATGCCGGTGAGCAGGGAGATCTGGGCGTTGTGGTCCTCAACCGGCACCATGGGCCGGAACACCGGCCGGTAGGTGCCGTCGTCGTCGCGGACGATCTCCTGGGAGGGCATCGGCAGCGACGCGCCGCCGCGGGCGCGTTCGGCCTCGATGCGCCGCTCGCCGATCTCGATGAGCAGCGGAAGTTGAGCGTCGCAGGCCGGGTCGGTCTCGTCGCTACCGGCCTCCTCGCTGGGAGCGCCCCCATCGACGATGGCCTGCACCTGCTCGTAGTCGTAGCGGGCGATGCTGCGGACCCGCGCTCGCGCGACGTGCGCCTCGGTGAGCAGACCCTCGGCGTCGAGGCGGATGTCCCACACGTAGGCGGTGCGGATGACGCCGGGCAGCAGACTGCAGGCGTCCTCGGAGATGACGGTGGGGTGCAGCGGGGCGCGCCCATCGGGCAGGTAGAAAGTCTGGGTGCGGCGGCGCGCCTCGGTGTCGATGGCGCCGCCGGGTTCGACGGCCCGGGAGAGGTCGGCGATGGCGTACCGCACTCGATAGCCGTCACCGTCGCGCTCCAGGTGCATGGCCTGGTCGAGATCCATGCTGCCGGGCGGGTCGATGGTGAGGAAGGGCAGGTCGGTCGCGTCGGGCAGGTCGGCGTCGACGTCGTCCCGGGCCAGGTCGGCGGCGGCCTGCTCGGCCTCGGCGTAGACCTCGGGCGGGAACGCGCCCGGGACGTCGAACTCCTCCCGGATGGCGTCGAACGCGGCTTCCAGCGTCGGGTCGGAGGTGGCGAGGCGATAGCTCGGCTGCGGCATTCACCCAGCGTGCCACGGGTCCGCCCGGTCGGCGCGGCTCAGCGGTCGAACTCGTCGTCCTCGCCGGTGCGGCTTGCCCGCGCCCGGATACGACGGTCGATAAGGGCCAGGACGACGATGACCGTCGTGGCGCCGGTGATCATCCCGGCGATGGTGGCGACATGGGGGGTGCCGGGGCCGGCGTGACCGTTGCCGAGTGCCGACGCGAAGCCGATGGCCCACACGGCGATGAGAAGGAGGCGAACCCGGAACGTCCAGAAGCGCAGCCGGTCGCGCCACGGCAGGTCGGTGAGTCCAGCTCGCCGGAGATGGAACAAGGCGGCCCAGTTGCCTAGCCCGATGATCCAGATCACCGCGAGCGACCACCACATCAGTGGGCCGCCGCCGATCCACACCATCGCGGCGGCGACAGTGACAGCGGCGAGCTGCGCCACCTCGTAGGCGAGCACGTACGCCTCAGCCCACGTGCGCTGCTCGCGTTCATCACCGAACGCAGGGTGGTCGAGGCTGCTGAACGATCGTCGGGTGTCACGGCGTGAGGCGGTCATGACCGCACCTCCTGGTGAGCGGGATCGATGAAGAAGAGGTCGTCGATGGGGTGGTCGAGGGCGGCGGCGATCCTCAGCGCCAGGAGCACCGACGGCGCGTAGTCGCCACCCTCGATCGCGACGACGGTCTGCCGACTCACACCGACTGCGCTCGCCAGTTCGGCCTGCGTCAGTCGGCGCTCACGCCGCACCTCGCGGACGTTGTTGCCCAGTGCTTCGTTCGGCATGCGACAAGTAAATGATCCTTGACACGTGATGTCAAGGAAACCCGACACGAGAGAGGCAAGTCCCCGCCCCCGTTGGTTGAGGAGGAGCGCAGCGACGTCTCGATACCACCGAGCGTTGCGTAGTGGCCGTCGGCAGTGGTCTCGAGACGCTT
>JAUNTP010000098.1:7922-13205 GCA_030538585.1 Mobilicoccus sp.
CGCTCCTCGACCAACGGCGTTCGTTGGTTGAGGAGGAGCGCTAGCGACGTCTCGAGAAACCATGGCGACTTTTCGGGAGAGTCTCACCAGTGGTCTCGAGACGCTTCGCTCCTCGACCAACGGCGTTCGTTGGTTGAGGAGGAGCGCTAGCGACGTCTCGAAACCATGGCGACTGTGCAGGTCAACCGGCCGGAGTGGTCTCGAGACGCTTCGCTCCTCGACCAACGGGTGAGGGGCTTCGCTCGACCGGGGTCAGCGCAGGTGGGAGGTGTCGTTGACGAACTCGACGCTCACGCCGCCGTCTCGCCACAGGCGTATCGACGTCATCGAGCAGGGGCTGATCGCCAGGCGCCACACGTGCGCCAGGTCGATACCGAGGACGTCGGCGAGGACCACCCCGATCGGGCCGCGGTGTGCCACGACGACCAGGGTCGACGCATCCGTTCCCGCCGCGCGTGCGCGCTCGACGAGCCGAGCGACGGCCGGACGCACCCGCTCCCCCAACTGGGCGTAACTCTCCCCACCCGGGATGGGAACGTCTGGTTCGTTGCGCACCCGAAGGAGCGCGCCGGCGTCAGCCGCGGAGATGTCAGCCACCGTGCGCCCTTCCCACTCCCCGAAGCACAGCTCGTCGAGGTCCGGCTCTGTGGTGAGCACCGCATGTGGAAGAGCGCGCGCGATGGCCTCGCCCGTCTGTCGTGCCCGGCGCAGAGAGGACGTGACGACGTGGGTGCCGGTGACGTCACCGAGGAAATACCGCACACCCCGCGCCGCCGCCTCCGCCTGCGCCACGCCGTCAGGAGCCAGCTCGGGGTCGGCCCCGCCCCGCCCATCAAGGCGCCCCACCTGGGTGTAGGCCGTCACGCCGTGCCGCACGAGCACGAGGCGCACCGGCGGCGACAGGTCAGGGGTCTGCTGCTCCCGCGCCTCCCCGGCGACCTCGTCACCTGACAGCTCTTCCTCGTCCGCCGCCGTCACACCATCGGCGTCGGTCGCGGCCTCTCGCGACACGTCGTCGGTGTCCCCAGACCGACCCCGCAGCGCCCCGGTGAGTCGACCCACCCCCGACAGAAGCTCCTCGTCGTCCTCACCGGGCTCGTCGAGGCCCGCCGCGCTTCCGCTGGGCACGCGGTCGACGGTGTGGCCGTCCATCCCTTCGTTGGAGAGGGCGTCGGCGGACTTGTTCTCCGCGCGGGGAATCCACCTGTAGGTGACCGAGGCGCCGGCGTCGCTGATGTCGGCGGCGATCTCGCGCGCCTGCGCGGCGAGGCGCTGCATGTCGGCGTGCTTGATCTTCCACCGCCCCGACATCTGCTCGACGACGAGCTTGGAGTCCATGAGCACGTCCACCCGCTCGACGCTCTCGCCCGCCGCGATGAGGTCGGTCACCGCCCGCAGACCCGCGATGAGGCCGGTGTACTCGGCGACGTTGTTGCTGGCCTTGCCGAGCGGTGCGGCGAGTTCGCGCAGGACGCGACCGGACTCGTCACGGACGAGTGCGCCGTACCCGGCGACGCCGGGGTTGCCGCGCGATCCCCCGTCCGCCTCGACGATCAGGTGCGTCACAGGCCCGACTCGGCGGTGCGCACGAGGATCCGGCGGCACTCCTCGCATCGCACGACCGTCTCCGCGGGGGTCTTGCGGATGCGGTCGATGTCGGCGGCCATGAGTTCGAGGCGGCACCCCTCACAGCGGCGCTCGCGCAGTTCGGCAGCGCCCATGCCGGTGGCGTCGCGGATCTTCTCGTACAGGCCGAGCAGCTCCGCGCCCACTCCACCGGCGACGTCGCCGCGCTGACGTTCCAGCCCGCTCTTCTCGTCGTCGAGCTCACGGAGGGCGGCATCCCGCGCCGATTCCTCCTCGGCGCGGCGGGCATCCAGCGGTGCGCGCCGCTCGCTCACCGTGGCGAGGCGTTTCTCGGCCTCCTCGACCCGCTCCATGACGTCGAGCTCGACCTCCTCCAGCTCGGCCTGGCGTCGCGCCAGAGACTCGAGTTCGTGCTGGAGCGCCTGCAGGTCCTTGGCGGTGCCCTGCCCCGCGTCGAGGCGGCTCTGGTTGCGGGCTGCTCGCTCACGCACGAGAGCGACATCCGCTTCGGCCTTGTCCACCTCGCGGCGCACATCGTCGAGGGCGACCTTCGCGCGGGTGATCTCCGAATCGAGCACGCCCATCTCGTCGGTCGTCGCGCGCAGCGCCGTCGCCTCGGGCAGGGTGTTCACGCGGTGCGCGATCTGGGCCAGGCGGGTGTCGATGGCCTGGAGGTCGAGCAGGCGCCACTGGAGCTGGGGGTCCGCCTTCATGATCGTCCTTTCGTTGGGCGCGCGGGAAGCAGCAGGTCAGCCGCGAGCGTCGAGCTCGGTGAGGTCGAGCGCCCCGACGGTGAACGTCCACGGGTCGGTCACGAGGGTGCTGACGTGGTGCTCCACGCTAGCTCCCCGCGCCTCGAGGGCCGCCTCCAGGCGCGTGCTGACACTGCTCAGCCAGAGCGATTCGGTGGCGTAGTGGCCGCCGTCGATGAGGTAGGGGGTGCCGTCGCGCGCTTCTTCTCTGGCCTCCAGGGCGGGGTGGTGGCGCAGGTCCGACGTGACGTAGACGTCGGCGCCGGTCTCGCGCACGGCATCGAACAGGGAGTCTCCAGCGCCGCCCAGGACGGCGATGCGCCGTACCGGCGCCTCCGGCGGGCCGGCGACGCGCAGCCCTCCGGCGGTGGCGGGCAGGTGCGAGGCGAGGCGGCGGGCGAGGTCGCCCAAGGAGATCGCCTCCGGCAGATCGCCCACTCGGCCCAGGTCGGCCCCCTCGGACACGGTCAGCGTCTCGACGTCGTCGAGCCCGCACGCCGCCGCAAGGGCTTCGTTGACGCCGGGCCACGCCACGTCGGCGTTGGTGTGCGCGGTCCACAGCGCGATGTCGGCGACGACGAGAGCGGTGACGGTCGCACCCTTCGCGCTCGTCGTCGCGACCGAGTGGACGCCGCGCATGAGCAGCGGGTGGTGGGTGATGAGGAGGTCGGCGCCCGCGTCGCGCGCCTCGTGCACCACCGCCAGGGTGGGGTCGACGGCGTAGTGGATGCGGTGCACCGGCTGGTCGGGGTCGCCCGTGGTGAGGCCGACCTTGTCCCACGACTGCGCCGTGCAGGGCGGGTAGAACTCCTCGAGGATGTCGAGGACCTGGCCGAGCCGGGGCGCTTCACTCATGGGCCCGACCCTAACGCCCTCACCCCATGCGCCAGGTGAGGCCCTTGCCGAGGCGCACGGTGACGCGGCCGCGAGAGTTGACCGTGACCGGTCCGACCCTGCGGCTGTAGGAGACCCCGGACTTCGAGGTGTTGAGCCAACTGTCGGCGTCGAGCTTGGTGCGTTTGCGGTAGGTCCAACCCATCGTGACCACGTCCTTTCTCGCATGTCAGTGTCTCAGACGCAGGCCCCTGTTCGCCCCCGGACGGACACCGAGGGCCGCTCGCGAGAATGATCAGATGAACCGGCCCGGGGCCGACAAGAGGAGCGGAATCACCTGCTGCACCGATCACCCCGGAAGAGGGCCCATATGTCCACGGCGACCACTCCCACCAGCACACCACGGCGCTCGAGCATCGGGACCCGCATCATCGCCGTGGGTCTCGTCGGGGCTCTCGCCGCGCTGCTGGTCGGAGCGTTCTCGCTGATCAGCCAGACGCGCTACAACTCCTCGCTCGATGACATCAACGCGATCCGCGGCGGGGCGATCACCTCCTCGATCCTCGGGCGCAACGGCGCTGACCTGCGGGGCGCCCAGATGGCCGTCGCGTGGGACGTCCACCGTTCGGGCGCGGACGCCGCGTTCGCCGACGGGGCCGCCAACTGGGTGGCCTACCAGGGCGCCATCGAGCAGGTGCAGACGACGATGGGCCGGATGCCCGTCGACCAGCTGACCGACGCCGAGCGCGCGCAGTTCGAGAGCATTCAGGGTCTGTGGGCCGACTTCTTCGCCGCCAGCGACACCGCCATCAGCGCGTACCAGGGCGGTGGGGAGGGCGCCCGCCGTGCGGCCGACACGACGCTGGCCCGTGACGTCGCCGTCACCTACGGCGAGATCCAGGCGACGACCGGCGAGTTGAACAGCGCCATCAACGCCCGCGTCGCCGGCATCAACGAGCAGGCGATGGCGGCCGCCGACATCTCCCGCATCGTGCAGATCCTCGTGCTCCTCGTGGCGCTGCCGCTGATCGCGTTCGTCACCTACCGGGTCGTGTCCCGTTTGCGCGCCGGTATCGGCGAGGTCGACTCCTCCTTGCACGCGCTGGCCGACGGCGACCTCACGTTCCGCGCCGAGCGGGTCGGCAACGACGAGATCGGTGATCTCGTGAGCTCCGTCGAGGCGGCGCAGGACAAGCTGCGCAGCGTCATCGCCGGTGTCGTCGACACCTCACGTGGCGTCGCCGACGCCGGCGCGAACCTGCTGCAGCTGTCCCGCCAGATCGGCACCGACGCCAACGGCACGGCGGGCGAGCTGGGGTCGGCGTCCGGGTCGGCCGACGACGTCGCCGCGAACATCCAGACGGTGGCGGCCGGTACCGAGGAGATGACGACGTCGATCCAGGAGATCAGCCGCTCCGCCGGTGATGCCGCCTCGATCGCCGCCCAGGCGGTGCAGGTGGCCGACGCGACAAACGCGACGGTCGCGAAGCTGGGCGAGAGCTCGGTCGAGGTCGGCAACGTCATCAAGGCCATCACGAGCATCGCCGAGCAGACCAACCTGCTCGCCCTCAACGCCACCATCGAGGCGGCGCGGGCCGGCGAGGCCGGTAAGGGCTTCGCGGTCGTCGCCAACGAGGTCAAGGACCTCGCACAGGAGACGTCGAAGGCCACCGAGGACATCTCGCGGCGCGTCGAGGCGATTCAGGTCGACACGGAGGCGGCCGTCGCGGCCATCTCCCAGATCTCCGGCATCATCGCGCAGATCAACGACTCGCAGGCCACGATCGCCTCGGCGGTCGAGGAGCAGACGGCGACGACGAACGAGATGGGCCGCAACGTCAACCAGGCGTCCTCGGGCGCCGGGTCGATCGCGACCAACCTGCGCACGGCGGCGAAGACGGCGCGGCACTCCTCCGACGTGGCGGCCGAGGCCCTCGACGCCGCAGGTCGCCTGTCGTCCCAGGCCGAGGGGCTGCGCTCCCTCGTGTCGAGCTTCCGCTACTGACACCCGCGACCCCTCCCGTCGACCTTCACGAAGTCGTGGGAGGGGTGGTGGGCCCGGCCGGGCTCGAACCGACGACACCCGCGGTGTAAACGCGGTGCTCTACCA
>JAUNTP010000099.1 GCA_030538585.1 Mobilicoccus sp.
CGGCGACCAGGCCCACCCGGGTGAGGTCCTCGAAACCGAGCAGGACCCCGGCGGCGAGCAGGGTGACCCCGGCGGCCACCGTCGCACGCCCGCGGTCGGTGAGGTGGACCCCCACTACGGCGTCACCCGACCCAACAAGGACATGAGCGCCTCGCCCGTGGAGGAGTGCGACAGTCGGCCGGCCGAGGACAGCAGGAGGCGGTGCTCGAGGACGGGGACGGCGAGGGCCTGGACGTCGTCGGGCAGGACGTGCTCACGGCCGCGCATCGCGGCCCTGCTTCGCGCCGCGCGCAGGAGATGCAGACCTGCTCGTGGCGACGCCCCGAGGCGCAGATCGCCGTGGCTGCGCGTGGCGCGCACGATGTCGACGATGTAGCGGCGCAGGGACTCCGAGGCGTACACCTCACCGACCGCCTCGATGGCCGCGGCGACCGCGGCGGGGTTCGTCACCGGGGTGAGGTCGCCCAGCGTGGAGCCGGCCCCGTGATGGTCGAGCAGCGCCATCTCGGCCTCGGTCGAGGGGTATCCCATCGACAGGCGGGCCATGAACCGGTCGCGCTGCGCCTCGGGCAGGGGGTAGGTGCCCTCCATTTCGAGGGGGTTCTGGGTGGCGACGACGAAGAAGGGGGCGTCGAGGCCGTAGGTCTGCCCGTCGACGGTGACCTGGGCCTCCTCCATGCACTCCAGGACCGCGGACTGCGCCTTGGGGGTGGCGCGGTTGATCTCGTCGCACACGACGACGGTCGCGAAGATCGCGCCGGGCCGAAACCGGAATTCGCGGGTCTCGGGGTCGAAGATGCTCACGCCGGTGACGTCGCTCGGCATGAGGTCCGGGGTGAACTGGATCCGGCGCATCGGGGCACCGATGGCGCGGGCCAGGGTCTTGGCCAGCGTCGTCTTGCCGACCCCCGGCACGTCCTCCAGGAGCAAGTGCCCGCCGGCGAGCAGGGTCGTGACCGCGACGTCGACGACGTCGTCCTTGCCCTCGATGACCTGCTTCATGGCCGCGGTCAGGTCGCCTGCCAGCGAACTCACGGATTGCAGGTCTGCCTTCACCGCGTGCACAGCTGTCCTCGTCGTCGTCCAGGAGGGTGGCGACGGTCGTCGCACCCTCTCGATGGTGCCTCATTTCCGGCCATGGTGTCGGCGCGCCCCACGTCGGCGCCACGTCCCCCACTGTCCTCCCCGAGACCGACGCCGCCGCCTCCCGACGGCCCATGCGCCGGGGAAATGTCCGATCGAGACGGGTGTCGAGGTCATCGCAGGGCCTCGCGGGCGCCGACGCACACCCTGTCGTGCCCCCGTTCCTCCACATCGCCCCACGCCTCTGAGCTGCGGTGATGTATGGATCTGTGGCCGTGGAGCGCTCTTGGTCCTATTGAAGTGGTGGGAAGTGGAGTAGAGTGGGGGATCAGGGAGTGTCAGGGCGGTCGAGTGAAGGGGAGGTGCCGCGATGTTCCTCGGCACGCACACCCCGCGACTCGATGAGAAGGGCCGCCTGATCCTGCCCGCGAAATTCCGCGACAAGCTCGCCGGTGGCCTCGTGGTCACCCGCGGTCAGGAGCGGTGTCTCTACGTCTTCCCGATGGACGAGTTCGTGCGCGTCGCCGACGATCTGCGGTCGGCCCCCGTCACGAGCAAGGCCGTGCGGGACTACCTGCGCGTGTTCCTCTCGGGGGCCTCGGACGAGATCCCCGACAAGCAGGGCCGCGTCACCATCCCGCCGGCGTTGCGGCAGTACGCCGGTCTCGACCGCGACTGCACCGTCATCGGCGCCGGTTCGCGGGTCGAGCTGTGGGACACCGCCGCGTGGAACGCCTACCTCGACTCCACCGAGCAGGCCTTCGCCGATCAGGCCGAGGAGGTGATCCCCGGACTCCTGTGAGGTTGCCGACGCCTCCCTGGCGTCGGGTCTCCACCCACTCGCGACCACTCCCGGGGGCTCTTCCCCGCTCCCGGGGGAACCGCCCCGGAATCACTTCCCCGGTTCCGGGCCGGCACCCGCTCACCATCGGGCGGGCCGAGCAGGGTGGGGCCCCGTCCTCAGGGCCGCGCAGCACCCGTCCAGGCCACCCGCGCCGCACCCGATCCGATCTCGACCACCGACCATGACCAGCGGACGCCCAGGCGGCGCTGATAGCACTACAGCCACGACAAGGAGGGCAGATGCGGATCGCAGATCGCGGCGAGGCCGCCGACCGGCATGTCCCGGTCATGCGTGACCGCATCGTCGAGCTGCTCGCGCCGGCCCTCGAGTCGCCCGGTTCGGTGTATCTCGACACGACGCTGGGCATGGGGGGTCACGTGGAGGCCATTCTCGACGCGTGCCCGCAGGCGCGCGCCATCGGTATCGACCGCGACACCGAGGCCCTCGCGCTGGCCGGGGAGCGTCTGACGCGTTTCGGTGACCGGTTCGACGGGGTGCACGCGGTGTTCGACGAGATCCCCGACGTGCTCGACGACCTCGGCCTGACGGAGGTGCAGGCGGTCTTGTTCGACCTGGGCGTGTCCTCCCTGCAACTGGACGAGACCGACCGCGGTTTCGCCTATCGGACCGATGCGCCTCTCGACATGCGGATGGACCAACAGGAGGGGCCGACCGCGGCCGACGTGCTCAACACGTACGAAGTGGCAGGGTTGACAAGGTTGCTGCGTGACTACGGCGAGGAGCGGTTCGCCCGGCGCATCGCCACCGCCATCGTGCGCGAACGTGAAAAAGCGCCGTGGGAGCGTTCTGAACGGCTCGTCGATCTCCTACGATCGGTGGTGCCCGCTGCGTCGCAACGCTCCGGTGGACACCCTGCCAAACGCACCTTTCAGGCCCTGCGCATCGAGGTCAACGCCGAATTGCGCGTTCTGGAGGACGCCGTCCCTGCCGCCATCGACGCAACTGCGCTCGGTGGGCGTGTCGCTGTGCTGTCCTACCACTCCTTGGAGGACAGGATGGTGAAGAAGGTTCTCGCTGCCGGGAGCCGTAGTTCCGCCCCGCACGGGTTGCCCGTCGAGCTTCCCGAGCATCAGGCGTATCTACGACTCCTGACCAGGGGGGCGCAAGAACCGACGAGTGAAGAGATCGCCGTGAACCCGCGCGCGGCATCAGCGAAGTTGCGGGCAGCGATGAGGATTCGACGAGGGAGCACACGATGAGCCAGATGAGCGTGACGACGGCTCCGCTGCGACCCTCGCGCCGGACTGCGCCGCCGCGTCCCGATCTGCACGTGGTGCCCACGCGGGCCCCCGCGACCGCTGCGCCGCGCCGGTTGCCGTTCGTCCTGTTCTGCTCGTTCTTGCTGGCCGCGGGCCTCATGGCGTTGCTGTTCATCAACATGTCGCTGGCCCAGGGCGCGTACACCCTGTACGACCTCGAGCGTCAGTCCACGACGTTGAGCCAGGACGAGGCGCTGCTGCGCGAACAGCTCGCGCAGCTCGAATCCCCGGCGCACCTGTCGCAGGCGGCGGAGCGCATCGGCATGGTGCCGGGCACCCCGCCCGCGTTCCTCGACGTCTCCGATCGCAGCGTCATCGGGGAGCCGTCGGCGGCGCCGACGCCGGAGGCGGACGATGCTGCGGCGGGCGCCGCGACCGACGGGGCGGCAGGCGCCGCCGACGAGAACACGGGTAGCGGAGGACACTGAGTGACGGCGCAGGCACGCCGACAGGCGAACGCCCGCACGTCCTCCCGCGACGACGAGGGGGGTCGCGCGTCCACGCGTTCTGCCGACCCCGCAGCGCGCTCCACCTCCGGTGCGGGGTCGCGTCGGGCCCGCCCGCCGAAGCGTCGACGTGGCGGTCGAGGAGGCGGTGGAGGTCGAGGCGGTCGCGGTCGCGACGTCGGGTTCAGCCCGGGTCTTCCGCGTCGTCGGGTTCGGGTGCTGTTCGTCGCGACCCTCTTCGTGTTCACTCTCTTCGCCGCCCAACTCGTGCGGCTGCAGGCCATCGACGCGAGCACGATCGCCGAGGAGGGCCTCGACGTGCGCTCGCGCCCGACGGTGCTCGCGGCCCAGCGCGGTGCGATCCTCGACCACAACGGTGTCGAGCTCGCGGCGAGCGTGGAGCGGCGCACCGTGCTCGCCGATCAGAACCTCGTGCCGACCTACCAGGTCCGCGACCCGCAGTCGCGGGAACTCTCGACGGTGGGCGTCGCCGGCGCGGCCGCGGCACTCGCGCCCCTGCTCGGGCAGCCCGAGCCCGAGTTGCGCACCAAGCTCACCGGCACCGACCTCGGCGCCACCCTCGCCACCGGCGTCGAGCCGGGGGTGTGGCGGCAGATCGCCGCGCTCGGTATCCCCGGGCTCGGGTCGACCGTCGAGTCGGTGCGCACCTACCCCGGCGGCGAGCCGACGGCGCCGCTCGTCGGTTGGGTCGGCCCCGACGGCTCGGCCAAGGAGAGTGGCGGCGGCCTGGAGCATCAGCTCGACGCCACCTTGACCGGCACCCCCGGACGGGCCGTCTACGAGTACTCCCGCGACAACCGCGTCATCCCCACGGGACAGCACGAGGTCGAACCGGCCGTGCCCGGGCGCTCGGTGCGCCTGACGATCGACGGTGACCTGCAGTTCATCGCCTACGACGCCATCAAGCGCAAGGTGACCGAGCTCGAGGCCGAATCGGGGTACGCCGTCGTCGTCGACGTCAAGACCGGGCAGTTGCGCGCCGTGGCCCAGTACCCCGGCTTCGACCCGGGCGACCGCTCGCGCGAGCACCAGATCTTCGGCAGCCTGCCGTTCCAGGAGACGTTCGAGCCCGGCTCGACCGCCAAGGTCATGTCGATCGGTGCCGCTCTCGCCGAGGGCAAGACGACCCCGACCGAGGTCTTCCGCATCGAGAACCGGTTGCCGCGCTCGGACCAGCGCTTCCGTGACAGCCACGACCACCCCGAGCCGCTCGACTTGACGACGGCGGGCATCGTCGCCCAGTCGAGCAACATCGGCACCATCCTCATCGCCGAGCGGCTCAGCCAGCAGCAGTTGGAGGAGTACTACCGGCTGTTCGGCGCCGGCAGCGCCACCGCGGTCCGGTTCCCGGGTGAGAGCGCCGGCCTGTTCGCGCCGCGCAGCGAGTGGAGCGGGTCCCAGTGGTACACCCTGATGTTCGGCCAGGGCATGGCGATGACCGCCGTGCAGGCCGCGGGCGTGTTCCAGACCATCGCCAACAAGGGCGAGCGCATCTCCCCGACGCTGGTGGAGGGTGAGGTCGACGGCGACGGCCGGTTCACCGCCGCGACCCCGCCGGAGCCCGTGCGTGTGCTGCCCGAGCAGCCGTCGCTGGAGATGAGCCGCATGCTCGAGACCGTCGTCAGCGAGAGCGGCACCGCGGCGCAGGCCGCCATTCCGGGTGTGCGGATCGCGGGCAAGACGGGAACGGCCCAGCTCTACGGCGGCGGGTACACGTCCTCCTTCATCGGGTACGCCCCCGCCGACGACCCCCAGTACGTCGTCGCCGTCGTCGTGCAGCGGCCCGGGGAGGGCAAGCCGTACTACGGCGGCACGGTCGCGGGCCCGGTGTTCCAGGAGATCATGTCCTACGCCCTCAAGCAGACCGGCGCCCGTCCGGGGCCGGTCGTCAGCCAGCACTACCCGCTCGACGAGGACGAACTGCGCGGGGGCATGCCCACCGACGGACCGACCGCCGGGGCCGTGCCCGAGCCGCAGCGTGCGGACACCGGCCCGATCCCACCGGCCACTCCGGAGGAGTCACCGACCGATGCGGCGCCCTCCGCTCCCGCGGGGTAGTTTCGCCGTGATGACTCCTCCTCGACGACCCCGGACGGTGGCTCCCGTGCCCGTGGGTGACCTCCTCACCGACGACGTGCCCGTGCGGCTCATCGGCGACGCCACCGTGACCGTCACCGGCGCCGGTCTCGACAGCCGCCGCGTCGAGCCCGGTGACCTCTACGCCGCGCTGCCCGGCGCTCACGTGCACGGCGCCCGGTTCGTCGCCCAGGCCTTGGCGGCCGGAGCACGCGCCGTGCTCACCGACCCGGCCGGGGTCGACCTCATCGAGCAGCACCCTGAAGCGCAGCGCCCAGCTGTCCCCGTGCTCGTCACCGACGACCCGCGCGCGCTGCTCGGGCACCTGTCGGCGACGGTGTACGGCACGCCGGCGCAGCGGTTGCGGGCCATCGGCATCACCGGCACCAACGGCAAGACGACCACGGCGTACATCCTCGACGCGGCGCTGCGGGCCCTCGGCTCGACCACGGGCCTCATCGGCACCATCGAGACGCGCGTGGGGGACCGGCGCGTCGCCAGCGAACGCACCACCCCCGAGTCGTGTGACCTGCACGGATTGCTCGCGCTCATGGTCGAGGACAGCGTCGACGTCGTGACGATGGAAGTGTCCAGCCACGCCCTGGAACTGCACCGCGTCGACGGAGTCCGCTACGACGTCGCGTGCTTCACCAACTTCAGCCAGGATCACCTCGACTTCCACGACACGATGGAGGAGTACTTCGCGGCCAAGGCCGAGCTGTTCACTCCGCAGCGCGCGCGTCGCGGCGTCGTCTGCGTCGACGACGACTGGGGCGCTCGCCTGGCGCGCGACAGCCGCATCGACGTCGTCACCCTCGCCAACAGCGACGCGCGGGATGCCGACTGGGTCATCCGCGCCGAGGCGGGGGCCGCCGCGTTCGATCTCCTCGGGCCGGACGGGGCGCGGCTCGCGCTCACCTCACCGCTGCCGGGAGATTTCAACCGCACCAACACCGCCCTCGCCGCCCTCGTGCTCATCGAGCTCGGCGTGGCGCGATCCGACGTGGAGTCGGCGCTCGCGGGCAGCGTCAGCGTTCCCGGTCGCGCCGAACGCGTCGACCTCGGTCCCTATGCACCGACGGTGGTCGTCGACTTCGCGCACACCCCCGACGCCGTCGCCTCCGTGCTCGACGCCCTGCGTGCCGGCACCACCGGCGCTCTCGTCGCCGTGCTCGGCGCCGGCGGTGACCGCGACCCCGGCAAGCGTCCGGCGATGGGCGCCTCCGCCGCGACCCACGCCGACATCGTCGTCGTCACCGACGACAACCCCCGCCGTGAGGACCCCGCCGCGATTCGCGCGGCCCTACTCACGGGTGCCCGCGAGGTCGCCGGGGAGAGCACGCAGGTTCAGGACGTCGCCGGCCGCGACACCGCCATCGAGACCGCGCTGCGCCTCGCGGGATCCGGCGGCACCGTCGCCATCCTCGGCAAGGGTCACGAGACCGGGCAGGAGATCGGCGAGAGCGTCGAGCCCCACGACGACCGGGAGGCCGCGCGTGCGGCCTGGGCGCGCCTGACGAAGGGCGCCTCATGATCCCCTTGACGCTGCGTGACATCGCCGAGATCACCGGCGGACGCCTCAGCGGCGACCCCGACATTCGCATCGACGGCCCCGTCGTCACCGACTCCCGCGAGGCCGCCCCCGGGTCGCTCTACGTGGCCCGCATCGGTGAGCACGCCGACGGCCACAGCTTCATCCCTGCCGCCCACGAGGGCGGGGCGCGCGCCTCGCTCGTCACCCGCGACGTCGAGACCCCGGCCGTCGTCGTCGAGGATGTCCAGGCGGCGTTCGCCGCCCTGGCCTCCGAGGTCGTGCGCCGCCGCGTCGCCGCCGGCATGAGCGTCGTCGGCATCACGGGATCCTCGGGCAAGACGACGACCAAGGACCTCCTCGCCGCGGTGCTCGAGCAGCACGCGCCCACGGTCGCCAACGTCGGGTCCCTCAACTCCGAGGTCGGCGTCCCCCTCACCGTCTGCCGGGTGACCGAGCAGACCGAGATCCTCGTCCTCGAGATGGGCGCCCGCGGCCTCGGCCACATCGACTACCTCACCGGCATGGCGCCCCCGCAGGTCGGTGTCGTCCTCAACGTCGGCAGCGCCCACCTGGGCGAGTTCGGCTCCCGCGAGACCATCGGCCGCGCCAAGTCCGAGCTCGTTGCCGCGCTGCCCGAGGGCGGGCTCGCGGTGCTCAACGCCGACGACGACATCGTGCGCGGCATGGTGGAGCGCACCCGCGCCCGCGTGTGTCTGGTGGGCCGGGCCGCCGACGCCGAGATCCGCGCCGAGAACGTCATCCTCGACGCCCGCGGCGCACCCTCCTTCGACCTGCTTCTCGACGGGCAGCGTCGCCGCGTGAGCCTGACCCTGCTGGGGGAGCACCAGGTCGACAACGCCCTCGCCGTCGTCGCTGTCGCCCGGCACATCGGGATGAGCCTCGACGCCGTCACCGCTGCCCTCGAGAGCGCCCGCCCCGGCAGCCGGTGGCGCATGGAGCGCCACGACCGGCCCGACGGGGTCGTCATCGTCAACGACGCCTACAACGCCAACCCCGATTCGATGAGCGCCGCCCTGCGCACCATCGCCCGTATCGAGCGCCGCGGCCGCGCCGTCGCCGTCCTCGGCGCGATGTACGAACTCGGCGCCGACTCCGTCGCCGAGCACCGTCGCATGGGGGCGCTCGCTGCCGAGCTCGGCTACGACACCCTCGTCGCGGTCGGCCTCGACGCCGGAGCCATCGCCGACGGCACGGCCGACCACCCAGGCAGTGACGTCGAGGTGTACCGTGCCGACACGGTGGACCATGCCGCCACGTTCCTGGAGAACTACCTCGACCCCGGCGACGTCGTCCTCCTCAAGTCGAGCCGGGACGCCGGCCTTCGGCTGCTCGGCGACGCTCTCACGCAGGAGGCCCGCACATGAAGCCCGTTCTCGCCGCCGGCGCGATCTCGCTGTTCATCGCACTCCTCGGGACCCCGCTCTACATCAAGTTCCTCGTCAAGCGCGGGTACGGGCAGTTCATCCGCGACGACGGGCCCACGACGCACCACACCAAGCGCGGCACCCCCACGATGGGTGGGGCGGTCCTCATCACCGCCACCGTGCTCGGCTACTTCGTCGCCCACCTCGTCACGGTGACGCCCATCTCGGCGAGCGCCCTGCTCGTGATGTTCCTCATGGTCGGGCTGGGGCTCGTGGGGTGGGCGGACGACTACATCAAGATCAGCAAGGCGCGCAGCCTCGGCCTGCGCTCGTGGCAGAAACTCATCGGCCAGTTCGGTGTCGCGACGATCTTCGCGCTGCTCGCGCTGCAGTTCCCCAACCAGCACGGCGTCACCCCGGCCTCGACGCACGTCTCATTCGTGCGCGATCTGCCGTGGTTCGACCTGTTCGCGTGGGGGCCGATCGTCGGGGCTCTGCTGTTCGTGCTGTGGATCAACCTGCTCATCGCCGGCACGAGCAACGGCGTCAACCTCACCGACGGTCTCGACGGCCTCGCCACGGGCGCCACCGTGCTCGTCAGCGGCGCGTACATCCTCATCGGCATCTGGCAGTTCAACCAGCGCTGCTCGCGCATCGGGGCCTACCCCTCGCTCTGCTACGACACACCCAACCCGCTCGACCTCGCGATCTTCGCCGCCGCCCTCATGGGCGCCTGCGTCGGGTTCCTCTGGTGGAACGCCTCACCGGCCAAGATCTTCATGGGCGACACCGGCTCCCTCGCCCTCGGCGGCGCCCTCGCCGGTCTCGCGATCACGACCCGCACCGAGCTGCTCATGGTCATCCTCGGCGGTCTGTTCGTCATCATCACGATGTCGGTCATCATCCAGGTCGCCTCGTTCAAGACCACCGGCAAACGCGTGTTCCGTATGGCCCCGTTGCAGCACCACTTCGAGCTCAAGGGCTGGAACGAAGTGACGATCGTCATCCGGTTCTGGATCGTGGCGGGCGTGTGCGTCGGGCTGGCGCTCGCGCTGTTCTACACGCCGTGGCTGGTCGTGGGGAGTGCCCTGTGATCCGGTGCGGCGGCGAGCCCGCCGGACGCCCCGAGCCGCTGGACCACCGTGACGCCGACTGGAGCGGGCTGCGTGTGCTCGTGACCGGCCTCGGCGTGAGCGGGTTCGCCGCCGCCGACGCCCTGCTCGAACAGGGCGCCCTCGTGCGCGGCATCGACTCCGGCGAGCTCGACGGCACCGACCTCGCCGAACGCGTCCGCATCCTCGAGGTGCTCGGCGCCGACCTCGTTCTCGGTGACCGGGCGCGCGCCGCGTTGACGGACGACCCGAGCGGGGCCGAGATGGCTGCCCTGCTCGACGGCATCGACCTCGTCGTCACCTCACCGGGCTGGCGTCCGGACTCGGCGGTCTTCCGCGCCGCCGACGTCGCGGGTATCCCGATCTGGGGCGAGGTCGAACTCGCGTGGCGAATGCGCCCCGAGGGCGCCGCGCCCTGGCTGACGATCACCGGCACCAACGGCAAGACGACCACGGTGCAGATGCTCGCCGCCATCCTCGAGGCCGCCGGGCTGCGCGCCCGCGCCGTCGGCAACGTCGGCACCCCCATCATGGAGGCCGTCCTCGATCCTGAGCCGTACGACGTCCTCGCCGTCGAACTCTCCAGCTTCCAACTCCACTGGCAGCGCTCCCTGTCCCCGGTCGCGTCGGTCTGCCTCAACATCGCCCCCGACCACGTCGACTGGCACGGCTCGTACGAGGAGTACGTCTCCGCCAAGGGGCGCGTCTACACCAACACGCACGTCGCGTGCGTCTACAACGTCGAGGACCCCGCCACCGAGCAGCTCGTCCGCGACGCCGACGTCATCGAGGGGTGCCGGGCAGTCGGGTTCACCACCGGCATGCCGGGCCTGTCGATGGTGGGCCTGGTCGAGGACGTCCTCGCCGACCGGGCGTTCGTCGAGAACCGCCGCACCGCCGCCGCCGAACTCGGGACCACCGCCGACCTGCGCCGCGGATCGGTCGAGCCGCCGGCCCACGTCATCGCCAACGCCCTGGCCGCCGCCGCCGTCGCGCGTGCCGCCGGGTGCCCGCCCGCGGCCGTCCGCGACGGCCTGGCCGCGTTCACCCCCGACGCCCACCGCATCGCCCAGGTCGCCGACTCCGGCGGCGTCGTGTGGATCGACGATTCCAAGGCCACCAACGCCCACGCCGCGCACGCCTCCCTGTCGGCCTTCGACTCGGTCGTGTGGATCGCGGGCGGCCTGCTCAAAGGTGCTGACGTCGAGGATCTGGTGCGCGACAACGCCTCTCGGCTGCGCGGCGTCGTCCTCATCGGCGCCGACCGCGCCCGCATCGCTCAGGCCCTTGCCCGACACGCCCCCGATGTCCCGGTGATCGACGTGGCCGCCACCGACACTGGGGCGATGGCGGAGGTCGTCCGGCACGCCGCCGGGCTCGCCAGAGCGGGGGACGTCGTCCTCCTCGCCCCTGCGGCGGCGTCCATGGACATGTTCCGCAACTACGGCGAACGCGGCGATCACTTCGCCCGCGCCGTCCTCGACCACCTGGCCTGACGTTCACGACGACCCGACAAGGAAGGAGCGAGCCGGTGAGTACCGCGACACCCCCACGCTCCCCGCGCCGTGACGACGTCCTCGACGGCGGCGGCCGACCCCCCGAGGCGCACCCCTTCTGGGCGCGGCTGGAATCACCGCTGTCGACGTACTACCTGCTCATCGCCGTCGTCTCGAGCCTGACCATCATCGGGCTCGTCATCGTGCTCTCGGCGTCATCGGTCACGCAGATCGTTCAACGCGACAGCTTCTACAGCCTCTTCGTGCGGCAGGCGACCTTCGCGGTCATCGGCGGTATCGGGGCGTTCGTCGCCTCGCGCATCCCCATCGCCACGTGGAAACGCCTCGCCCTGCCGATCTTCCTCGGCGCCGTCGGGCTCCAACTGCTCATCTTCACCCCCCTCGGCGAGGAGATCGGCGGCAACCGCAACTGGGTCTCCCTCTTCGGGTTCCAGGTGCAGCCCGCCGAGCTCGCCAAGGTCGCCCTCGTCGTGGCGAGCGCGCTCGCCCTGTCGGCCAAACGGCACCGCCTGCGCGAATGGCAGCACGTCATCGTGCCCGCCATCGTGCCCTTCGGGGCGGTCACCATCGGGCTGGTTCTCCTCGGGCACGACCTCGGCACCGCGCTCGTCATGCTCGCCATGGTCGCGGCCATGCTGTGGGCGGCCGGGGTGTCGTGGAAGGCGTTCGCCGCCGCCGGCATCGCCATCGGCGCCCTCGTCGGCGGCTTCGTCGCCACGAGCGCCAACCGGCTGCACCGCATCGACACCTGGCTCAACTGCACCGACGTCCACGCGTGCTGGCAGACCCGCCACGGTCAGTTCGCGCTCGCCGACGGCGGCATCCTCGGCCGGGGGCTCGGCGCCAGCGTCGAGAAGTGGCTGTGGCTGCCCGAGCCGCACAACGACTTCATCTTCGCCATCATCGGCGAGGAGCTGGGCCTCTGGGGCACCTTGCTCGTGCTCGTCCTCTACGCCCTGTTCGCGCTCGCCTGCTACCGCATCGTCCTCCTCTCCGACGACCAGTTCGTCCGGGTCGCCACCACCGGGGTGATGGCGTGGATCATCGTGCAGGCCCTCATCAACATCGGCTCGGTCATCGGCCTCGTGCCCGTCATCGGCGTCCCGCTGCCGCTCGTCTCCTACGGTGGCTCGGCCCTCGTCACGACGCTGCTGGCCCTCGGCATGGTCATCTCGTTCGCGCGGCAGGAGCCGGCCTGCCGGCGCGCCCTCGCCGCCCGCCCCCGCGGCGCGAGGCGCCTGCCGAGCTGGGGGCTGCGTCGCCGTCCCGCCCTGCGAAAGGTCACCTGATGCGTTCCGTCGTCCTCGCCGGTGGGGGGTCGGCGGGCCACGTGTCACCGCTGCTGGCCCTCGCCGACGCCCTGCGCCGCCGCGACCCCGACCTCACCGTCACCGCGCTGGGCACGGAGGCCGGGCTCGAGTCCCGCCTCGTCCCTGCGCGCGGATACCGGCTGGAGACCCTGCCCAAGGTCGCCTTCCCGCGCCGGGCCGGCCGCGACGTCCTCACCCTGCCCGGTCGTCTCGGTGCGGCGGTCCGCGCTGCCGATCGCGTCGTGCGGCACGCCGACGTCGTCGTCGGTTTCGGCGGGTACGTCGCGAGCCCCGCCTACCTCGCCGCCCGCCGCCGCGGGGTGCCGATCGTCGTCCACGAGCAGAACGCCCGCCCCGGCCTGGCGAACAAGCTCGGAGCTCGCCTCACCCGGCACGTGGGCGTCACCTTCGCCTCCACCCCGCTGCCGCACGCCCAGGTCATCGGCATGCCGCTGCGCCGCGAGATCGCCACCCTGGACCGGCGGCTGATGCGCAGTGAGGCCCG
>JAUNTP010000328.1 GCA_030538585.1 Mobilicoccus sp.
CCGCCAGGACCTCGCCCTCCTGGGGCTTCTCCTTGGCGGTGTCCGGGATGACGAGGCCGGAGGCGGTGGTCTGCTCGGCCTCGACGGACTTGACGACGATCCGGTCCTCGAGCGGCTTGATGGAAACCGACACGGTTGCCTTCCCTTTCGTTCTGCCGGGCGGCGCTGCGCCGCCGGCGTGCGGAGTTGTGCGGTCACTCCCGTACGGGCGTCGGCGTGGGCGGGGCCGCCGTCGCGGGGGTCGACCTCGCCCGGCCGATGCTGGCACTTGCGTGCCGAGAGTGCTAAGCCTGAATCTAGGCGCCCGTTAGCACTCGGTCAAGCCGAGTGCCAGGCGTGGCGAGGATCGATGGCTGCCGCCGCGGGTGGGGCTACAGGATCGGCTCGAGCGGACGGAGCAGGGTCTCGCCCAGGCGGTAGTGCAGGGGGCGGCGCCGCCACTCCTCCAGCGTCATCTCCCGGCACCGGTCCAGGTCCCGCCGGAACACTGTCTCCATGTGCTCGGCCTGGTCCGGATCGACGATCTCGAGGTTGATCTCGTAGTTGCCGCGCAGCGAGAGCCGGTCGATGTTGGCCGTGCCGATGGTGGCCCACCGACCGTCGACGGTGGCCGTCTTGGCGTGCACCATGACCTCCTGGTAGAGGTGCAGCTTCACCCCACCCTCGAGGAGGGAGGTCCAGTAGTAGCGCGCCACGAGGTCGGCGACGACGTGGTTGGACCGCTCGGGCAGGATGACGCGCACGTCCACGCCGCGGGCGGCGGCGTGCAGCAGGGCCTCGAGGATCTCCTGGTCGGGGATGAAGTAGCCCTGCGTGATCCAGACCCTGTGCATCGCCCGGTCGATGGCCTCCAGGTAGAGGGCCCGCACCGGGTAGATCAGGCGGCTCGGTTCGTTCCGGGCGGCCCGCACCGCGGCGTCCCAGTGCGGCGAGCCGCTGTCGGGCAGCTCGGGGCGACCGCGGCCCCGGTGCCGGTTCCAGAAGTCGACGAAGGCGTTCTGCAGCTCCCACACCCCCGGCCCCTCGATCCGCAGGTGGGTGTCCCGCCACCGGGTGGCGTAGAGGGAGCCGATGTTGTAGCCGCCGACGAAGCCGACCGTGCCGTCGACGACGAGGATCTTGCGGTGGTCACGGCCGGTGCGGCGCAGGTCCACCAGGGGCAGGCCGGAACGGACGACCGGGAAGCGCAGCACGTGGACCGTGTCGGGGAACTGGTGGAACCTGCGCGGGACGACCAGGTTGGCAAACCCGTCGTAGACCAGGCAGACCAGCACGCCGCGGTCGGCCGCCGCCAGCGCCGCGTCCTTGATCTGCTGGCCGATGCGGTCGCTCTTCCAGATGTAGCTGGCCAGGTAGACGTAATCCTGCGCACCCTCGATCGCGGCGAGCATGTCGTCGTAGAGGTCCTGGCCATAGGTATAGGTGCGCACCACGTTGCCGCGGACGTCGGCGTCGAACGGTGCGTCGGCCGGCGCATCGCCCTGCCGCTTCTTGCGCAGGGAGTCGGCGGCGGTGATCGCCACCCCGAGGGCGGCCGGCCCGACCGTGGAGAGCACCGCGGCCCGCACCGCGAGCTTGCGGGCGCTCCGCACGAGGCCTTGGGCACGGATGCTCTGGAGGGGCCGCATACCTCTCAATCTAACTGTCGGACAATGGTCCGGTGACC
>JAUNTP010000100.1 GCA_030538585.1 Mobilicoccus sp.
TCGAAGAGTCGCGGCCATTGGCCGGAGTCGCCTTCGGGGACGGCGATCCAGGGGCCGCCGCTGGGTACGGTGGTCCATCGGTCGAGGGCGTCGGCGCGGGCGGGTTCACCCTCGGGCAGGTGTACCTCGGCGCCGGAGTCGGTGAGCCGGGCGAACGCGTGACCGTCGACGAGCAAGGTCCGCGTCGGAGCCTGCTCGTCCTCGACCGCGCCGAGGCCGGCCAACTCGCTCGCGATCCGGTCGAAGAGGTCGTCGGTGTTCATGACGCCATCCTGCCTCGCGGCACCGCTCACTCAGCGCGCGGATCGCCGTCCGCGGCAGGGCCGTTCGGAGCCTCACCGTCCGCCTGGGACTGTTGTGCCTGCGCGGCGGCGTCGTTCTCCGCGTCCCGCCGATGGGAGGCGCGCACGGCGGTGATGACCCAGAACGGCAGGAAGAGGGTTTCGACCACGGCGAGGGCCACGGCGGCGCCGAGCGCCCCTGCCTGCACCGTCCCGTACGCCATGAGGCCGAGCAGCAGGGGCGCGCGCAGGATGTTGAGCTGGAACGTCTTGCGCGCCAACCCCATCCCGTACAGCGTCACCGCGGCGCCGACACCGAGGCACGACGCGATCGAGTTGATGCCCATCGGCAACAGCACGTCCGCGGCGCCGCGCCAGGAGTCCCGGAACAGCCACTCACCCACCGGATCGGGCAACAACAGCAACACGACGACGTAGACCGCGGCGATTCCGCCCATCGCGCCCGAGACCATGAGCCCGGCCCGAATGCGGGCCTTGGCGCGCATGACGCCGCGGCGCGACAGCTCCGGCACCGCGAACGCGAGGGCCGCGGTGCCGAGCACGTTGAGCGGCCCCAGCAGGGTCTGGACGGCGCGGATGGCGCCCACGTCCGCTTCGGACGACAGGGGCGCGATGAGGAGGATGCCGAACTGCGCGGCGCCGAGACCCAGCAGGTACTCGGCCATGAGGAAGCCGGTGATGTCCTTCTGCTCGACGACCCAGTCCTTGGCGCCGATCATGCTCGGCATCGTGCGCAGCAGGTACAGGCCCACCACTGCCGAGATGAGACCCGCGATCCCCCAGGTGAGGGTGAGGATGCCGACCGTGGTCCAGCCCAGCGCGATCGCCCCGAACAGCAGCGCGAACTGCAGCACCATGCGGACGAAGTCGATGAGGGCCGCGTACTCGGCGCGGCCGCTCGCGAAGAACGACATGCGCAGGCAGTCCTGCATGAGCAACGCCGGCAGGCACGGGGCGAGCGCGAACAGGGCCGCGCCGATCGGTCCGTCGACCCAGAAGCCGACGGCGACACAGATGACGGCGCCCAGCAGCCCGAGCCAGATCGCGGTGCCCTGGGAGGTGCGGACCGCCTGCCGGAACGTCTCGGGCGCATCGGCGCTGTGCCGCATCGTGAGCGGCTGTCCGATGAGGGCCTTGGCGACGGCGATGGCGACCCCGTAGACGACGAACCCGACGGCGAAGGCGCCGAACTGCGTGCTGTCGTTCAATGCCTGGGCCACGAAGATCATCAGCAGCATGTTGCTGACGGCCGACATGCCCTGGTCGATGACGTTCCAACCGGCACGCCGCGCCAGGCCCAGCACACTCGCCACGGCTCGCTCCCCCTTCACACGTCCAGCACTCCCGCTCACCGGCAGAGCCCGTGGGCGGGGGCCGACATCCGCAGTGCGCGCGCGTCGCCCCCCTGACGACCGCCGTGATCTTACGCTGCGTGAGGGTTGCCGTCGACCGGACCCACCACCTGGTGCACCTGCGACGCACAGAAGCGGGGGCCGCACCTCTCGGCGCGACCCCCATCTCGGATCCTGCAACGGGTGCGGTCAGCCCAGGCGCTCGAAGCGGGAGGTGAAGAACCGCAACGCCGGCGGCTCGTACACGAACGTCAGGCCGGTGATCGCGTCACGGTTCTTGTAGCACTCGATCACGGCGTCGGCGACGACGTCCATGTGCCGGTCGGTGTACACGCGCCGCGGGATGGTGAGCCGCACGAGCTCGAGAGCCGGGTAGCGGTGCTCACCCTCGGGGGTGCGGCCCGCCGAGACGATGCCGCGCTCCATGGAGCGGACCCCGGAGGCGATGAACAACTCGGCGGCGAGCGCCTGCGCCGGCAACTGGTCCTGGGTGAGGTGCGGCAAGAACCGCTTGGCGTCAAGGAACACCGCGTGGCCGCCGATGGGGGTGACGATCGGCACCCCGGCCTCCAGCAGCTGCTCGCCGAGGTAGCGCACCTGCCCGATGCGGTGGGCCAGGTAATGGTCGTCGAGCGCCTCCTCCAGGCCGACGGCCATGGCCTCGAGGTCGCGCCCGGCGAGGCCGCCGTAGGTGGGCATGCCCTCGAACACGACGACGAGCTCGCGGGCCTTGATGAGGATGTCCTCGCTGCGCATGGCGAGGAACCCGCCGATGTTGACCAGGCAGTCCTTCTTGCCCGACATCGTGAGGCCGTCGAAGTGAGACAACATCTCCTTGGCGATCTCGGCGCAGCTCAGCTCGGCGTAGCCCTCCTCGCGCTCCTGGATGAAGTACGCGTTCTCCGCGAGGCGGGTCGCGTCGGACCACAGGATGATGCCGTGCTCGTCGCAGATCTTCTTGACGGCCTTGATGTTCTCCATCGACACCGGCTGACCGCCCGCGAGGTTCACGGTGACGGCGAGGTTGACGTAGGCGATCGCCTCGGCGCCGTGCTCGTCGATGACGGCCTGCAGCTTGTCGAGGTCGATGTTGCCCTTGAACGGGTGCGTCGAGGCCGAGTCGTGCGCCTCGTCGATGACGACGTCGTGGAACACGCCCCCGGCGTACTCCTGGTGGAACCGCGTGGTCGTGAAGTACATGTTGCCGGGCACGTGCATGCCGGGCTTGATGAGGATCTGGCTGATGAGGTGCTCGGCACCACGCCCCCCTGGTGGGTGGGCACGACGTGGGGGAACCCGTAGCAGCGCTCAACGGCCTCGGCGAGGACGTCGAAGGATTTGGTGCCGGCGTACGCCTCGTCGCCGACCATCATGTGGCTCCACTGCCGGTCGCTCATCGCGGAGGTGCCCGAGTCGGTGAGCAGGTCGATGTAGCACATCTTGCTCGGCAGGAGGAATGTGTTGAACCCCGCCTCGACCGCCGCCTTCTCGCGCTGCTCACGCGTGGTCATGACCAGGGGCTCGACGGTCTTGATGCGGTACGGCTCGGCGATGCGGCGCATAGGGTCCTCCTCGGATGGCGCGGAACGGCACTCACTGGTCATCCGGGCCAGCACGGGAGTGCCCTCTACGTGGATGTTACGGTCCGGCGGCGCTCGGTATGAGCACTTTGCTAACTACATCCGCGCTTGACCGATCGGACTAGTCCGTTCGTCCCCCTCCGCACCCCGCGAAGGGCCCGCCTAGGATGATGCGAGCACTACAGACGTGGGAGAGGTGAACGGTGGTCGAGCTGCGGACCCCAGCGGAGATCGAGCAGATGCGCCCGGCGGGACGGTTCGTCGCCGAGACCCTGACCGAGTTGCGCGAACGCGTGAAGGTGGGCACCAACCTCCTTGAGATCGACGAGTGGGCGCACGAGCGCATCCGCGCGGCGGGTGCGACGAGTTGCTACATCGACTACCATCCCTCGTTCGGGGGGTCGCCGTTCGGGCACGTCATCTGCACCTCCATCAACGACGCGGCCCTGCACGGGCTCCCCCACGACTACACGCTCGTCGACGGTGACCTCGTCAGCCTCGACTTCGCCGTCTCCATCGACGGGTGGGTGTCGGACTCGGCGGTGAGCTTCGTCGTCGGCACGCCCCGCGAGGGCGACCTCGACCTCATCGCCGCCACCGAACAGGCCCTGGAGGCGGCCATCGCGGTCGCGCGCCCGGGCAAGCGCATCGGTGACATCTCGCACGCCATCGGGCGGGTCGCCCGCGCGGCGGGTCTGCGGGTCAACACCCAGTTCGGCGGTCACGGCGTCGGGCGCACCATGCACGGTGAGCCGCACGTCGCCAACGACGGTCCCGCGCGACGCGGCCCCAAGCTGCGCCCCGGCCTCGTCATCGCCATCGAACCGTGGTTCATGGCCGGCACCGACGAGCTCTACACCGACGACGACGGCTGGACCCTGCGCAGCGCCGACGGCTCCCGCGGCGCGCACTCCGAACACACCGTCGCCATCACCGACGGCGACCCGATCGTGCTCACCGCGAGGCGCTGACGTGCTCGATGTCATCGTCGCGTCGATGTGGGTGACGACCGCCTGCGGCGTGCTGCTCCTGCTCGCGGCGGCGCTCGGGCGGCTGCCGCGTCCGGCGACGCTGGGGCTGCTCGGGCTCGGCCAGGCCGCCACGATGGTGGCCGTCGTCGCCGACGTCATCTGGCTCGTGCAGGGCCATCAGAGCCCCGGCCTCATCACCCACATCAGCTACCTGCTGACGACGCCGCTCATCATCCCGGCCGGGTTCGCGCTCACCTACCGCAAGTTCGACCGGTGGGGGCTGCTCATCGTGGCGATCGCCACCCTCATCGCGGCCATCATGATCGTGCGGCAGTTGCAGACCCTCGGCATCCCGTTCGGGTACCTCAATGTCTGAGGTACCCGACCAGGGGCCGGGGCGCCTGTTCACCCTCCTATACGGCGTGTTCGCGGTCGGCACCACCTCGCGGGCGAGCGTCGAACTGCTCCGCAACGCCGCCGAGGCGCCGATCGCCTACGGCCTCTCGGCAGCCGCCGCGGCCGTCTACCTCGTCGGCTTCATCCTGCTGCTGCGGTGGGGCCACGCTGGGTCCCGGTCGGCGATGCGGGTGCTGTGCCTCGTCGAGATCACCGGCGTGCTCGTCGTCGGCACCGTGAGCCTGCTCATCCCCGAGTGGTTCCCCGAGGCGACCGTGTGGTCGAACTACGGGATGGGGTACATCTTCCTCCCGCTCGTTCTGCCGGTCTTGGTGCTGCGCTGGCTCTCCCGCACGCGCTGACCCGCCGCCCGAACCCACCCAGCCCCCTCGCTCACACCGTGTGTTTCGTACACGGTGTGAGCGAGTGACGCGTCACCCAGCGCTGAGACCGTGTGTGTCGTACACGGTCTGAGCGGTCACGCGTCCTCGGTGTCGCCCCGGCGGCGCGGGTCGGGGTGGGTGGTCTCGACCACGAGCTGAGAGACCGGGCCGCGCCACATCATCCACACCAGCACGGCCACGATCGCCGTGAGGATGGCGTACAGGCCGGCGATGAGCGTCGGATCGGCGGAGGCCTCCGGGCCGAGCGCGGCGAGGTAGCCGACCGCGATGGCATTGAACGCGATGTGGGCGACGACGGCGATCGCCCAGTAGCGGCGGCGACCCGAGCGCACAGTGCGCAGCACGAATAACGTCATCGCCACGTGGAAGACGATGGCGAGCACGCGCTCGTAGAGGCCCATGCCGACCATGAGCCCCGACAGGTTCTCGATGGCGGCGAGTTGCGCGTCGACCTGCGCGAGGGCGTCGGCGCCCTGTTCGCGCGCGGCGGCACGGGCCACATCGACGGCAAGCATGAGCGAGACGGCGGTCAGCACCCCGCCGCCGATGACGAGGATCGCCTCGATGCCGCCGTGCCCGAGGCCGAACCCGATGCCGTCTCGCCACGAGCGGGTGTCGCGAGCCCACCATCGGAGCACGAGCCAGCGCGTCGACTCCTCGAACACCCCCGAGGTGATGACGAGGATGATGGTGCTGACCAGCGCGATCTGCTCCCCGACCAGGGGCGTCAGCGCCAGGGTCAGGGGGATGATGAGGGCGAACCGCAGCACCTGCGACAGGGGGAACGCGAGCGCACCCCATCCGATGTGCGCCCACCGGGTCGGGAGCACCCTGACGGCGACGATCCAGCAGATGAGGACGCCCGCGATGACGACGACGAGCTGGGAGGACAGGAGAGCGATCGGGGTCACGTGTGGGCCTCGAGGGTTCGGGTCAGCAGCGCGGCGGCACGCTGGGGGTCATCGGCACTGATCGTCAGGGTGCCACGGACGGTCTCGACCGTGAGAGCCGGACCGGGTCGCAGGATGAGGCCCGCCCCGCGGCGCGCCGACCACCGGAGCCCGAGGCCGCCGAACTCGGCGGCGGTGACGGTGGCTGCGCGGGCCGAACGGAGGTACTCGGGGGCGACGGTGACGCGGACGCCCGGGAGGCCGCTGACGAGGGTGAGCCCGCGGTCATCGACGAGCACGTCGATGCGCCGCAGGGCGACGGTGGTGGCGCCCGCGAGACCGGCCCCGGCCACATCGGCCAGTCGTCGGGTGCCGACGGCCTGCGCGGCGGCGAGCCCTGTCGCGCCGCCGAGGGCGGCGAGCGCCCAGGTCGGCAGCTCGCTGCCGGTGGCGACGACGGCCCGGGCGCCGGGCGGCAGGTCGAGAGGGGCTGCGGACTGGCCGTCGTCCTCCCCGCGCGGCAGGGCCAGCGCAGCGGCGGCACCGACGGCGACACCGGCCGCGAATCGGGCCACGGTGGTGATGGTCATGCCTGAGCTCCTTCGTCGAGGGCACGGTGCAGGTCGGGCAGGGTGAGACCCGCGCGGCGGCCGGCCTCCAGCAGGTGTCGAACGGCGTCGGCGACACCGGCGGCGTCCGGGGCGGCGGTGACGACGGCTCCGCGGCCTCGCCGCATCTGGATCAGGCCCTCGTCGCGCAGTTGCCCGTACGCCTTGAGCACGGTGTGCACATTGACGCCGAGCGAGCCAGCGAGATCGCGCGCCGCGGGAAGACGATCGCCGAGCTCAACCTCACCCCGAGCGATGGCTCCCCGAAGCCCCCCGAGCAACTGCTCGTGCAGCGTCTCGGTGGCGGCGGGATCGAGGGTGATGAGCACACGACGATGCTAGTTGTTCTAGTGGCTGTAGATCAATACCTCGTTGGTCGAGAAGCACAGCGTCTCGAGACCACCCCAACCCCGTTGGTCGAGGAGCGAAGCGTCTCGAGACCATTCGTGAGACTGTCCCGAAACGTCACCATGGTTTCGAGACACTCGCTTCGCTCGCTCCTCAACCAACGGGGGGCGAGCCCGGCCTCGCTCGGCGTCAGCCCTCGAACTATCTGGTCGGGCTTCCGCCACCTCGACCTTCGGCAGGATGCTCGCTTCGCTGCGCTCCTACCTCCGGCCTCGCTCGGCGTCAGCCCTCCAGCTTGATGGTCGGACTTCCGCCACCTCGACCTCCGGCAGGATGCTCGCTTCGCTGCGCTCCTACCTCCGGCCTCGCTCGGCGTCAGCCCTCCAGGTGCTGGCGAGACACGAACCTAAAGCGATCCCCCCGGAACGTCGACCTCGTCCACTCCACCGGTTCATTGCCCTCATCCCAGGCTGTGCGGTGCACCAACATGATCGGGGCGCCGATCTCAGCGTCGAGACGATCCGCCTCGACCGGTCCCGCCAACACAGTCTCGACGACGTCCTCGACCCGATCGACCGCCCGCCCCTGACCGGCGAGATACGCGTACAACGAACCACCGGACGACACATGCTCCGACAACCCCGGCGCCGGATGAGGCACATGCGCGACCTCGTGCGCGATCGGGTCGCCATCCGCGGTACGCACCCGCTCCACGCGCCACACGGGAGCCCCCACCTCGATCCCCAGCGCGGCCGCCACCGCTTCGTCGGCAGTCACCTCGACCACACCGATCAGCTCACTCCCGGGGACGAAACCACCCGAGCGCAGGTCTTGCGAGAACGACGTCAACGGTCGCACGAGCATCAGCTTGGGTCGCGCGACGAACGTGCCGCTGCCCTGCACGCGCTCCAGCCGCCCCTCGACGACGAGCTCCGCGATGGCTTGGCGCACCGTGGTGCGTGACGTGGCGAAGCGCTCGGCGAGATCGCGTTCGGTGGGGAGCGCGTCGCCCGGAACGAGGCCGTCGATGAGGTCGAGGACCTCCTGCTTGACCAGGTAGTACTTCGGCACCCGCGCCACTGCCGCTCCTCTCGCCGTCCCTGCTGCTCGAATATCTCACGCACTTCCCCTTGACATCCGCATTGGTCTAGGCCAATGATTCGTCTAGACCAATAATCGCACCAGGGCGACGACGCCCGAGGAGGTCACCGTGAGCACAACCCCGACGGACACATCCACACCACGGCGCACGAGAGGCCGCGGCTTCGGCGGCCTCCAACGCTTCGGCAAGAGCCTCATGCTGCCGATCGCCCTCCTGCCGGCCGCCGGCCTGCTGCTGCGCATCGGTCAGGAGGACGTCCTCGGCTGGATCACGGCGCCGGTCATCGGCCCGTTCCTCGACGCGATGACCGCGGCCGGGGACAACCTCTTCGGCAACCTCGCCTTCCTCTTCGCCGTCGGTATCGCCATCGGCATGGCGAAGAAGGCGGACGGGTCGACGGCGCTCGCCGCCGTCGCGGGCTACCTCGTCATCGAGGCAACGTTCGCCGCCATGTCGCCCGTCGTGCTGGAAGGCCAGGTCAACCAGGTGGGCGACCCTGCGGAGATCAACTTCGGCATCTTTGCCGGCATCGTCGTCGGCCTGATCACGGCCAAGCTCTACGACCGCTACCACGACATCGAGCTGCCGACCTACCTCGGCTTCTTCGGCGGACGGCGGTTCGTGCCGATCGTCGTGTCGTTCACGACGCTCATCGTCGGGTTCGGCATGAGCTACCTCTACCCGCTGTTCGACATGGGGCTCACCGCGGTCAGCGACCTCATTCTCGCGGGAGGTGCCCTCGGCGCGTTCGCCTACGGGTTCATCAACCGCATGCTCATTCCGTTCGGTCTGCACCACCTCGTCAACGTCCCGATCTGGTTCATGCACGGCAGCTACGAGTCCGGTGGTCAGG
This sequence comes from Mobilicoccus sp., assembly GCA_030538585.1. Classification (GTDB taxonomy): domain Bacteria; phylum Actinomycetota; class Actinomycetes; order Actinomycetales; family Dermatophilaceae; genus Mobilicoccus. Next base: position 8,807 of record JAUNTP010000100.1, read on the forward strand.
TCGTCCAGGGTGAGATCACCCGCTTCGCCGCCGGCGACCCGACCGCCGGTGTCCTCACCGCGGGCTTCTACCCGATCCTCATGTTCGGTCTGCCCGCCGCCGCGCTCGCGATGATGCACGTCGCCCGTCCAGAGCAGAAGAAGCTCGCCGCCGGCATCCTCGGCGCCGCCGGCCTCACGGCGTTCATCACCGGCATCACCGAGCCGCTGGAGTTCGCGTTCATGTTCGTCGCGTTCCCGCTCTACGTGATCCACGCCCTGCTCACGGGTCTGTCGATGGCGATCGCCTATCTGCTCGACATTCACTTGGCGTTCTCGTTCTCCGCGGGGCTCATCGACCTGCTGCTCTACGGCGGCGCCCCGGCGGCCTCCAACATCGGGTTGCTCGTCGTCATGGGGCTGGTGTTCTTCGTCCTCTACTACGTGCTGTTCCGGTTCGCGATCGTGACGTGGAACCTGCGCACCCCCGGCCGCGGCGGCGCCCTCGAGACCGGCGATGACACGGCCGGCGCGCAGGGCTCGGACCAGGCGCACCAGCTCATCGAGGCTTTCGGTGGGCGCGACAACCTCTCCTACGTCGACGCGTGCATCACCCGGCTGCGGATCGAGGTCGCCGACAAGGGCAGGGTCGACAAGGACCGCCTCCGGGCTCTCGGTGCCGCGGGCGTCATGGAGGTCGGCAACAACGTGCAGGCCGTGTTCGGGCCGCGCTCGGAGAACCTGCGTGACGACATCCGGGCCGCGCTCGGCAGTGAACCCGCCCGCACGGCGCCGGTGGCTGCCACCGGCACTCAGGGTGGTGGCACCGCGACGGCGACGCGCACCGGCACGATCCTCTCCCCCGTCGACGGCACGACGCTGCCGCTGGAGAGCGTCCCCGACGACACGTTCGCCCAGGGTCTCGTGGGTCACGGTGTCGCCATCGACCCGCCGCGGCGCGTCGTTGTCGCGGTCGCTCCCATCGCCGGTGAGATCGTGCAGCTCTGGCCGCACGCGTACGCCATCCGCGCTGAAGACGGCACCGGCGTGCTGGTCCACCTCGGTCTCGACACCGTCTCCCTCGACGGCGCCGGGTTCACCACCCACGCCGACAAGGGTGACCACGTCGCCGCCGGTCAGGCGATCGTCACCTACGACGTCGTCGCCGTCGAGCGAGCCGGGCGCAACCCCGTCGTGCCGGTCGTCGTCATGGACCGCGCCGAGGGCATCACCACGACGAGCAGCGGCGAGGTCTCCCTGCTCGACCCGCTGCTCACGGTCAACTGAGGAGGAGCCATGGAAATCGCCATCTGCTCGGACGCCGACGAGATCGGCCGCATCGGGGCCGACGCCGTCAGCGCGTTGCTCGCCTCGCGGCCCGACGCTGTGCTCGGGCTCGCCACCGGGTCCTCTCCGCTGTCGGTGTACGACGAGCTGGTCACGCGCTACGAGGCGGGGCCGCTGAGCTTCGCGCGCGTGCGCGCCTTCACCCTCGACGAGTACGTGGGCCTGCCCGCCGACCATCCGGAGGTCTATCGCACCGTCATCGAGCGTGACTTCGTGGGTCGCGTCGACTTCGCCGAGGGGGCGGTGTCGAGCCCCGACGGTCTTGCCGAGGACATCCCTGCCGCGTGCGCCGCCTACGAGGAGGAGATCGCGGCGGCCGGCGGCATCGACCTGCAGATCCTGGGGATCGGCACCGACGGGCACATTGCGTTCAACGAGCCGGGCTCCTCGCTCGCCTCGCGAACCCGCATCAAGACCCTCACCCGGCAGACGCGGCTCGACAATGCGCGCTTCTTCGGTGACGACGTCGACGCCGTCCCGCGGCACTGCCTCACCCAGGGGCTCGGCACGATCATGGAGGCGCGCCATGTCGTCCTCGTCGCCCTCGGGCGGGGCAAGGCCGAGGCGGTCCACCAGATGGTCGAGGGCGCGGTGAGCGCGATGTGGCCGGCGACGATCCTGCAGCACCACCCGCACGTCACCGTCATCCTCGACGAGGGTGCCGCCAGTCGATTGCAGCTCGCGTCCTACTACCGCGACTCCTGGGCCTCCAAGCCCCTCTGGCAGGGGGTATGAGGTGACGCTGATCGCCGGTGACGCCGTCGTCACCGGGGACGAGGTGCTGCGTCCGGGCTGGGTGGAGGTCGCGGGCGGGCGCGTCACCGCCGTCGAGGCGGGCTCGCCGCCGCGGCCGGTCGACCATCGCGGGGCTGTCGTCGTGCCCGGGTTCGTCGACATGCACACCCACGGAGGTGGCGGCGGCGCGTTCACCGAAGCGACCGACGCCGCGATCGAGCAGGCCACGGCGATGCACGGCCGCCACGGCACGACCCGCCTCATGGCCTCGCTCGTCTCGGCCCAGCCGGATGAGCTGCTGCGACAGGTGAGTGCGCTGCGGGCTGCGGTGCACGATGGGCGGCTTCTGGGGATTCATCTTGAGGGGCCGTGGATGTCGCCGTGCCGCCTCGGTGCTCACGACGGCGCGACCCTGCGCCACCCGGACCCGGCCGAGATCGACCGCCTCCTCGCTGTCGCGGACGGGACGATCCGCATGGTCACCCTGGCCCCCGAGCTGCCCGGCGCCCTCGCGGCGACGCGACAGCTCAGGCAGGCCGGGGTGATCGTCGCGGTCGGGCACACCGACGCGACGCACGAGGAGACCCGCGCGGCCCTCGAGGCGGGGGCGCGGGTGGCGACGCACCTGTTCAACGCCATGCGGCCGCTGCATCACCGTGAGCCGGGCCCGATCGCCGCGCTGCTGGAGGAGGAACGCGTAACGATCGAGGTCATCGCCGACGGCGTGCACGTCCACCCGGCGGCGTACCGACTGGTGACCCGGGCCGCACCCGACCGGGTCGCGCTCGTGACGGACGCGATGTCGGCGGCGGGCATGTCGGACGGTCGCTACCGGTTGGGGTCGATGGACGTCGACGTCACCGACGGCACCGCCCGCATCGCGGGCACCGACACCATCGCGGGCAGCACGGCGACGATGGACACGCTGTTCCGGTTCGCCGTGCATCATCACGGGCCGAACACGGAGTCCGAGCCGTCGGACGCGGCGTTGCTCGCGGCCGTGCGGCACACCTCGCTCATCCCGGCCCGCGCCCTCGGGCTGGAGGCGGGCCTGCACGTCGGTGCAGCAGCGGAGGTCGTCGTCCTCGACGAGACCATGAGAGTCACCCACGTCGAGATCGCGTAATTCGCCGAGACCGTCGGTTCAACCGACGGTTTCGGCGACGTGAGGGCTCGCGCGCGTCAGGGTGGGGGTATGAACCACGACTGGAATCCGGGCTCGTACGCGCGTTTCTCCGGCGAGCGCAGTCGCCCCTTCGTCGATCTCCTCGCACGAGTGGGTGAGATCGACCCTGAGACCGTTGTCGATCTCGGGTGCGGCGACGGATCCATGACCGTCGCCCTCGCCGAGCGCTGGCCGCAGGCGCGGGTCATCGGGATCGAGCCGTCGACGCAGATGCTCGCCGCCGCTCGCGAGCGCGATCCTGGAGGAGTCGAGTGGCGCGAGGGCACCGCGCAGGAGTGGGACGCCGCGGATGACGGCCCGATCGACCTGCTCATCACGAACGCGGTCCTGCAGTGGGTGCCCGGACACGAGAACCTCCTGCCATCGTGGGCTGAAGCCCTCGCCCCCGGCGGGGTCCTGGCGTTGCAGGTGCCGGGCAACATGGGCGCGCCCTCGCACGCCCTCATGCGGGAGGTCGCCGAAGCGCACCCACGCGCCGAGGAGCTGACGCCCGCTCTCGACCGGGCCAGGGCAAGCCTGGAACCCCTCGACTACGTCCGCCTGCTGCACGCCGCCGGGCTGGAGGTCGACGCGTGGGAGACGACCTACCTCCACCTGTTGCCCACTGGCGAGGAGCATCCGGTGCTGTCGTGGATCCGGTCCACGGGTCTGCGCCCCGTCGAGCAGGTGCTCACCGAGGCGGAGTTCGCCGACTTCACCCGCGACTACGAGGACAGACTCCGTGAGGCGTACCCGGAGGAGGACTTCGGGGTGGCACTACCGTTCCGACGCATCTTCGTCGTGGCACGCCGCCCCGCGTGACGGTTTCGCCGAGACCGTCGGTTTGAACCGACGGTGTCGGTGGTCAGAGGCGGGAGAACGCCTCGGCGTAACCGAACGTGCCGCGGGGCGAGGTC
>JAUNTP010000101.1 GCA_030538585.1 Mobilicoccus sp.
GGTTGACCGAGGTGTACCCCCACCCCAGCCACGCATCACCCTGGCTCATCATCTCCGCCACCGTGGCGACCACCTCGGCCATCGCTCGGTTGACCACCCCGGAGCTCACCAGCAGACGCTCTTCAGCCTCACCCAGTGACAGGACGTCGGCGGGTGAGGCTGGGTCTCGAACCTCTGCTGTGGACATGTTTCTATCATACAGGCGTTCGTTCTAAGATACTATGGAATGCAGTGAGGAATCTGGGTCAGTTTCCCCCCGCGGGGGGTTTCTGCGCTGTCCTGAGGTGGTCTCGAGACGTCGCTTCGCTCCTCCTCCTCGGATTGAGGAGCGAAGCGTCTCGAAATCGACCAACGAGGATTGGATGGGTCGCCCCCGCCCGTTGGTCGAGGAGCGAAGCGTCTCGAGACCACCCCCATCCTCACCACGTCAAGTCGAGGTGGTCTCGAGACGTCGCTTCGCTCCTCCTCCTCGGATTGAGGAGCGAAGCGTCTCGAAATCGACCGACGGGTTTCTTCGACCGACGGGACGGGGAGGCGTTCCGGTAGGTCGCTCAGAGGTCGTAGGTGGCTAGGGGTTGGGCGAGCTCGACCTCGCCGGGCCATACCTGCGCCGCCTGGGCTCGGCACACCTCGGGGTCGTTCCAGGCGGGGATATGGGTGAGCATGAGACGGGAGACTCCCCCGGCGTCGACCGCAGCCCGGGCCGCGCGGGACCCGCTCATGTGGACGCCCTCGCCCGAGTCACGGCCGTCGACGTACGCCGAATCCGCCAGGACGAGGTCTGCACCCGCGCACAGCTCGGAGAGCTCGGGGCAGAGGTCGGTGTCGCCGGTGTAGGCGAGCACCTTCCCGTCGGCCTCGACGCGTAGACCGTAAGCCTCGACCGGGTGGAACACCGGCACCGGAGTGATGGTGAACGGGCCCACCGTGAACGGCTCACGCGCGCGCACCGAGTGGAACTCGAGGCGTTCGTCGAGCGGCTCGGCCTCCTCCACCCCGTAGGCGCGGGCCAGGCGGTCCGGCGCCCCGGCCGGGGCGTACAGCGGCATCCGCCGCCGCAGGGGCCGTTCGGGGGTGTACTTGAGCGCCACGTACAGGCTGCACACGTCGAGGCAGTGGTCGGGGTGCAGGTGGCTGAGGACGACCGCGTCGACGTCGACCGGGTCGATGAACGAGCGCAGCGGCCCGGTCGAACCGTTGCCGAGGTCGAGCGCGATGCTCCACGTGCGGCCTTCGAACTCCGCCTGCACGAGATAGCAGGAGGCGGGTGACCCAGGCCCGGGCATCGACCCCGAGCACCCGATGACGTGGAACCTCATGAGACCCCTCCTTGCTCGAGGTTGAGATGCCCCACCTCCGGGCCGAGGAAGCGGCGCGCGAGGCGCGCGAACTCCGCGGGGTCACCGGTGGTGCGGAAGTGGTGGGTGGGTGCGGGCGAGCCCTGCGGGCGCAGCGCGCCCTCGTCGGCGAGGACCCGGTACACGTCCTTCGCGGTCTCCTCCGCCGAGGACACCAGCGTCACGAGGTCGCCCATGACGTAGCTGATGACACCGGTGAGCAGCGGGTAGTGCGTGCAGCCGAGGATGAGGGTGTCGGCGCCGCTGGCGCTCACCGGCTCGAGGTAACCGCGGGCCACGTCGAGCAGCTCGTCACCGCCGGTGATCCCCGCTTCGACGAACTCGACGAAGCGCGGGCACGGCTGGGAGACGACGCGGATCTGCGGGGCGGCAGCGAACGCGTCGACGTAGGCGCGGCTGCGGTGGGTGCCTGCCGTGGAGATGACACCGACCACACCGCCCCGGGTCGCGGCCGCCGCGCGGCGCACGGCCGGGCGGATCACCTCGATGACGGGCACGTCGTAGCGTTCCCGCGCATCGTGCAGCATCGCCGCGCTCGCTGTGTTGCACGCGATGACCAGAGCCTTCACGCCGGAGTCGACGAGGTGGTCGAGGCATTCGAGGGCGTAGTGGCGCGTCTCGGCAATGGGGCGTGGCCCGTACGGCGCGCGAGCGGTGTCGCCGAGGTAGGCCACCGGCTCGTCGGGGAGCTGGTCCAACAGAGCCCGAGCGACGGTCAACCCTCCGTATCCGGAGTCGAAAATGCCGATCGGTGCGTCAGGGCTCACCCCCGCAGGATAGGGCGTGCTGGGCGCACCGCTCGGCACCCGCCGCGCAGCCCCGATGTGGTCTTCCCCTCAGAGGGCTCGCTCGCCGCGGTCCCGGCCGGGCACATCGGGGCTCGCCGCGGGGCTGAGATCGGGGGCCACGTCGCCACCGTGCCGCTCCGCGTGCTGCGCGTCCTCGGCGCCGGTGTCGACGTGCGTCGGGTCGAGCACGCGCTGCAGGAAGGTGCGGGTGCGTTCGTGCTGGGGGTCGCCGATGACCTGGTCGGGGTGGCCCTCCTCGACGATCACGCCACCGTCCATGAAGATGACGCGGTCGGCGACGTCGCGCGCGAACGCCATCTCGTGGGTGACGACCATCATCGTCATGCCCTCGTCGGCGAGTTTGCGCATGACCGAGAGGACGTCGCCGACGAGTTCGGGGTCGAGCGCCGAGGTGGGCTCATCGAAGAGCATGAGCTCGGGGTCCATCGACAGGGCGCGGGCGATCGCTACCCGCTGCTGCTGGCCACCCGACAGCTGCGCCGGGTGGGCGTCACCGCGATGCCCGAGGCCGACGCGGTCGAGGTTGGCCTGAGCGATCTTCTTGGCCTCGGACTTGGACCGCTTGAGCACGTTGGTCTGGGCGAGCATGCAGTTGCCGAGCACGCTGAGGTGCGGGAACAGGTTGAACTGCTGGAACACCATGCCGAGGCGGCTGCGCACCTCGTCGATGTCGTAGTCGGGGTCGGTGATGTCCTCGCCGTCGATGAACACCGCGCCAGAGGTGGGCGCCTCGAGCAGGTTGACGCAGCGCAGCAGGGTCGACTTGCCCGAGCCGGACGGGCCGATGACGCACACGACCTCGCCGCGGCGCACCGACATGTCGATGCCCGTGAGCACCTCGACCTCGCCGAACGACTTGTGCAGGTCGTGCACGACGACCACGGCGTCGTCGGTGGCCGTGCCGCTCGAGGGGGACTCGGTGTGGGAGTGAGACATGCCTCAGCGTCCTCTCGCGGTGTGGGCTTCGAGCCGGCGGACGGCGTAGGCCAACGGCAGGGTGATGACCAGATAGCAGAGCCCGGCCACGACCAGTGGGGTGAGGTTGGCGTTCGACTGCGCCATCTCCCGCCCGTACTTGGTGAGCTCGAACGCCGAGATCGGCAGACCGATGACGTACACCAGCGAGCTGTCCTTGGTGACGAGGATGAACTCGTTCGTGAGCGGCGGCAGGATGATGCGGAACGCCTGCGGCAACACGACCTTGCGGGTGGCCTGGGCCGGGGTCATGCCGAGGGAGCGCGCCGCCTCGATCTGACCCTTGGGCACCGCCTGGATGCCGGCCCGGATCGTCTCGGCCATGTACGCCGAGCTCACGAGCCCGAGCGCGATCCACACCGTGCCGTACGGGTCGTACGGCACCCGCAGGCCGGGGAAGGCGAGCGGCAGCATGGCGAACCCCAGGAACACGATGAGCGCAGGAACTCCTCTGAAGAACTCGATGTAGATCGAGGCGAGCACCCGGTAGGCGGCGATCTGGGAGAGCCGCATGAGGGCGAGCACCGTGCCGAGCACGAGCCCGACGAGGAAAGCCCCCACCGCGTAGACGATCGTGTTGGTCAGGGCGTTGAAGAGGTTCTGCCGCGCCGCCCGCAGGACGAGCTCGGGCCGGAAGAAGACGTTGATGACCTGTTGCCAGTCGACCGCGATGAGCGCGGCCACGGCGATGATGATCAGGACCGCGTACTGGGCGAAGCGGATCCGCTGCGCCCGCTTGCGCGGTGAGGTGCGCCGCCGTCGGGCGGGTCGCGCGGGGGCCTGCGCGGGGGTCTGCGTGGACACCTGGAGTGCTCCTGGGCTCGGGCGAGCGCGCGGGGCCGCCCGGTGTGTGGAGGCGGCCCCGCGCGCTCGATGAAGATCGGGTCAGCCTGTTGGCGAGTCGGACGGGGTGTCGCCGAACCACCGCTGGTAGATCTCGTCGTAGCGGCCGTCGTCCTTGGAGTCGGCGATGGCGGCGTTGGCGGCGTCGATGATCTTCGTGCCCTTGTCGTCGTTCTTCTGGGCGGCCATGCCGTACTGCTCACCGGTGTCGAACTCGTTGACGACCTGCGTGCTCGGGTTCTGCCGCGCGAAGTCGAAGAGGACTCCGTTGTCGTTGATGACGGCGTCGACCCGCCCGGCCATGACGGCATTGAGCGAGGTGGGCAGGTCGTCGAACACGACCATCTCGTAGCCGTCACGGTCGGCGTACTGCTGGGCGTAGATCTGACCGGTGGTGTCGGTCTGCACCCCGAGGGTGCGGCCCTGCAGGTCGGACAGGTCGGTGACGTCGGAACCCGCGGGCACCATGAGCGCCTGCGTCGCGTCGAAGTAGGGGTCGGAGAAGTAGACGGAGTTCGCCCGCTCGTCGGTGATCGTCGTGCCGGCCAGCGCGATGTCGCACTGGCCCGCCTGGAACACCACGCCCGAGGTGATCTGCTCGAACGGGGTGTCGACGACCTCGATGTCGGTGTCGAGGCCCAGCTCCTCGGCGACGAGCCGCGCCATGTCGACGTCGAAGCCGACGACGTCACCGTTCTCGTCGGTGAACTCGAACGGTGGGTACGACATGTGCGTGCACATCGTGAGCTTGCCGGCGTTGACGACGGCAAGGTCACTCTCACCTTCTCCGGTGGCGCCGCCCGTGCCGCCGTTGCCGGAGCCATTGCCCCCGCAGCCGGCCAGGGTGAGGGTCGCCGCCGCGGCCAGTGCGATCAATCGTCGTGACACTGAGAAACTCCTTCGAGCCGTGAGCGCCACCTCGGCGCCTGGTGATGTGGTCACGCTCACACCCTGCCCGCACGGTAGGCCAGCGGACGCGCGGCGGCAGATCCCCGAACGGCGCATCGGGGCCGACGAACGGTCAGGGGGTCAGAGCCACCGCGAGGGTCTCCTGCAGCCAGGTGAGGAACTCATAGCCCAGCGCGAGCGCGAACATCGGGTCGGTGGGCTCCATGTCCCCGACACGCTCGGAGAGGCTCTCGGCGCTCGCGTCGTCGTCGAGGCTCAGGCGGGAGCCGAGGACGAGGCGCACGTCGGTGAGGGCGATGAGGAGGCTGACGGCCTCCTGCTGCTCGAGTTGGAGGCGGCCTCCGGAGCGTTCCACGACGTCGGCGGCGCGCCGCAGGTGGTCGAGCTTGCGCTCCCGCACCGACTCCCCGGCGAGACGGCGAAACTCCTCGGCGGCCTCCGGGTCGTCGCGGTGGGCGTCCGGGAGCAGCCTGCGCACGGCCGGGTCGGTCGAGGGCCGCGGCGGTTCCTGCGCCGTTCCGGTGAACCCTGCGCCGCGCATGATGGCCTCGAACTCGTCCCCCGGCTCGACGGCCTCGACCGCATCGTCGGCGTCTCCCGCCTCCACTGCGTCTGCAGGCGTGCCCTCCCCCGCGGCGTCCGGCGGCGACGACGGCCCGTCATCGGCGAGGAGCATTTCGGTCTGGCGGATGAGGTCGACGAGGACACCCACTTCGGGGGCGGCCAGGTCGGCGGCGACACCGGCTCGGGTGCGGCGGAATCCGTGGGTCACGCTCACTCGTCCTTCTGAAAGGTGGCCCACAGGCCGTATTCGTGGAGGGCCGCGACGTGCCGTTCCATCTGCTCGCGCGGCCCGTGAGCCACGACGGCCCGGCCCTTGTGGTGCACGTCGAGCATGAGCAGTTCGGCCTTGTCGCGGGAGAACCCGAAGTAGGTCTGGAACACGAACGTCACGTACGACATGAGGTTGACGGGGTCGTTCCACACGAGGGTGATCCAGCCGGGGTCGACGTGGGCGGAGGTCTCGTCGAGGACGTCCGGTTCGGCGGGGTGGATCGACACATCCCCCACCATACGGGCCGCCTCGACCCGCGCGAGGGCCACGGCGGCAGTCCAGACACTAGGGTGGCGCCGTGAGTACTGCGCTGCTGACCGACCACTACGAGTTGACGATGGCCCAGGCCACCCTGCACGCGGGCACGGCCTCGCGGCGCAGCGTCTTCGAGCTCTTCGGACGCCGACTGCCCGAGGGGCGCCGCTACGGCGTCGTCGCGGGCACGGGTCGTTTCCTCGACGCCCTCGCCGACTTCACCTTCGGCGCCGACGAGATCGACCACCTCGCGCGGGAACGGGTCGTCGACGACGCCACCCTGGACTACCTGCGGCAGTACCGCTTCAGCGGCTCCATCTGGGGGTACGCCGAGGGTGACATCTACTTCCCGGGCTCTCCCCTGCTGGTCGTCGAGGGCACGTTCATCGAGGCCGTCATCCTCGAGACCGTGGCGCTGTCGATCTTCAACCACGACTGCGCCGTGGCCGGGGCGGCCTCGCGGATGACGATGGCAGCCGGTGGCCGCCCGTGCATCGAGATGGGATCGCGGCGCACCCACGAGTGGGCGGCCGTGGCCGCGGCCCGCGCCGCGTACGTGGCCGGGTTCGCCACGACGAGCAACCTCGAAGCGGCACGCCGGCACGGCATCCCGTCGGCGGGCACCAGCGCGCACTCCTTCACCCTGTTGCACGATTCGGAGGACGCGGCGTTCACCGCCCAGGTCGAGACCCTCGGGCGCGGCACGACGCTGCTGGTCGACACCTACGACGTCGCCGAGGCTGTGGAGCGCGCCGTGCGCATCGCGGGCACCGGACTCGGGGCGGTCCGACTCGACTCCGGTGACCTCGTCGCCCAAGCGCACGAGGTCCGGGCCCAACTGGACTCCCTCGGGGCCACCTCGACGCGCATCGTCGTCACCTCCGACCTCGACGAGTACGCGATCGCGGCGCTGGCCGCCGCCCCGGTCGACGCCTACGGTGTCGGAACCTCGCTGGTCACAGGCTCGGGTGCGCCGACGGCGGGGCTCGTGTACAAGCTCGTCGCCCGCGAGGACGACGCCGGCACGATGATCAACGTCGCCAAGGCGAGCAAGGACAAGGCGACCGTCGGCGGCCGCAAGTACGCTTGCCGCCGCCTCGATCGCCACGGCATCGCGAGCGCGGAGTTGGTCGGGGTCGGCGAGCACCCGGGCGGCGACCAGGAGTGCCTCGTCCCGCTCGTCACCGACGGGGACATCGTCGGCGCCGAGCCCGTGGAGGCCGCCCGCGAGCGCCACGCCCAGCGCCTGGCCCAGCTGCCCGTCAAGGCGCATCGGCTCTCCAAGGGCGAGCCGGTCATCCCGACGATCTTCGTGGACGAGCACCCCGACCCGACCCTGGGAGCATGATGAGCAACCGAGCCTTGATCGTCGTCGACGTCCAGAACGATTTCTGCGAAGGCGGCGCGCTCGCCGTCACCGGTGGTGCCGAGGTCGCCGCCGCGGTCGCCACCTACCTGCAGGAACACGGCCGTGACTACGCGACGGTGGTGGCGACGGCCGACTGGCACATCGACCCCGGCGACCACTTCTCCGACGAGCCCGACTTCGTGCACTCCTGGCCGCCGCACTGCCGCGTGGGCACGACCGGCGCCGAGTTCCACCCGGCAGTGGCGGGGGCCCTGGAGGCTGCCGAGGCGGTGTTCCGCAAGGGCGAGTACTCGGCCGCGTACAGCGGGTTCGAGGGGTCCACCACCGACACCGTCGACGGGCACGATCGCGAGATCGGTCTGGCCGCGTGGCTGCGCGAGGTGGGGGTCGGCGAGGTCGACATCGTCGGCATCGCCACCGACTACTGCGTGCGCGCCACCGCCCTCGACGCCGCGACGGAGGGCTTCGCCACGCGGGTGCTCCTGGACATGACGGCCGGTGTCGCCGCCGAGAGCACGACGCGCACCCTGGCCGACCTGCGCGAACACGGCGTCGAGCTGGCGGGGACGCCGCGGTAAGCGCCGTCGAGGCTGTTGCCGCCGACCGGAGCCGGCGACAACAGGAGCGACCTCAGCAGAGACCGAGCGCGTGCGCCTCTTCCCACAGCTCCTCGCGCACGTCGGGGTGCGCGGCGTTCTCGATGAGGTTGTGGGCCTGGCTGTCGTCGTCGTGGCCGATGAGCTCGGCGATGCCGTTCTCGGTGATGACGCACGAGTGCTGGAAGCTCGTGACGGGCTCATCCAGCAGCGGCACGATGGTCGACACGTCGGCCTTGGGGTGCCACGAGCGCAACGCCATGATCGCCTGCCCGCCGGGGGCGTGGATCGCGCCGACGGTGAAGTCGGTCTGACCGCCGAAGCCCGAGAAGATGCGGGCGTTGATGCGCGAGGCGTTCGCCTGATCGAACAGGTCGACCTGCAGGGCGGTGTTGATGCTCGTCATGCCCGGGTTGCGGGAGATCTCGGCGGGCGCGTTGACGGTCTCGGTGCGCAGCACCCGCAGGTTCTCGTTGAGGTGGGCCCACTCGAACAGTTCTTGGCGACCGAACATGAACGAGCACACGATGATCCGGTCGGTGTCGAGAGCCCCGGCCGAGGTGAGCGCGAGGATGCCGTCGGACACCATCTCGCTCCAGATGCCCAGCTTGCGCTTGTCGAGCACCCCGAGGAGCGTCGCGTCGGGGATCTCCCCGATGCCGAGCTGCAAGGTCATGCCGTCCTCGACGCGCCCGGCGACGAGCCCACCGATGGTGGCGGCGCTCTCGGCGCGCACCGGGTCGACGGCAGCCCCCGTGGCGGTGTTCGCGATCGGGTCGTCGACCTCGATGACGGCGTCGAAGACGTCGAGGTCGAGCTCCCCGTCACCGTAGGTGTAGGGCATGGTTGAGTTCATCTGCGCGATGACCACACCGCCGCGCGCCTTGCACGCCTCGATCGCCGCAGGCAGCACGTTGACCTCACAGCCGAGCGACACCTTGCCGTCGATCGGGCGGGAGGTGTGCGCAACGACGACGTCGACCGGCAGGCTGCGCTTGTACAGCAACGGCACCTGGCTGAGGCGCGCCGGGTAGTACTTGAGGCGCGGGTGGCGACGCATGCCGCCCCCGACGAACGCCGTCTCGTACTCGACACCCTCGCGATCCGGGATCCCCTTGGGGATGTTGAGTCCGTGGAGGCGGTAGCTCGCCAGCTCCGCGTCGAGCGCCGCGAGCGCGGTCCACGGCACGGCGTGGTTACCGGACACGACGACACGGGGTGAGTCGGTGGTCTTCAGGGCACGTTGCAGGGCCGAAGCGAAAGCGTCGGTGTTGTTCGTGGTCACGTCACCACTGTGCCGGACTGCTGGGGTGCATGCGACCGATTCGAGCACGAATGGCGTGTGTCATACGCGACGCACCGGGCGCACCGATCGCGTGCCGCTCCACTTCTCGTGCAAGGTCTCGCGCATCGGGTTGGTGAGGGCGCGCGTCACGTCGAAGATGAAGAACACGTAGGCGAGCAGGCCGACCAGCGCCACGCCCTGCAGGAGCATGAAGGCGTACTTGACGATGGAGCGCCGCAGCAGCGCCCCCAACTCCAAGTCCCCGCCATCGGCACTGCGGACCCGGGCGCCGGTGAGCCACCGGCCCGGCGTCGCGCCCCATCTGGCGAGCAGGAGCACCTCGTAGAGGACGAGACTCACACCGAAGATCATCGAGAGCGTGGCCGAGGCCGCGGTGACGACAGCGGGCGGGTCGGGGATGGTGTTCCCACTGCGGGTCGCCTCCAACGCCGCGGTCCACCATGAGTTGCTGGCAGCGATGACATCACCCATGAAGGGCATCGCGATGAGGGCGACGACGAAAAGCACGAGGGTGAGGTCGACGATCAGCGCCATCGCGCGGCGGAGGACACCGGCGGGCCGCTGGTCATCGTCCGCGGAAGGCTCGGAGCGTCGGGCACCCGGCTGGTCCGACCACGGCCGCGGGCCGTCGACGTGTCCCGTCGTCTCAGGGGCTCGCTCCGCGGTCGGGGCCTCGGCGGTCGCCGTCTCCTCGCGGGTCGCGGTGGGCCGCAGCCGCGTCACCGGCGGCCGGGCCGGCTGCGGCGGGGGCATGGGCGCTTTCTCGTGGGTGCGATCGGTCCACGACGAGCCGTCCCAGTACCGCAGACGGGTCGGCTCATCGGGGTCGTCGTACCAGCCGGTGGGGCGCTCATCCATGTGGACAGTCTTCCAGATCGGCGCAGATTGCCGGGCCGCCGGTACGGTAGGCGGATGACCGGACAGGGGCTCGACGAACTCGACGGCCGCATCGTGGCGCTGTTCTCCGAACGCCCCGACATCGGGGTGCTGGGTGCCTCGCGTGCCCTCGGTGTCGCGCGGGGCACCGTCACCGCGCGGCTGGAGCGCCTCGGTGAGCGGGGCGTCATCACCTCCTTCGCCCCGACGGTCGACCCGGCCGGCCTCGGCTACCCGGTGACGGCCTACTGCAGCCTGCAGATCCGTCAGGAATCCCAGCAGGCGGGGGTGGTCGAGCATCTGCGCGGCATCCCCGAGGTGCTGCAGGCCGTCACGGTGACGGGCGAGTTCGATCTGCTCGTCACGGCCGTCGCCCGCGACAACGCCGATCTGCAGCGGGTCATCGATCTCGTCGTGGAGCATCCGCGCGTGGAGCGGGCCTCGACCCAGATCCTCCTCGCCACCCACATCACCCCGCGGATCCTGCCCCTCGTGAGGGCCTCGGCCGGTCTGTCGGGCTCGGGCTGACACCGCGCCCGCGGGGCTCGGGGCGAGCTCGCTCGACACGGCTGAGCGTCGACGCCGCGACCACGGCGCCGAGGCCCACCAAGGGGGCTGCGACCATGTCGATGAGGTAGGGCAGCGGAGCCTGTATCCGCACGAGGGTGGCGATCACCACCATCACCGTCGCGATGACGACTAGCAGCACCCGGCTGGAACGACGATCCCAGCAGAGGATCACCATGGCGGCAGCGAACGCAGTGGCGATGACGACGTCACCCCCCGCCACCTCCCACGTCCCGGACGTCGCGGCCTGTCCGAGCAACCGCGCGAGGTCACCCGCGAGGCAGCCCGCGACGCCGACGGCGATCACGCGGCCGGCAGCGCGCACGTGCCCCGAGGCCCACACGCCGAGCATCGTGAGCACCAGCGGCATCGCGACCGCCAGCACATGTCGCCCCACGTCACCGAGCGGCACCGGCAGCGGGTGGGCCGAGACGGCGACCGAGACGGCGTGCTCCCCCGTCGAGACGGGGCCGACGATGTCGGCGTACACGGCTGTGAGGAACCCGAGACACACGAGGATGGCCGCGGTGAGCCCCAGCACGACAGGCGAGCCATCCGAGGTCCTGCTTGCCGACACGTCCACCTCCTGCACTCGACCACCTCCGGCGCTCGGGCGCGGGTCGCAAGGGATGATGTCGAGGTCGACGCAACGCCCGCTGAATCGCCCGCCCACTCCCGGCGCGGGGTAGCCGGGCGTCCGAGCGAGGGAGGGCAGCAGTGTCACGTGACGTGGGCGCTCGCTGGGGGGTGCGATCCCGCCTGACCGTGTTGGCCTGCATCCTGGTCCTGCTGCCGTTGCTCGCGGCCGGCTCTGCCGTCGCAGTGATGCTGCACCAGGTGCTGTCGAACTCCCTCGTGAGCCGCCTCAGCGAGGACGCCCGCATGCTCGCTGACACGGTGAGCGCCGACGGGCCGTCGGCCATCGACCTGCGCCACCTCGGACCGGACGTCCACGGCCTCGGCATCGGGCCGGACCCCCACGGCCTGTCGATCCGGGTCGAGGACGGCGAAGGGCGACTCGTCTTCGGGTGGCCCGAGGAAGGGTCCCTGCCCGACATCGACCACGATCTGGCGAACGGCGAGGTCCGGATCGAGGGGGTGTCTCCTGTGCCCACCCCCGGCTCGGGCGAGATTCCGGTCACGGTGACGATGGGCACCGAGTACGTGGGCACCCGGTACGTCGTCGCGGTGTCGGCACCGCAGCGCACCCAGCAGCAGGCCGTCGCGTCCGTGGTCAGCATCCTGCTCGCCGGCATGCCGCTCGTCATCCTCGTCACGGCCCTCGTGGCGTGGGTGACGGTCGGGCGGGCGCTGCGGCCCGTCGATCGGATGCGCGCTGCCGCCGACGACATCAGTACCGGCGCCCTCGCCTCCCGGCTGCCGACGCCGCGACACGACGACGAGTTGGGCCGGCTGGCCCGCACGCTCAACGACATGCTGAGTCGCCTCCAGGCCGGACATGAGGCGCAGCGGCGCTTCGTCGCCGACGCCTCGCACGAACTGCGCTCCCCCCTGACCAGCCTGCGGGCCGCGGTGCAGCTGGGTCGGGAGGACGGCAGCGCCGAGACGTGGAACTCCCTCGGACCGGTCATGGAGACCGAGAGCGCCCGCCTGCACCACCTCGTCGAGGACCTGTTGACGCTGAGCAAGGCCGACGAGCAGGGCGTGATGCCGATCTCGCGGGACGAGGTCGACCTCGACGACCTCGTCTTCGCGGAGCGAGCTCGCCTGCGGGGCGCCGAGGTTGAGGTCGGTGGTGCGATCACGCCGGTGCGCATCCTCGGCGACGAGCGCGCGCTCGCACGAGCTCTGCGTAATCTCGCCGACAATGCCGTCCGCGCCGCACGCGCGCAGGTCGCGATCAGCGTGACGAGCGACCCCGACGCATCGCTGGCGTATCTGGTGGTCGAGGACGACGGGCTCGGCGTGCCCCAGGATCAGCGCGAGCGGATCTTCGAGCGGTTCGTGCGGCTGGACGAAGCCCGGCATCGGGACTCGGGCGGCTCCGGGTTGGGTCTGGCCATCGTCGCCG
>JAUNTP010000329.1:0-517 GCA_030538585.1 Mobilicoccus sp.
CCACAACGGCATCATCGAGAACTTCGCCGTGCTCAAGGAGGAACTCCTGAGCGAGGGCGTGGAGTTCCGGTCGGAGACTGACTCCGAGGTCGCCGCCCAGCTCGTGGGTCGCGAGGTCGATCGCGGGGCGTCCCTCGCCGACGCGCTGCGCACGGTCGCGCGGCGTCTGGAGGGCGCGTTCACGCTGGTTGCCGTGGATCGCGACGAGCCCGGCACGCTGGTCGCGGCGCGCCGCAACAGCCCGCTCGTGGTGGGCGTGGGTGACGGCGAGATGTTCGTCGCCTCCGACGTCGCGGCGTTCATCGAGCACACCCGTGAGGCCGTCGAGATGGGCCAGGACGAGATGGTCGAGGTGACCGTCGACGGCTACAAGGTGACGGACTTCGACGGCAACGAGACCGAGGGCAAGCCCTACCACGTCGACTGGGACCTGTCGGCCGCCGAGAAGGGTGGCTTCGACTGGTTCATGCGCAAGGAGATCCACGAGCAGCCGCAGGCGGTCGCCGACACGCTGCTG
>JAUNTP010000329.1:569-1611 GCA_030538585.1 Mobilicoccus sp.
CAGACCCTCGTTGATGTGCGTATCCGCGCGGCAGCCCTGCGCACCATCGACAAGATCGTGATCGTTGCGTGTGGCACGGCGTTCTATGCCGGGTTGGTGGCGAAGTACGCGATCGAGCACTGGACGCGGATTCCGTGTGAGGTCGAGATCGCCTCGGAGTTCCGTTACCGCGACCCGATCGTGACGGCCCGGACCCTGGTGGTGACCATCTCGCAGTCGGGCGAGACCGCCGACACGCTCATGGCCGTGCGGCACGCGCGTGAGCAGGGCGCGAAGGTGATCGCGATCTGCAACACGAATGGGTCGACGATTCCGCGCGAGTCGGACGCCGTGCTCTACACCCACGCCGGCCCCGAGATCGGCGTTGCGTCGACGAAGGGCTTCCTGACCCAGGTGGCGGCTTGCTACTTGCTCGGCCTTTATTTGGCGCAGGTGCGCGGCACGAAGTTCGGTGACGAGATCGCCTTGGTGATGACCGAGCTGGAGTCGATGCCTGAGAAGATTCAGCAGGTGTTGGACGCCCAGCAGCAGGTGCTCGATCTGGCGGCCGAGCTGAAGGACTCCAAGACCGTGCTGTTCTTGGGTCGCCACGTCGGCTACCCGGTGGCGCTCGAAGGTGCGCTGAAGCTGAAGGAGATCGCCTACCTGCACGCAGAGGGGTTCCCGGCCGGTGAGCTGAAGCATGGGCCGATCGCTTTGGTGGAGCCCGGGTTGCCTGTGTTCGTCATCGTGCCGCCGCAGGGGCGTGACCAACTGCACGACAAGGTGATCTCGAACATCCAAGAGGTGCGGGCCCGCGGTGCGCGCACGATCGTTCTCGTGGAGGAGGGCGACGAGATCGTCGAGCCGTACGCCGACGTGGTGATTCGCCTGCCCCAAGCGTCGACGTTGCTGCAGCCGCTGCTGGCGACGATTCCGTTGCAGCTGTTCGCGTGCGAGTTGGCGACGTTGCTGGGCCATGACGCTGACCAGCCGCGCAACTTGGCGAAGTCGGTCACGGTCGAGTGATCGTGGCGTGATCATCGGCATTGGGGTCGACGTC
>JAUNTP010000102.1 GCA_030538585.1 Mobilicoccus sp.
GTCGACGCATGGAGCGGGACGACCAGAAGTCGCGCCACCGTTCCGGGCTGGAGGGAGTCGAACCCCAGTGGTCGGCGAAGGCGGCGTTGTGGGCGAGCCTGACAGCTTCCTCGTGCTCGTCGGTCGGGGTGAGCAGGGTGACCCCGTCCACCTCCGTCGCCGGCAGATCGGCGCCCGGCAGCGGCCGTTCGAGCTCGTTGAAATAACGCGCCACCGTTTACCCGAGACGGGTCAGCAGGCGCCTGGCGTCAGACCCCTCGAGTTCGCCGCCGCTGCGGAAGAAGTGCGGCGCCTCGGGATGCCGTTCCCCAGCAACGTCGACCCCGCGCTCGGTCGCCCGTGCGACGAGCTCGCGACCCAGCCCGCGACCGCGCCAGTCAGGGTGGACGCCGCCGTAGTGACTGACGCGCACGCGCCCCTCGTCATCGAGGACATCCCCGACCCGCACCTGGGCGTACGCGACGAGTTGCTCACCGTGCCACACGGCCCACGTGTCGCTCTCAGGGGTGAAGCCGGTCGAGTCGAGCTCCTCGGCGAGGTCGGCGGCCTCGTAGAACTCCTCGGTGCCGTCGACCCGAGCGAGAAGGTTCGCCAGCTCAGCCCACTGGTCCACATCGTCGGTGCGCAGATGGTCCCAGCGCACGCCGCTGTCGTGTTGATGGTCGATCACCCACCCATGCTTGCGCCCGATGCCGGCGGAGGTCCACTCCATTTCTCACGAGAGACGTCAGCCGGCCAGGTGCCCCCAGGCGGGTTCGAGCGCCTCCCACGGGCCGACGGCGGCGATGCGGCCGTCGACGAGGACGACGACCCGGTCGGCCTGGGCGAGCGCAGCTCGTTTGGACGTCGCGCCGATGACCGTCGCCGAGCGGGCCCGCAGCGCCTGCCACAGGTCGATCTCGGTCTTGGCATCGAGGGCCGAGGACACGTCATCGGCGAGGAGCAGCTCCGCGTCGGCGGCCAGCGCCCGCGCGAGGGCGAGACGCTGCACCTGACCTCCCGAGAGCCGCACCCCGCGGTGGCCGACCATCGACCCCGGTCCGCCCGCGGCGGCGACGTCGGTGCTCAGGCGGGCGTCGTCGACAGGACCGTCGAAGACGCGGTCGAACCCGAGGCGCACGTTGTCGTCGAACGTGCCCGACAGGACGCGCGGCACCTGGGAGACGTAGGCGACCTGCCCGGGCCGCAGGAACAGCTCCGGATCCTCGACGTCGATGCCGTTCCACTGCACGGTGCCCCGGTGGTCAACGAGGCCGGCGAGGGAGCGGAGCAGGCTCGACTTGCCCGACCCGATCTGCCCGAGCAGGAGCACCAGCTCGCCCCGCTCGACCTCCAGGTCGACGTCCTCGACGCCGATCGTGCCGTCCTCGTGCACCGCCGACAACCCGGCCAGGCTGAGGCGCTGCAACGAGGCCCGGGGTACGACGGGCGGGTCCGGCGCGGTGCCGGTGAGCAGGTCGACGCCTTCGGGCACGGCCATGAGGTCGACACCGCCCGCCATCCGCGCGGTCGCGACCTGCCAGGCGCGGGTGCCCGGCGCCTCCGTGACGACCGAGCCCGCGACGCGTCCGAACCAGTCGAAGCCGCCGACGGCGGAGGTGAGCAGCAGCGCCGTCGCGAGCCCCCACCAGCCCCACAGCACCGCCGACCAGGCGACGACGATGCCGAGTTGCACCATGATCGTCGGCACGCCGTCGAGCGCAGACTGCACGCGATGTTCGCGCACGGCCGCATCGACACGCACCTGGTCGACGCGCAGCAGGTGGGCGCGCACCTGCGGCATGCGCCCGGCAAGTTTGACCGTCCGTGCGCCGTCGAGCACCGAGACCAGCATGCGCCCGAACTGGGCGCGCGCCGCCGACGCCGCTGCCGCCGAGCGCCCGGCGATAGGGCGTCCCAGCGCGGAGGCGAGACCGGCCGCGACCATGACCCCGAGCAACACGAGACCGGCCAGCGGCGTTCCCGCTGCGACCGCCGTGAAACCCGCGATGAGCAGGCCGTTGATGAAGTCGACCCAGCGGTCGGCGTAGCGGGCGTACCTGTCGGAGTCGAGCGCGCGGGCCACGACCTCCCCGGGCGGGGCGGGGTCGAGGCGACGCTGACCGCTCTGGCCGACGAGCACCGACATCCGCACCCTCAGCAGCACCTCGACCCACCAGCGCGGATAGCGCATCACGCCCGCACCGAGCATGACCGGGCTGATGAGCGCGCTGGCCACGACGAGCGCGATCCACCACCACGGTCGCCCGCCCTCGGTGAGGGACTCCACGGTGTGTCCCCACGCGTACCCGGTGACGGCGCCGAGGGCTCCGGTGAGCCCGAAGATGAGGAACAGCCCGATGGAGAGCACACCCCATTGGGGGCGCACGAGCATGGCGGAGGCGATACCGCGTGCCAAGGACGGCCCCGAGCCGGGATCGGGGCGAGGCAGGACCTCGCCGCGGCGCCGGGAGGTGCCGATCGCCTCGTCGGCGGCCGGGGTGGCGGGCGCGGGCTGGCTGAGCTCGGTGTCCTCCAGGCCCGCGGCGAGCAGCAGGTCACGGAACTGGCCGTCGCGCGTCGCGAGCTCGCCGTAGGGGCCGGTCTGCGCGACCCGGCCGTCGGCGAGGACGGTGACGTAGTCGGCGCGGGCGATCGTGGTGAGGCGGTGGGCGATGAGGATGCCGGTCCGCCCGGCCAGCAGCCGCTCGGAGGCCGCGACCACCCGGCCCTCGGTGAGGGGGTCCATGCGGGCGGTGGCCTCGTCGAGCACGACGACGTCGACGTCGCGGATCAGCAGCCGCGCGAAGGCGAGCAACTGCTCCTCCCCCGCCGACAGCGTCGTGCCGCCCGCACCGAGCGGGGTGTCGAGCCCCTCGTCGAGCCCGGCGACCCACTCGGTGAGGCCCAGTTCGGCGACGACGGCCTCGACACGCTCGCGGGGAACGTCGGCGAACAGGGAGATGTTGTCGGCGAGGGTGCCGGCAAGGATCTCGGTGCGTTGGGTGACGACACCGACGGCACGGCGCAGGTCGAGCAGGTCGACCTCGCGCACGTCGACCCCGCCGAGAAACAGCGTGCCGGGCGGTGGCTCGACCGCGCGGGAGATCAGCGCCGCGAGGGTGGACTTGCCGGAGCCGGTGCGCCCCACCAGGGCCATCGTCTGCCCGGCGGGCACGTGCAGGTTGACGTCAGCGAGGGCGAACGAGCCGTGTTCGTAGGAGAAGTCGAGATCCCGGAACTCCAGGTCGAGGCCGTGCTCGGGCAGGGTGACGCCACCGACCGGTTCGGCAGGTGAGGCGATCATCTGCCGCAGACGGATGACGGCACCCATACCGGCTTGCAGCTCGGGGAGTTGCTCGGCGACGTGACCGATGAGCCCCACGAACGTGCTGGTGACGAGGAAGAGCGTGACGAGCTGGGCGATGGACAGTCCGCCGGTGATGACGAGCGCGGCGCCCACCACGGCAGTCCCGGCGAGCAGCGCGTGCAGGATGAGGCCGGAGCGGAGCACGACGCGGCGCTCCATGACGAGGACGCGCCGGAACTTGGCGTGCACGTCGGCCGAGAGGGTGGTGAGACGCCCGATCGCGAACGCCTGCCCGAGGCTGGTGCGGATGTCGTCACGCCCGGCGACACCTTCTTCGAGGACGGCGGCGTGATCGGTCCACGCGGCCTCTTCGACGACCTTGCGGGCGGCGATCTCGGGCAGGAGCGCCTTGATCGACCACAGCGTGACCGCGGTGACCAGCGGAAAGATGATGGCGCCGGGCCACCACGTGATGGCGGCGACGACGAGCAAGGGTAGGCCGGTGAGGATGGCGCGCAGCATCATCCACACCTGCAGGCGCACGAGCGATCCGACTTCGCGGGTGTCGTCGTCGACGCGGTCGAGGACCTCCCCGACGGCCTGCTCGGTGAGCGTGGCGAGCGGCTGGTCGAGGGCGGCGTCGAGCAGGTCGGCGCGCAGGCGCCCCTCGGCCCGGTCGGCGCCTCCGGCCCACAGCACCCGCCCGACGGTGTCGAGGCAAGCCCCGCCGACGACGGCGAGCGCGAACCACCCGACGAGCTCGACTCGCACCCCTTCGGCGAGCTGCCCGGCGATGACCGTGCCGATGGCGGCACCGATCGACCCGACGAACAGGGCGAGCAGCGCCAGCCCGGCGGTCGGAGTCACCAGCCGACGCCAGGTCACCCTGGGTGCAGGGCGTGGTGTCGGCGCAACAGTGCTGGTGGTCGTCACGATCACAGAAGCCTAGGACCGCCCACCGACAACGTCACCCGAATTTCACTTCGGCGTGGCGCCGACTCACTGGTCGCGGACCGGTGCCCCTGCGTCGGTGTGAGTCCGCGGGGTCTGGAGGAGGGTTCGGAGATGAGTCACAGGTCTTCGTGGCGGGCGCGGAAGAAGCACCAGAGGCCGAACGCGGCCAGGCCGAGGGCCACCAGCGCCAGGAGGAACGCCCCGAACGGTTGGTCGCGCAGCGAGGTCATGGCACCGTCGAGCCCTTGTGACTTCTCGGGGTCGAGGGTCGCCGCAGCCACGATGAAGAGCAGACCGACGATGGCGAGCGCGAACCCCTTGGCGATGTAGCCGGCCACACCCATCCGCACCGGCCACTCCCCGGGGTGCGCTTCGAGGTTCTCCACGAACTTGCGCGCCCACCCGCGGTAGGCGTAGTACACGCCGAAGCCGAGGATGCCGACGCCGACCAGCCCGACGAGCAGCTGGCCACCGGGGGCGGCCATGAGCGTCGCCGTGGCGGATTGGGCGTCCTCCGAGCTGGACTCCTCACCGCTGGTGCCGCGCGCGATGCCGACGGCGGCGACGGTGATGGCGAGGTAGATGACGCCTTTCGCGCCGAGCTTGGCGCGCTCCTTCGCGTCGGTGCCGAACGCGGGCAACACCGCCTGGGTGATGAGCCACACACCGAGCGCCCCCACCCCGATGACCATGAGCCACAACATGATCGACCCGCCGGGGGCGTCCCGCAGCATGGCGAGGGCCCCGGACTGGTCGGCCTGCTCCCCCTGCGCCCCACCGAACGCCACCCGCAGCGCGATGACCGCGATGAGCAGGTGCAACACCCCGTTGCCGACGAACCCGAACCGGGCGAGCTTTTCCAGGACGGGGTGGTCGGCGAGGCGGCGCGCCTGCCGCCCCGCCCCGGCCGCGGCGCGTCGAGCATCGGAGGTCATGGTCGTAGCGTGCCATCACCCTCGGCGCCGTGGCGGCGACGTGGGCGACAACAGCCCCCACGTCATCGCGCCCCGTCCAGGCCGACGCCAGAGGACTCCCGCCGAGGGGGTCTTCGGAATCGACACGCAGTTTCAACGTGGTCGATGCCACCCCCGATCACAGCACCGCAGGTCAGCGACCTGCCGCTCCCCACGCTACTCATCGACCACGTCGAAACTGCGTTGTGATCGGGACCAACACCGGCCGTGCCCTGTGGGGCGAGCTATCTGCGGTCGCGGAGCCACGTCGCGACACTGCTCACGTAGCGGCCGTAGCCGTCCCGGGCGAGTGGGGCGGCGTCGGCGAGGACGCCGAGGTCGACTCGGAGGTATTCGTGGACGAGCACGTTGCGGAGGCCCACTGAGGGCGCGAGAGAGGCGGCGAGGTCGGCGTCGATGAGACCCACGGTCGCTGCGGCGGCGAACGATTCGCGGTACTCGGTGACGGTGCGGACCCCAGGTCCGGTTCCCAGGCTCGTCGCCGCGTGTGTGTTGATGTCAACGGCGATGTCGACGAGGCGACACAGCACCCGTTCGAGGACGTGGCGGGTGAACCTGTCCTCGACCAGACGGGTCTGGCTGACGTCGCCGAGCGCGTCGAGGTCCTCGAGCAGTTCGCTCATCATCGCGAGGCGGGTGGCAATCACGTCGGCGGAGAAGGCGCGTGGGCTCATCCTGCGAGCACCTCGAGGACGCGGTCGCGTAGCCGCTGGGTGTCGCAGTAGTCGCGGAAGGCTCTCATCTGCAGTTCGGCGTAGCGGCCGGGGGTGCGCTGGACGAGCAGTTCGATGTCGTGCAGACCTGCGTAGCGCGCGACCGACCCGGCACGGTCGAGGTCGAGGACGTCGACGATGTCGCCATACCGCTCCCCGAGCGCGTTGACGACGTCGAGATGCGACGCATCAGTGCCGCGCATCCGCGCGTAGGCGAGGTCGAGGTCCCCGGCCGTCGTCGCGTCGTGACGGGCGCTGCCGAAGACGGTGAGCACGTCGATGCCGCATCGCTGCGCCAACTCGCCGAGGGCGCCCCCGGCCTCATCGGCCCGCAGCCGCTCCAACGCCTGCTCCACCGCACTCATACCAGCAGGCTACCGGCACACGCTCCACGGACCGCGCACCCTTCGCGTCGGCACCGAACGCGGGAAGCGCCCCCCGGGCACTCAGGGCTGTGACACCTCGATCTAGGTCTCGGCGCGGGTGGGGTCGGCGGCGATCGCGGCGAGGATTTCGGCGAGCTGCTGCGGCTGGGAGTACTGGGGCCACTGGCCGCTGTCCAAGGTGATGAGCCGCAGGAGGTCGTGGCGGGCGGCCAGGGCGCGTTCACGTTCGGCGAACTGCACGTCCTGCCCCTGCGTGAGCTGCAGGATCCACACCGGGACCGCGAAACCAGGAATGCGATCTTGGGTGGGGTAGAGCGGCGAATCGGGCGAGAAACGGCCGACCATGGCGACATCCTCGGGGTCGGGGGCGTGCACCCACGACCCGTCCGGGGTGGTGCGCAGCGAGTACTCACGTTCGCGGCGCAACCCGTCGATGTCTTGCAGAATCCAGTCGAACGACGCGTTCGCCACGACGTGATCGATGACCCCCAACGCAGCCTCCTCACCGTGACCTCGCGCACCGAACAAGAACCGGGTGCGCATGGCGCCGATGAAGAAGTCGGAGGCGGCCAGCTCGCACAGCTCCTCCATCTCGGCACGGGTACGAGAGATGGTTCCGCCGATGGCCACCCCTCCGGTGAACAGCTCGGGGGCGGCAGTGACCGCCTCCACCATGCACAGACCGCCCTGGTCGTGGCCCACGAGCAGGGTCGGTGGCAGCTCCAAGGCCCGCACGACGGTGAGGATGCACTCGTACACCGCCTCTGGGGTGCGCATGCGCGCCGTTGAGGCTCCGTGCCCGGGCAGGTCGATCGCGAACACCCGGCACGAGCGGGCCAGCACCGGACCCACCTCGTCCCAGTTGACGGCGCACATGCCGAGGGAGTGCACGAGCAGCACTGGCGCGCCCTGCCCGCCGTAGTCACGCACCGCCACCTCACCGTCGCCGAACGGAACCATGCGGGTGGGCGTCGCCATGGCTCGACACTGTAGGGGACGCGTGCACGATCCGCCGATCGACGACGCGCCACCCGCATTCATCGCGGCGTCGTGCGGCATCGCGGCAGGGCGTGCGGGAACCGTACGAGTCTCACGCGACGCGATGTCGGACAGCGCCGCACTGCTATTGCGAGGGACACCCGGTCGCCACGGCGAGCGCGGCGCAGATCTGGCGGACCCGATGGCTGGACAGGGATCCCAACCGCTCGGTCAGGAGCGCCACGCTGACCGACTCCACCGAGTCCAGGCTCGCGACGCACGGACGCGGCACCGGGTCGGTCTTCGGGTCGAGGTCGACATCGGCCGGGAGACCCCGCGTCACGGTGGTGCAGGGCGCCACCACGGCCCGCCCCCGCGCTCGCACAGCCGACATGCGACTCAGCACGACGACAGGCCGTCGACCGACCTCCGGGTGATCACACCACCAGAGTTCACCGTGGGCCGGGCCGCTCACCGCCGCACCGCGTCGCCCCACGAGGCCAGGTCGCCCCACGCATCAGGTTCGTCGAGCGGGTGGGTCGTGTACGCCTGGGCGTACGTTGCATCGAGGTGTGCCTCACGGTGCTGCGCCACGAGGGCGCGGAGAGCCGCGTCGATCACCGCCGAGTCGGGGCGGCCCTCGTGGAGCGCTCGGGCCGCCGCCAGGAGGTGGTGATCGACCGTCGTGCTCACTCTCTGTCGCGCCATGCCACAATCATGCCACGTCGATGCCATGGGTCATGCGCGAAGGCCCCGCCCACCTGGTGTGGTGGGCGGGGCCTTCGTCAGGTGTGAGGCTCAGGCCTCGTCGGAGGCCGCCGACGTGGCGTCCTGGCCCTGGGCGTCGACGATGGCGTCGGCAGCATCGCTGCCCTTGCCAGTCTCGACGTTGCCGCCCTCGACGTTGCCGGCTTCACCGTTGCCACCGCGGCCGCGGTTGCCGCGGCGACGATTGCGGTTACGGCTGCGACGCTCGCCGCGCTCCTCGTCCGACTCGTCGTCGGAGTCGGAGGCGTCGCCGTCACGCTGACCGCGACCCTTGTCGTTGCTCTCCTCGTCACGGTCGCGGCCGCCACGGCCACCGCGCTCGCCACGGTCGGAACGCTCAGAGCGCTCACGACGCGGCTTGCGGTCCCCGGAGTCGCCCGACTCGCCGGCGGCATCCGCTGCAGCCTGCTGCTCCTCGGTGAGGACGGCAGCCAGGCTGAGCTTGCCGCGCGGGTCGATCTCCTTGAGCTCGACCTGCACCTTCTGCCCCACCGAGACGACGTCGTCGACAGAGTCGATGCGCTTGCCGCCGACGAGCTTGCGCACCTCGGAGATATGCAGCAGGCCGTCCTTGCCCGGCAGGAGCGAGACGAACGCGCCGAACGTCGTCGTCTTGACGACGGTGCCGAGGAACCGCTCCCCGACCTCGGGCATCTGCGGGTTGGCGATCGCGTTGATCTGCGCGCGCGCCGCCTCCGCGGACGGGCCGTCGGTGGCGCCGATGTAGACGGTGCCGTCGTCCTCGATGGAGATGTCGGCGCCGGTCTCCTCCTGGATCTGGTTGATCATCTTGCCCTTCGGGCCGATGACCTCACCGATCTTGTCGACCGGGACCTGCACCGCGATGACGCGCGGGGCGTAGGCGCTCATCTCGTCGGGGGCGTCGATGGCCTCGTTCATGACGTCGAGGATGTGCAGACGCGCATCCCGAGCCTGAGTGAGAGCACCGGCGAGCACCGAAGCGGGGATGCCGTCGAGCTTGGTGTCGAGCTGGATGGCCGTGACGAACTCGCGCGTGCCGGCGACCTTGAAGTCCATGTCACCGAACGCGTCTTCGGCGCCGAGGATGTCGGTCAGGGCCGCGTACTGCGTCTGGCCGTCGATCTCTGCGCTGACCAGGCCCATCGCGATGCCCGCGACAGCGGCGCGCAGCGGCACACCGGCGTTGAGCAGTGACAGGGTGCTGGCGCACACCGACCCCATGGACGTCGAGCCGTTCGAGCCGAGTGCCTCGGACACCTGACGGATCGCGTACGGGAACTCCTCACGCGTCGGCAGCACTGGCATGAGCGCCCGCTCGGCGAGCGCGCCGTGGCCGATCTCGCGGCGCTTGGGCGACCCGACGCGACCGGTCTCACCGGTGGAGTACGGCGGGAAGTTGTAGTTGTGCATGTAGCGCTTGCGCGTCACCGGCGAGAGGGTGTCGAGCTGCTGCTCCATGCGGAGCATGTTGAGCGTGGTGACACCCATGATCTGGGTCTCGCCGCGCTCGAAGATGGCCGAGCCGTGCACGCGCGGCAGGACCTCGACCTCGGCGCCGAGGGCGCGGATGTCGGCCAGGCCACGGCCGTCGATGCGGACCTTCTCGGTGAGGATGCGCTCGCGCACGAGCTTCTTCTGCACCGAGCGGTAGGCCGCGGAGATCTCCTTCTCGCGTCCCTCGAAGTCCTTACCCTCACCAGCGAGATCCGCCTTGAGGGTGTCCTTGAGCTCGTCGAGCGCGTTCTCGCGCTCTTGCTTGCCCGCGATGGAGAGCAGGTCGCGCAGCTTGTCCTGCGCGGCCTTCTCGACGGCCTCGTACGCGTCGTCCTGGTAGTCCAGGAAGATCGGGAACTCCTGCACGTCCTTGCCGGCCTGACTCGCGAGCTCGGACTGCGCGCGGCACAGTTCGGCGATGAACGGCTTCGCGGCCTCGAGACCCTCGGCGAC
Source organism: Mobilicoccus sp. (assembly GCA_030538585.1). Classification (GTDB taxonomy): domain Bacteria; phylum Actinomycetota; class Actinomycetes; order Actinomycetales; family Dermatophilaceae; genus Mobilicoccus. The sequence goes on from JAUNTP010000102.1 coordinate 9,992, forward strand.
GACCTCCTCGGTCGGCGCGGTCTTGCCCTGGTTCTTGACCAGGTCCCACGTCTGCTCGGTGGACTCCGCCTCGACCATCATGATCGCGACGTCACCACCGTCCACGACGCGGCCGGCGACGACCATGTCGAACACGGAGCGCTCGATGTCGCTGAAGTTCGGGAACGCGACCCACTGCCCGTCGATGAGCGACATGCGCACACCGCCGATGGGGCCCGAGAACGGCAGACCGGAGATCTGCGTCGAGGCGCTCGCGGCGTTGATGGCGAGCACGTCGTACTGGTGGTCGGGGTTGAGCGACAGCACCGTGATGACGACCTGCACCTCGTTGCGCAGACCCTTCTTAAAAGTCGGGCGCAGCGGGCGGTCGATGAGGCGGCACGTGAGGATCGCGTCCGTGCCGGGACGCCCTTCACGGCGGAAGAAGCTGCCGGGGATGCGACCCGCGGCGTACATGCGCTCCTCGACGTCGACCGTCAAGGGGAAGAAGTCGAAGTGGTCCTTCGGTGACTTGCCGGCCGTCGTGGTCGACAGCAACATCGTGTCGTCGTCGAGGTAGGCGGCGACGGCGCCGCTCGCCTGCTTCGCGAGACGTCCGGTCTCGAACCGGACCGTGCGGGTGCCGAACGAGCCGTTGTCGATGGTGGCTTCGGCGTACGTGATCTCTGGACCCTCCATGGGCCCTCCTGTTCTTCTCATCTGGCCTCGCACATCGTCGTTGTGTGCGGGCTTTCCTTCTGGGTTGCCGCGCATGTCGCGCAGCTCCCGGCGGGTGTGTCACCTACCGGGCACCTTCATGGGTGCCGACCTATCTTCCCCGATCGGCGTGGGGATCACCCGTTGATGTGCCTCGTGGCGAGATGTCGGGCGGGTGAACATGCAGCAGGGGCGGGCTCCCCGTCGAACGAGGAACCCGCCCCTGCCGTCATGTCTGTGCGATCAACGGCGCAGACCCAGTCGCTTGATCAGCGAACGGTAGCGCTCGATGTCGACGCTCTCGAGGTAGCGCAGCATGCGCTTGCGGCGGCCGACCAGGAGCAGCAGACCACGACGGCTGTGGTGGTCGTGCTTGTGCTCACGAGCGTGCTCGGTGAGGTCCTTGATGCGCTGCGTCAGCATCGCGATCTGCACCTCGGGCGAGCCGGTGTCGTTCTCACCCGTGCCGTACTCGGCCATGATCTTCTTCTTGGTCTCAGTATCCAGCGGCACTGACGACTCCCCTCACTCGTTGCGCGGTGCACGGGGGCGAATCCACCCGGCGCTCTCGATCCGCGGCCGTTCTGACGGCAAGAGGCCACGTTACCAGCGCGGTTGCGCCCGCCCTAATCGGTGGAGACGACACCCGCCATTGGTCAGCGGCGCTGTTGTCGCCCGCGTCCGGCGACTGTGGGCGTCCTCGACTGGTGGACCTGTCACACTGTTCCACGGAGAGGCTCCACGGGGCCGTGCGTGGAGAGGGTCAGGGATGACGACGATCGAAGGCGTGGAGATCGCCGACCTCGAAGACTCCCTGTTGAGGGCTGCCTCCGACCTCGACACGGCGCGCATCCACAGCCTTCTCGACGACACCCTTGAGCGTCACGACCTCGACGAGGTCGTCGTCGACATCCTCGTGCCCGTGCTGCACCGCGTCGGCCACCTGTGGGAGCAGGGCCACCTCAGCGTCATGGCCGAGCACTCCATCTCCGGGGTGACACGCTCCGTCATCGCCGATGTCGGCCGTCGGCCACCTACCGGGAGCGAGCCGGTCATCGTTCTGGCGTGCCCACCCGGCGAGCTGCACGACCTGCCCACCCACCTGTTCGCCGCGATGCTGCGGGCTCGGGGCTGGCACACCATCGTGCTGGGCGCCAACGTGCCCTGGACCGCCATCGCGCGCACCGTCCGGTCCCAGCAGGCGAGCGCCTGCATCATCGCCAGCATGCGCGCCCAAAGCCTCACCGCCCGAGGCACGGCGCTCGCACGCATGGGCGCTCACCTGCCCATCTACATCGCCGGGCCCGCCGCCAGCGCGAGCCACCCTCAGGGCGTCACCTGTCTGCCGGACGACTGGCGAGCCGCCGCCGACATCGTGTCGACCGGCGTCGACCTCATACCGCCCTCCAGCAGCCACGACGCCGCCTGAACCACGGCGCGCCTGACGGCGTGGATTCGGTCGTCATCACGACCTGATCGACGCCGATGCACCAGCGGTGGGGGCCGTCACACGGCGGCGTCCTCGAGGCGCCAGTAGTCGTAGGCGCCGACGGCACGCAGGCTGACGAGGTAGGACTCGGGGGTCGTCGGGTCGAGCCACTCCACCCGGCCGGGGATCGGCGGATGCTCGCCGTGCGGCGCGTAGCTCGTCGTCACCAACACCAGGGGTACTGCCGCCACCCAGGGGGCCTGTTCCGTCGGCGTCTCGGGGGTCGCCACCAGCATCGAGAGTCGCTTGTCGGCCTCCACCAGCTGGATGAGGGCGCGATCGTCGGGGTCGCCACGGTCGAGGACGCCCTCGCGCA
>JAUNTP010000330.1 GCA_030538585.1 Mobilicoccus sp.
CGTTGGCGCCGCCCACGATCTCGCTGATCTCTTGGGTGATCTCGGCCTGGCGCGCTTCGTTCGCCAGCCGGGTGTAGGTCTTGATGAGTTCGTCGGCGTTGTCCGTGGCCGACTTCATCGCGCGCTGGCGGGCGGCGAGTTCGGAGGCCGCCGCCTGCAGCAGACAGTTGTAGATCCGGTGCGCCACGTACTGCGGCAGGATCGCGTCGAGAAGCTCTTCGGGGTTCGGCTCGAAGTCGTACATGGGGATCATCTCCCCCGTGCCGGCCCGCTCGTGGGTGTCGGCCGAGGCATCGGCCTCGTCGACGACCTGGATGGGCAGCAGGCGCAGGTTCTGCGGCTCCTGCGTCACCATCGTCTTGAACCGGGTGTAGACGATGTGGACCTCGTCGACGTCGCGCACACCCTCCTCGTTGTCGGGCTCGGCGAGGAACGCCGGCAGCACCTGCTCGGAGATCGACTTCGCGGTCTCGTAGGCGGGGGCGTCCGTGGAGTCCTCCCACGCCTCGACGTAGTCGCGCTGGCGGAAGGTGTAGTACCGGATGGCCTTACGACCGACGAGGAAGGGCAGGACCTCCTTGCCCTCCTGCTGCAGCCGCTCGATGAGCCGCTCGCTCTCCTTGAGCACCGAGGAGGCGTACGCACCGGCGAGACCACGGTTGCTCGTCATGATGACGACCGCGGCGCGGCGCGGGGACTCGGACTCGGTGAGGATCGGGTGCTCGACGTCGGAGTGGGACGCCACCGCCGAGAGCGCCCGCGTCAGGGCGGACGAGTACGGCGTGGTCTGCTCGACACGCTGCCTCGCCTTGACGACCCGCGAGGCCGCCATGAGCTCCATCGCTCGAGTGATCTTCTTGATCGAGCTGACGGAGCGGATGCGCTGCCGGTAGACCCGGATCTGCGCTCCCATATCTTTCCGCCCTTCCTGGTTCGGTGCTGCTCTGGCGTTCAGGTGGCGACGTCAGCCGCCTCGCCGGGGTGGGTGACCGCTCGGCCGCCCACCCCGGGCTGTCGGGTCACCGACGACGGACGATCTGCTCCTGCTCGACGTCCTCGTCCTCGGCGCTGCCGTGGTCCTCGTCGACGCCGACGAGGCTGGTGTCCTCACCGGGGCGGAAGTCACGGGAGAACCGCTCCATGACCTCATCGAGGCTCTGCGAGGTGTCGTCCTCGAGCTTCTTGGTCTCGCGGATCGTCTCGAGGATGCCGGAGTGGTTGCGGCGGATCTCGTCGAGGAACTCGGCCTCGAAGCGACGCACGTCGCCGACCTCGACCTCGTCGAGCTTGCCGGTGGTGCCGGCCCACACGGCCACGACCTGCTCCTCGACCGGCATCGGCGAGGACTGCGGCTGCTTGAGCAGCTCGACCAGGCGGGCACCGCGGGCGAGCTGCGCTCGGGACGCGGCGTCGAGGTCGGAGGCGAACATCGCGAACGCCTCCATGGCGCGGAACTGGGCCAGGTCGAGCTTGAGACGACCCGACACCGACTTCATCGCCTTGATCTGCGCCGAACCACCGACTCGCGACACCGACACACCCACGTCGATGGCGGGGCGGACGTTGGAGTTGAACAGGTCGGCCTGCAGGTAGAT
>JAUNTP010000103.1 GCA_030538585.1 Mobilicoccus sp.
CGGTCATCAGCGGCGTAGCCGACTCAGTCACGAACGGCGATGACGTGCAGTCCTGCCCCCAGCCGCCCGAGGAGTTCGTCGTGCTCGGTGATGGCGCGTTCGAGGGCGAGCAACTGGTCACGGTCGGCCTCGGTGTCGAGGTAGGCCGAGGGCACGAGGTCGCTGAACACGCGGACCCCCTGCATCGAGGTCGAGGTGAGCCCGGCCTCGTCGAGGAGGTCGAGGATGGTGTCGGCGTCGAAGCGGCGCGGCATGGGGTCGCTCTCGCCCCACCGCCCGTCCTCGGAGAGCAGGACGGCGTTGGCGGCCTCGAACTGTCCGGCGAGGGCGCGGGAGAGCACGGCGGCGATCCGTTGGGCGACGAGCAGGCTGAGGATGCCGTCGTCGGCGAGCACCTCGCGCACGGCCGCGAGGGTCGCGGCGGCGTCGTCGACGTACTCGAGCACGCCGTGGCAGCAGACGAGGTCGACTTTGGCGGTGACCGGCCCGGGCAGCGTCGCGGCATCGCCCTGGTAGCCGTGAACGCGATCGGCGACTCCCGCCTCGCCGGCGCGACGCCCGAGGGAGGCGAGAGCGTCGGGGCTGGGGTCGACGACGACGACGTCGTGGCCGTCCTCGGCGAGGGGAACGGCGAAACCGCCGCTGCCGCCACCGAGGTCGAGGACCGACAGGGGCCGGCCGAGCTGCTCGCGGCGCTCGTTCGCCGCGCGCGAGACGGCCTCCCACACGAGCGCGGTGCGGATGGAGGACTCGACGGTCCGGCGGCTGCGCTGATCGTCGTGCATGGTGCTCCTGCCGTGGAGGGTGTCGCGGGCGTGGGCTCCCACTCTACGGGCCTCATCGACCGGCGCTGCCCGGGCTGGCGTGCCACAGCTTGCGGGCGGGCGCACCGTCGCCGAGGGCGGCGGCGAGGCCGTGGCCGCTGCGGACCGGGGTGCCCGCGGGCATGATGTCGGCGTACGGCGACTGGCGAAACCCCGAGGGGTGACGCAGCACCCGGCCCACGCCGAGGCCCGCGCCGGTGACGGTCGCCGGGGTCATCACGGCGCGCGCCGCTTCGGCGCCGCCGCGCGACCATGCCTCCCACACGGCCGTGAGGTCGTAGGCGGCGGTGGCGCGTAGTGAGACCCCCCGCGGGCCGGTGCGCCGCGTGACGCCCCGCACCATGAGCAGCCAGCCGTGGAACACCGTCATCGCGTACGGGCCCTGCACGTCCTCGAAGAACGTCGCGTCGAGCGGGCCGGTCGCGTCGTCGAGGGTGAGGAACACGACCCGCCGCCCGGAGCGCACCGGCGGGGTCTGGGTGGCGACCTTGACGCCGGCGACGAGGATGTCGCTGCGGGTGCGCACGTCGCGCAGGTGCTCGGCGCGCACGACGCCGAGGTCGGCGAGCATCGGCTCGTACGGGGCGAGCACGTGCTCGCTCACGTCGAGGCCGAGCACGTCGAGTTCGGCCCGCACCCGCTCGGCGGGGTCGAGCTCGGGCAGCCCCGTGGCGGGGGTGAGGCTCGGGCCGACGTCGAGCGCGAGCTGCACCGATCGGCTCTCGGCTGCCGGGGCCGGTGCCGCCGCCTGCGACTGGGCGCCGGCGAGCGCCCGCACCTGCGCCCCGGACGACATGACCGGGCGGGCCGACGCGCTGCGGGAGCGGCCACGACCCTGACCGCGGCTCTCGGCGCGGTTCCACCGGTCGAGTTCGGCGACGTGCAGCAGCAGGTCGCGCCGCGTGATGGCCCCGCGCCGCCCGAGCCCGCCGCGGGAGGCGACGTCGATGTCGTAGAGGGAGTCGAGCCCGCCCGCGAGCACGAGCCGTTCGAGCACGGGCCGGCTCGGGCGCGCCCGCCGCGCGAGGTCCTCGATGCCCGCGTACGGCTGACCGGCGACCAGGCGCGACACCTCCTCTTCCGAGATGCCCTTGACGTCGGCAAGGCTCACCCGGATGCCCCACTCCCCTGAGCCTTCGTCGCTCCCGGTATCGACCCGCTCCACCCGGTAGGTCGCGCCCGAGGCGTTGACGTCGAGGCCGAGCACGGGGATGCCGTGGGTGCGGGCGTCGTCGAGGATGAGCCGTTTGGGGTACATGCCGGGGTCGAAGGTGAGCACCCCGGCGAGGAACGCCGCCGGGTGGTGGGCCTTGAGCCAGGCGCTCTGGTAGGTCGGCAGGGCGAACGCCGCCGCGTGCGCCTTGCAGAACCCGAACGAGGCGAACGCGACGAGCACCTCCCAGATGCGCTCGCGCTCGGCCGGGGTGTAGCCGCGGGCCGTGGCCGCCTCGTGCCACCAGATGCCCACCTGCTCCTGCCCGGCGCGGGTGCCGAGGGCGCGGCGCACCTCGTCGGCCTCCGCGAGGCTCGACCCCGTCGTCGTCGCGACGATGCGCAGCACCTGTTCGTGAAAGACGACGACCCCGCACGTCTCGGCCAGCGCCGGTGTCAGGCTGGGGTGCAGGTACTCGGCCTCGCTCCACCCCTGCCGGGCCCGCAGGAACGGGGTGATCATGTCGGACTTGACCGGGCCGGGGCGAAAGAGGGAGATGTCGATGATGATGTCCTCGAACGTCTCGGGGGCGAACTTGCCGACGAGTTCGCGCTGGCCCGGGCTCTCGATCTGAAAACAGCCCAGGGTGCGCGCCGAGCGGATGAGGTCGAACGTCGCCTCGTCGTCCAGCGGCACACACGCCCGGTCGTCGAGGTCGATGTTCACCCCTTCGGTGCGGGCGATCTCCTGCACGGCGTACGCCATCGAGGACTGCATGCGGATGCCGAGCACGTCGAGTTTGAGAAACCCGAGGGCTTCGACGTCGTCCTTGTCGAACTGGCTCATGGGAAACCCGAGCCAACTCGCCTCGAGCGGGGTGCGGTCCAGCATCGTCGCGCTGGAGAGCAGCACCCCGCACGGGTGCAGGGCGATGTGACGCGGCAGCCCGTCGAGCCGTTCGACGAGCTCGAAGAGCACCTCCATGCGGGGCGCGGTGAGGCCCATGCTCGCGAGCTCGGGCAGGTCGGCCATGGCGGTGCGGGCGTCGCGGGCACGGATGTGCGGAAAGGCCTTGGCGATGACGTCGACCTCGACCGCGGGCAGCCCGAGCGCGGAGCCGACGTCGCGGATGGCGTGGCGCACCCGGTAGGTCTCCATCATCGAGACGCACGAGACCCGTTCGCCGCCGAAGCGCTCGAGGATGCGCTCGTACATCTCGGTGCGCCGCTCGGATTCGACGTCGATGTCGATGTCGGGCAGTTGCGCGCGCAGCGGGGAGCAGAACCGCTCCATGAGCAGCCCGTACCGCATCGGGTCGACGCCGCTGATGCCGAGCAGGTAGGTGACGATGCTGCCCGCCCCCGATCCGCGGGCGGCCACCCGCACCCCGGCGTCACGGATGAGGTCGACGACGACGGCGACGGTGAGGAAGTACGTGGCGTACCCGAGGGAGGCGATGACGCCCAGCTCCTCCTCGAGCCGGTCGGTGATGCGCGCCAGCTCAGCGTCGCGCGCGTGCGGGTAGCGGTCGTGGATGGCGGCGCGGCAGCGGCGGGCCAGGACGGCCTGCGGGTCCTCGTCCCCGAGGCCGAGGACGCCGGGTTCGGGCAGGTGGACCGCGCCGATGCCGATGTCGCGGCGCGGGTGCTGCACGCACTCGCGGGCCACGGCGAGGGTGAGGTCCACCAGGGCGCGGGCCTGGCCTGCGTCGCCGGTGATGCGGTGGGCGACCTGCGCCATGTGCGGGGCGGGCGCGAGGTAACCGGCGGTGCTCACCCGGTCGAGGTGGCGTTCGTCGAGGAGGGTGAGACGGCGGGCGGCGTCGAGGACGTCGACGGTGACGGCCCCCTCGGGCGTGGCGTGCCGGACGGCGCCGGTGAGTACGCACGGCACCCCCAGCTCACGGGCGAGTCGCCACAGCCGCCGCGCCTGGGCGGCGCTGCGGACCCGGCCCGGTGGGGCGTCGTGGCAGGTGACCTCGACGACGAGAGCCGCGCCGAGAAGCTCTTTCCACCGCGCCAGGAGTTCGCGGGCGCGGCCAGGGTGCTCGCAGATGGCGCGCCCGACGTCGGAGTCGGGGCCGATGAGGACGAGCAGCGGCGCCCCCGCACCGGTGCCGCGGGCGATCTGCGCGAGGCGGGTCGCGTCGATCCGGGGACGGCCCCGCTCACCCGAGGCCAGGTGGGCGGCCGTGACGAGCCGGCACAGCGCCGCCCACCCCTCACCCGCGCCCAGACCGGCCGCCGCGCCGCGGGCGAGCACGACCACCCGGGGTGAGCGGTCGTCGCTCAGCGCTCCCCCGCGCACCGGGGTCCTAGAGGCACCGCCCACTCCGGGGGTGTCGCGCTCGAGGTCGAGAGCGAGGTCGACACCGAGCACGGGGTCGATCCCGGCCTCGCTCGCCGCACGGACGAACCGGACGGCCCCGTACAGGCCGTCCCGGTCGGTGAGGGCGAGGATCGGCTGGTCGGCGGCCGCGGCGGCCTCGACGAGGCACTCCGGCGTGGAGGCGCCGTAGCGCATCGAGAAGCTCGAGGCGACGTGCAGGTGGGCGAACGTCACGACCGCAGTCCCGCGACCGCGAGGCCGGGGTGCGCGGCCACCTCGACGGGGAGCCCGAGCGCCCCGAGGACGAGGGCGTGAAAGGTCTCCGCGTCGCGCAGCAGGTCGTCGGCCTCGCGGCTCCCGGCGCGCTGTCCGGTCTCGAAGGCGCGACGGCGCTCGCCGCAGAGGGCGAAGTAGTCGGCCCACTCCGAGAACTCCGGGGCGAGCCGGGCGAGGGTGCCCCAGGTGTCGCGCACGGGAGCGCCGCGGCGCCGGGACCGGGCGCATCGCCCCTCCCGGTCGGCGACGATCGCCGCGGCCGACCGCAACGCCGCGAGGTGGGCCTCGCAGTACCGGTCGGTGGTGGTCTCGCTGGCGCACGCCTGAAACAGGGAGGCCCGGGCGCGGTCCAGCAGGTCGAAGGTGGTGGTGGCAGTCATGATCGTGGCCTCTCGCGTGTCGAAGAATCAGTCGCCGATGCGCGCCAGGCGCCAGTGGGCTCCGCGGGTGAGGTCGTAGATGCCGGCCGCGCCGCCGCGACCGACGGCGCTCACCCGCCACACCTGCTCGTCGAGCAGCCGGGGATCGAGCGCCCAGGTGCCGCCGTCGGGGGCGAGTGCCCGCCGCCACCAGGGCAGTCGCATGACCCACCGGTCGAGGACGGCGTCGATCTCGTAGATGCGCCCCTGCCACCGAAACCGGCGCGGCTCGTCCGCCTCGGTCTGCACCTGCACCTGCTCGTCGTATCTGCGCATCGCACACCCCACACCTGGACGGTCGTTCGAAAACGTGTTCGACAGACCTGTTCTCACCTCGAACTTTTGTTCGATGTCGAGAGCGTACATCCCGCCACTGACACCCTGTCAACGGCGACCCATCCCACCGTCTCCCCTTGTGGACAAGCCATGATCGAACATGCGAGCGACCTGCGACGATGCTCACGGTGCTCACAAAGTTCTCCTCCGGCACGGCCACGCAGACCGGCGAACTCACCCCGTAGGCTCGTCACACACCACCGGGAGGATTCATGACCAACGCCCAGCCCGACGCCCTCGACGACGTCCGCGCCCGGGTGCAGGCCGAGCTGGAGGCGGAGATCGCGCGACAGCGTCGCGTGCTCGCCCCGCTCGGCCCCGATGTCGCGCCCCTCGTCGATGCCGTCGCCGACCTGCTCGCAGGCGGCAAGCGGTTGCGGGCGGCGTTCTGCGAGCAGGGTTACCGGGCGTGCGGCGGCACCGGTTCGGGGATCGTCACGGTGGCGGCGGCGATGGAGATGTTCCAGGCCGCGGCGCTGCTGCACGACGACGTCATGGACGATTCACGCACGCGCCGCGGACGCCCGACGGCCCATGTGGCATTCGAGGCCGAGCACGCGGCGCGCGGCTGGTCGGGCCCGCCACAGCGCTACGGGCTGGCCGCGGCGATCCTGGCGGGCGATCTGTGCCTGGTGTGGTGCGACGAGATGGTGGCCCGCGCCGACCTTCCTGCGGCCGAACTCGCCCGCGCACGCGTGGTGTTCGACGAGATGCGCACCCACCTCATGGCGGGGCAGTTTCTCGACATGCACGTGGCCGTCACCGGCTGGGGCGACCTCGACGAGGCCGCCCGCATCGAGCGCAGCAGCACCGTGGTGCGCTACAAGAGCGCCCAGTACAGCGTGGCGCACCCGCTGCTCATCGGGGCGCGCGCGGCCGGCGTCAGCGAGGAGGGCGCCGCCGCGTTGCGGGAGTACGGGTTGGCGCTCGGGGAGGCGTTCCAGTTCCGCGACGACCTGCTGGGGGTGTTCGGCGACCCCGACCTCACCGGCAAGCCCGCCGGGGACGACCTGCGGGAGGGCAAGCGCACGGTGCTGCTCGCCCTCGCGCTCGGCGATGAGCAGAGCCCCGGCGCCGAGGTGCTGCGTTCACAGGTGGGCGACCCCGACCTGGACGAGGCGCAGATCGAGGAGCTCCGATCGATCATCGTGGCCTCGGGTGCACCGCAGCGCCTGGAGGCGATCATCGAGGAGGACACGACACGCGCCCGCGAACACCTGGCGAGTGCCATCCACCTCACCGACGAGGGCAGGGCAGGCCTGGATCACCTCATCGACCTCGCCACCGACCGCACCGTCTGAGACTCAGAAGGCGGTCTCCATGGCTCGGCGGCGGACCTCGCCTCGCTGACCGGCCACCAACGCCTCGATCGGGGCGCCGTCGCCTCGCAGCCCCTGCTGGGGGGTGAACAGCCAGGTGAGGAGTTCGACGTCGTTCATGCCGCCGTCGGCGAGCACGGTCACGGTGCCGTGCAGGTGGGTGAGCGGGCCCTCGGGGGTGACGAACACCGCCGGCACGTACACCGCGTTGTTGGGGCCGCGCCGTACCGCGACGAGCTCCCGGTCCTTGATCTGGCCGCGCGCGGTCGAGAGGGACACCCCCTGCACCTCGGCCACCTCCGGCACCGACAGCCAGGCGTCGACAAGCGTCTCGAGGTGCTGAACATCATCTGTCACGGGTCCAGGGTGCCAGACCGCGCGCCGTACCCGCGGCGGGGGCGGGGCTCGCTCTAGACTGCGACGCGTGGCGACCGTGCAGCGCAGCGGACTCGTCGGCCGCACGGTCGACGAGCGCTACCGCGTGCTCACCCACATCGCCGACGGCGGCATGGGCAGCGTGTACGCCGCCCTCGACACCCGCCTCGAACGGCAGGTCGCCCTCAAGGTCATGCGCGACGATCTGGCGCGCGACGAGGAGTTCGTCGCCCGGTTCCGCCGCGAGGCCCGCTCGGCCGCCGGCCTCTCCCACCCGCACGTCGTCACGGTGTACGACCAGGGCGAAGACGAGGGCCTGTGCTTTCTCGCCATGGAGTTCATCGACGGGCAGACGCTGCGCGAGCGCCTCACCGAACGGAGCGTGTTCACCCCGAGGGAGGCGCTCGATGTCACCGTCGCGGTCCTCGAAGCCCTCCGCGCCGCGCACCGCCGCGACATCATCCACCGCGACATCAAGCCCGAGAACGTGCTGCTGTCGACCGACGACGTCGTCAAGGTCGCCGACTTCGGTCTCGCGAGGGCCGTGACGGCCACCACCGCGACGGGTCGAACAGGGCCGCTGCTCGGCACGGTGGCCTACCTGGCGCCCGAGCAGGTCGAACACGGGCGCGCCGACCACCGCAGCGACCTCTACTGCGTGGGGTTGTTGCTGCACGAGATGCTCACCGGCCGCCCTGCGGTCGAGGGCGATTCCCCCATTCACGTCGCGTGGCAGCACGTCAACGGCACACTCGCCACCCCGTCGAGTCAGGTGCCCGAGCTGCCCAAGGAGCTCGACGACCTCGTCGCCGCCGCGACCGCCGCCGACCCCGACGAGCGGTTCGAGGACGCCACGGCGTTCCTCGCCGCGCTGCGCACCACCCGGATGGGCCTGAGCGACGAGGTACTCGATCATCGCCCCGAGCGGGAGCCGGCGACGACGGTGGCGGAGGAGGACCAGACGCACCACACGAGCACCCTGGCCCGCCAGACCCGGTCGCTGCCCCGCCTCGGCGCCACGGCGCTCGGTGCCCCGGATGCCCCCGAGACGACCGTGGCGGAGCCGGAGACTCCTCGCCGCCGCCGGCGTGTCCCCCTGCTGCTCGCGGTGCTGCTGGTCCTCGCTCTCGCGGGGGGTGGCAGCGCGTACTGGTGGTTCGGCCCGCCCGGGGAGCGCACGGTCCCCGAGCTCGTCGCCATCGAGCGCACCGCCGCCGAACAGGCTCTTCTGGAGGAGGACCTCGTCCCGACGCTGGAGACGGAGTTCTCCGAGACCGTGCCAGCCGACACCGTCATCCGCGCCGGCGCCGAGGCCGGGGCTGTGGTGCGCCGCGGCACGCAGGTGTCGCTCGTCGTCAGCCAGGGCCCGGAGCGTTACGACGTGCCCGATGTCTCGGGGCAGACCGTCGACGAGGCCACGACGGCGATCGAGAGCGCCAACCTGAGCGTCGGCGCCACCCGCGAGGAGTACGACGAGACCGTGCCGGAAGGGCATGTGGTCTCCACCGCGCCCGCGATCGGGACCTCCTCGCGGCCCGGCACCGCGGTCAGCCTGCTCGTCAGCCGCGGCCCGCGACCGGTCCCCATCGACGACATCGTCGGTACACCGCTGGCCGATGCGCAGTCCACTCTCGAAGAGGCGGGCCTCACCGTCACGGTCGCCCCCGACCGCGTGTACAGCCAGAGCGTGCCCGAGGGGTCGGTCGTTGCGACCGACCCGGGTGAGGGCCCGCTCTACTCGGGTGACGAGATCACCCTCACCGTCAGCCGCGGTCCGGAGATGGTCGAGATTCCTCCGGTACGAACGCTCAGTGAGAACCAGGCCATCGCCGCCCTGGAAGACGCGGGCTTCGAGGTCAAGGTCGAGCGCATCCTCGGTGGGCTGTACGGCACCGCTCACACCACGATCCCCGGAACCGGGGAGTCGGCCCCGAAGGGGAGCACGGTCACCCTGCGGGTGGTCTGAGGCTCACTCCTGGTGGGAGTAGCGCTCTTCACGCCAGACGTCACCGGTGAAGTGGTAGCCGCGCTCTTCCCAGAACCCCCGTTGCGGGGTGGCGAGGTATTCGAGGGCGAGCAGCCACTTGGGGCCCTTCCACCCGTAGAGGTGGGGCAGGACCAGGCGCATCGGCCAGCCGTGTTCGCGGGAGAGGGGTTCGCCATTGAGATGGGTGGCCAGCAGCGCCCGCGGGGAGAGCAGGTCGTCCACGGTGACGTTGGAGTGGTAGCCGTAGGCCGCGGAGGCGAGCACCCACTGGGCCTCGCTCGCCGGTGGTGCCGCTTCGATGATGGTGCGGGTCGCGACCCCGCCCCACACGAGTCCCGTCGTGGAGCGTTTCGAGACGCAGTGATGGTCGGCGCGGACCTCGACCTGCGGCAACGCCAGGAGGTCGTCCCAGAGGAACCGGGTCATGGACCCGTCGACGGTGGCGCCCTCGATGGTGAGCGACCAGGAGGCGAGGTCGACGCGGGGGACCCGTCCGTAGTGGATGGGACGCAGTGGTGCCGCCCGCTGCCCGGGTGGCAGCGGCGTCGGTTCGTCGAACTCCCCCGCGTCGAGCACGGCGTTACAGGTCCGTGTCCTCGTCCCCGGCGATGCCGCCGGTGCGTTCGGCGAGCATTTCGGCGACGACGAACGCGAGCTCGAGGCTCTGCTGGTGGTTGAGGCGCGGGTCGCACAGCGTCTCGTAGCGGCGTTCGAGGTCGGCGTCCTCCAGAGACATGACGCCGCCGAGGCATTCGGTGACGTCGTTGCCGGTGAGCTCGACGTGCAGACCACCGGGGTGGGTGCCGACCTGGGCGTGCGCGTCGAAGAAGCCGCGCACCTCTTCGACGATGTCCTCGAAGCGGCGGGTCTTGTACCCGTTGCCGGACTCGAAGGTGTTGCCGTGCATGGGGTCGCACACCCATGTGACGAGGCGGCCGGAGTCCTTGACGGCTTCGAGGATGGGCGGGAGCGCCTCGCGGATCTTGCCTTGGCCCATGCGGGTGATGAACGTGATGCGACCCGGCGTGCGGTCGGGGTCGAGGCGCTCGATCACGTCGAGGGCGTCCTCGCCGGTGGCGGTCGGGCCGAGCTTGACGCCGATGGGGTTGGCGATGCGCGAGACGTAGTCGAGGTGCGCGCCGCCGGGCTCACGGGTGCGCTCCCCCACCCACAGGAAGTGTCCGGAGGTGCCGTAGGCGCGTCCGCTGCGGGAGTCGATGCGGGTGAGCGGCTTCTCGTAGTCGAGCAGCAGGGCCTCGTGGCTGGCCCACACATCGACGCGGCGCAGGGCCTCGAAGTCGACGCCGCACGCGTTCATGAACCGCATGGCGCGGTCGATGTCGCGGGCGATGCGCTCGTAGCGGCGGTTCTCCTTGGTGGCCATGAACCCGCGGTTCCAGTCGTGCACGTGGCGCAGGTCGGCGAAACCGCCCTGGGTGAAGGCGCGCACGAGGTTGAGGGTCGCCGAGCTGGCGTGGTAGGCGCGCAGCAGGCGTTGCGGGTCGGGGATGCGGGAGGCCTCGTCGAAGGCGAAGTCGTTGACCATGTCGCCGCGGTAGGCGGGCAGCTCGACGTCGCCGCGGGTCTCGGTGTTCTTGCTGCGCGGCTTGGCGTACTGGCCGGCCATGCGCCCGATCTTGACCACCGGGGTGCTCGCGCCGTAGGTGAGCACGGCCGCCATCTGCAGGATGGTCTTGACGCGGTCGCGGATGTTGTCGGCGGTGGCGGAGGCGAACGTCTCGGCGCAGTCACCGCCCATGAGCACGAACGCCTCTCCGCGGGCCGCCTCGGCCAGGCGGTCGCGCAGCACGTCGCACTCGCCGGCGAACACGAGCGGCGGATACGTCGCCAAGGTCTCCTGGGCGCGCCGCAGGGCGTCCTCGTCGGGCCAGATGGGCTGCTGCTTGGCCGGAAGGTCGGCCCAGCTCAGGGTGTCGTTCGCAGTCACCCGGCAAGGGTAAACGTCGTGGACGTGACACCGACGTGTGGGTTCGGATGACGAGAGACACAACGGTGCGGCCCTGCTGGCAGGTATCGGCCTGCGTCGTGCGCGCCGGCACCGACATGGCCACTGGCCGCGGTCACAATGCAGGGCAGCTCGACCACGGAGGCGACGTGGAACGACAGGCCTGTGAATGTGACGTAGTTCGCATTCCCGATTGGACCTCGACAGCACTGCACTGGGGGAAATATCGAACTGGCATGTGGCGTGTGGGACCACCACACCACAACTCACCCAGAAAGGCTGACACCACATGAAGTCATTGATGGTCATCGTGTCCTCGACGAGCCTCATCCTCTCGCCGCTCGCAGGCGCCGTCGAGGGGGGGTCCGTGTCCCCGCCCGCCGAGACCCTGCAGCCTGAGGTCACCTCTGCTGAAGAACTCGGATTCGAGATCATCGGCGACGTAGACTGGCGCATCGAGCAGAATGCCGATGGCGACAGTATTGTCATCTACGGCCCCGGCACGTCATCAACCGAACTGCGAGATGACACCGTCCGCATCAGCTCGAACATCGAGCCCAATCAGTCCGTCCCGACTGAATCCACGGCCGCTGCTGCACGCTGGGTATGCGCCTACGCCGACGGGCGTGCCATCTCGAAGAGCGGATCCTCTCTGCGCTCCTACGTGGGCAACAGCTGCACCAATCGTCCTGGCCAGATGCGCCTCGAATGGTGGTTCGACCGAAAGGCCGCCATCGGCTGGAGACAGTACACCTCAGAGCACCGTTACACCTCCTGGACCTCCGCTCAGGCGATCGGCACCGACGTCTATGCCTACTGTGGATCCGGGTCCACGCACACCTACCGAGCGCGCATGAAGGCAAACTTCCGCAATACCGGAGCCGTCGGCGGCATCGTCATTGCGTCTTCGGCCGAAGGGAAGTTTTCCTGCGGCACCAAGGAGTTGTGATGCCCCGCCACCGTCGCCCGGGGCGCCAAGAGTTGGGTGGCACCCTCACCGAACGTGAGCTGGAGAAGTTCTATGAGCAGGGCGCGCGTCGGCCGGGCACCCTGGACCCTGACACGACTCAGGAGATTGTGTCGCCAGGCGACTGGACCGTACCTCAAGGGCGACTCCCTGCATGGGACTGGTCGCCGCCAGGACATGGGCTACGCCCACGTCTACAAGGTGCCCCCCTGTGGATCCGGTGGGGCTACCGCATCCCTGTGGTGCGCCGACGCATCTTCGTAACGATGTGGTGGCGTGGACATTGGTGGGCTGTCCGCGACGGCATCAGAGACGACGTCACCTGACGGTGCCGAGTCCAGGAAAGGTAGAGATACGCGCTACGTCGTCGCGTCGGGGTCGGCCAGGCCGTGGGCGACGGCGTAGCGCGCCAACTGGACTCGGTTGTGCAGTTGCAGTTTGCCCAGGGTGTTCTGCACGTGGTTCTGCACCGTGCGGTGGCTGACGACGAGCACCTCGGCGATCTC
>JAUNTP010000104.1:0-9497 GCA_030538585.1 Mobilicoccus sp.
CCGGCACCATCCACACGTCGCTGCGCTGCACCCACGCCGGCAGCTCGGGCGGGATGTATCCCCGCCCCGGGTCGACCCGGAACGTCAACGCCCCCTGCACGCGCCACCACCGAAACGACGGACGGTTGACGACCCAACGGCCCTCGTTCAACACCACCGCGCCACCGACGCCGTTGCGCTGCAGCCGGAACAGGCGCCACGTCGACCGGACGAGCTGGACGTCGCGCAGCGCCCCCAACGGCGCATGACACAGCACATCCCACACCGCCGGCGACGGCTGATCCGACAACCCCGCACCCGTGACGTCACCGCGGCCCAGGGTGATGCCGAGATCGTCGATGAACACCCGATCCTCGACCACGGCGGGGGCCGTCCCCGCGGACAACGGATGGCTCGCACGCCGCGCCACGGCAGCCTCCGCCTCCTGGCGACGCCGTGCCAGGTCACGGCGCGCCGACCGCGGGAAACGCTTCGGTGGAGTGGTCGAGACATCGACATGGACACGCCTGCGACCCGCCGAGGCGAGCGGCACCATGATGACCGGACGGCGGCAGACGACGACGCCGTGCTCGGCGAACCGTCGCCGCACCTCGAACCGATCCGCCACCGGGATGGCCCACACCTCACTGGGCTGCACGCCGGGCGGCAGTGACGGCATCCGCGCCTTCGCGAGGTCCACGCGAAAGACGAGCATCGGGGCTCGGGGATGGGGAAAATACGGCGCGAACAAGGCGCCCTGCCCGTGTCGGCGGCGGTGCGGTCGCGCCCACGCGTGCTGCGCCATGCCCGCGAGAATGTCGCGGTGAGTGATGAGGTGCACGTCCGAGATCGCCTCCCACGGCGCGACATACACCGCCGTGGTCGGGTCGTTCGCATCCGGGGCGGGTGCGTACACGGACCGCGCGGCCTGACCCCCGAGAGTGACCCCGTGCTCATCGACCATCCAGGGCACCGGCTGCCACCCCACACGATGACGCGGGGGCCAGACGATCATGGTCGCCTTGACCAGAAGGAGGGTCAGGCCCATGAGAATGCCAGCTGCCAGCACTGGATGAGCCCCCATCATGGCCAGCGCGAAAGTCGGGACCCCGGCGACCATCATGGCCGGCAGCGCCACCCAGTAGGTGCGCTCCTGCTCCGCCGAGCGAATGTGCCGCTCGAGGATCGGTGCGGGGTGCAGCTCCGTCGGCGCCCTCACCGGACAGCACCGGCCTCGGTCAGGACCTCGCCGACCAGGGCAGTGATCGCGTCGACACCCACCCGCGGTTCACGGTCGCGAGCGTCGTCGCCCAGCTGGCGGGCCACGACCTCGTCATTGCAGACGTCGACCTGCACCGCCGTGGCGAGCACGACGTCCTCGGACGGCCCGCCGCGATAGGCGATGACACCGGCGCACTGCTGGCGGTGGCCCACCTCCTCGCTGCGCACCGCCAGGTCCAGCCACCGCGACCAGGAGGTCGCTGCCTGCTGCGGGGAGAGCAGCCTGAAGGATCGAGTCGCCGGACCCACCAGCTCCATGACCACCCCCACCACGCCGGTCTCGTCGGAGATGCCGTAACACCGCGGGGCGGTGAAGCCGGGTCCGTCGGCCACCCCGTCCTCACCCGTGCCGCACGCGACGAAGGACGGCGCGGTCCGCGCCATGTGGACGACATACCCCTCGACGGTGAGCTCGAACTCCACCCCGTCACCGGTGACACGCCACCACCGCAGCGCGCCCGCCGCCTCCGCCGAGGCCAGCGCCCGACGCGCACGCGCTTCCCGCTCCAGGGCGGGCAGCTCCTGCCACGTGCTCCACGCGGCGAGGTCGTGCCACATCCACTCCCCACCGGAGAGCAGCGTCACCGCGTCGTCACTCAGGTCGACGAGAGGGACACGCCCCGCCTCGGCCGCCCGATCCACCAGCTCCAACACTGGAGACCCTGACATCAGAACACCTCCTTGACCTTGGCCCACGCGTTCTCCTGCAGCTCACGGCTCCACTCGGTGGCCCTGTCGACCGAGCCGTCGATCACCGATGTCACTCCGTCCTGGGCAGCCTGGGCGGTGTCGAATCTCGCCTCCCACGCCTGCGTGGCCGCCGTGCGCATGTCGCCAGCTGCCTTTGTGGTCTGCTTCATGGCCTGGTCCGCCATCGTGCGCCCTCGATCGGCGCCTGCTGCAAAGGTCCTCTTGACCGCCGCGGCGCCACGATCGACCTTGTCGCGGACCCACGGCACGTTGTCGTAGAGATACCGACCAGCGAAGTACGCACCGACCACCCCGACGCCGAAAGTCACCGCACCCCCGGAAGCCCCAGCTAAGACAACGGCTGTGAGGGCCACATCACCGGCGGCCATGGCTCGATCCGCCACGCCCACCCAGCCGTCCGCGTGCGGGTCCACCAGCGTGTGGACGCTGTCGACGATGCTCAGGGGTGTCGCCACCGCGTTCACCACCCGCACGGCGGGTGCGACGGCATCCGCGACCTCGGAAACCTGCTTCGCCCATCGCGCGTGCGATTCCTTCGTGGGCATCAGGGACTTGTCACTCAGGTACTCAGCATGAAGCCGCTCGCGCTCACTGTGCATGCCCCTGTCCGCCATCTGCTGAAGCAACTGTTCGTCGAATCTGAGTTTCGAGTCCGCCCGATCGAGGATGCCCCTGGCACGCTCTGCCTCGGCGCGGGCTCGTTTCTGCCACTTCTTCGCCCCCTCCCCCATGTCGGGGATCTGTGCGTCTTTGCCCATCCCCTTGAGTGCGAGGTTTGTCGGAAAGATGACCCCCGACTCGATCACCCCCTTCCATGAGTTCGCTGTCATGGCGCCGTCCAGCAGTCGGCCGGCGAGTGCGGCGAGGACGGAGGGCTGTCCCGGGGTCTGGGGGATGGCTGCGATGGAGGTGGCGGTGCGCTGGGCCGCTTGCTGCACCTCCTGGCGAATGCGGTCGGCGCTGCGCAGGCATTCCTGCTGTTCCTGGAGGCCGGTGAGCGGCGCCGGCCCGGCGGCCCAGACCCCCTCCGCCCGCGTGCGGAGCTCGTCCATGCGGGTCCGCAACTCCGTCAGCTCATCGGCGAACCCAGAGACCTTCGCTCCGATGGTGTCGAAGGAGTCCGCGGCGGCGGTGAGGAACGCGGCGTCATCGGTGACACGGGCGCGGTAGGCGTCGCCCTCAGCGCCAGTCCAGGACGGCGCGGCGGCCCCGGCCAAGGCATCCTGGGCGGCCCGCGCCTGATCGGCGAAGGTGCGGTAGCTGCGCGCCGAGGCCCGGAGCACGTCCGGGTCGTCCTCGATGGTGAACCTGGCGGTCGGGAACAGGACCACCGGCACGAGGGGTGGCGACGTCACGACGCGTCACCCATGGCGCCACCCAACGTGCGCCACGCCGACGAGAGGTCGCCGTCGGTGGAGTCCATGAGGGTCCCGCTTCGTCGGGTGACGGCGCCCAACGCCTCCACCCCCTCCTGCCACGTGCGCACCTGAGGCTTCCACGCATCCAGGAAACCGGCGACGGCATGGGCCACCGCGACCGAGTCGGTCAACCCCGCGGGTGGGGTGAGCGCGTGCACACCCTCGACTGCGGCCGCCTGCTCGGTGAGCGTCTGACCGGTCTGCAACAACTCGGCGGTGTCGGCCGAGAACGCCTGCGCCATGGAGAGCCTCCGTCCGTGTGGAGGCTCATCACACCCCGACCGCGTTGACTCGTGGGCGGCTCACCGGACGGCCTGTGGACAACGTGTCGGAGCCGCTGGTTCGTCCACAGGCTGCGACGCGGAAGCGAGCGGTCAGGGACGGGCGAGGAGGACGATCTCGATGTCGATCGACAGGACGTCCTTGCCCTCCTGGTTGCGAAGGTGCGCCTCGATGAGGATGTCGACCCGCCCGCGGTCGAGGACCGTGCGGGACACAGGGGTGAGGCGGCCCGTCAGCGTGTCACCCACGCGGACCGGCCGCAGGAGCTTGACCGCGCGGATCTCCCGCCCGGCGAGGATGGCCCACCGCGAGTACTCGGCCTCGACCGCGAGCTTCTGCAGGATCGCGACCGTGTGGACGCCACTGGTGATGAGACCACCGAACGGCCCCTGCTCCGCCACGTCGGGTTGGGTGTGAAACGGCAGCGGATCCCAGCGGCGCCCGAAGTCGAGCAGCTCCTCCTCGGTCACGGTGTGCGAGCCGAGATCCCGTTCGACCCCGAGCTCGAGCTCGTCACCGTAGATGAGTTCCTGCATTGCGATCCTCCGTTTCGGTGCGCCACCCGCCCGCAGCAGGCTACGGGAGGTGGCCTCGCCGCGTTCGCCCGGCGAGGGGTCACGTCGACGACGTGGCGCGCGCGTGCGGTCAGGAACCGGTATGGATCGTCACCGGCCGAGCTCAGGGCACCGTCTTCACCTGTGTTCGTGCCGGATTCGTCCGATACCGTCGCGGACATGTCGCCTCGGATGCTGCCCCGGGTGGGCCCGACTCTCGTCGGTCTCACCCTCGCCTCGACGCTCGTGCTCGCCTCCTGCGGCTCCGGCGCCGACGAGACCTCGGCGGACGGGACCGCGGCCACCCAGACGCAGCCTCAGCCCGCTCCGCCGCAGACCCCGTCGCCGACTCCGGAGCCGGTCGAGTTGCCCGGCGGTGGGCGCACGATGTTCCCCGATCGCCGCATCATCGCCCTCTACGGCTCGCCGGGCATTCCCGCCCTCGGCGCCCTCGGCGAGCAGGACGTCGACGAAGCCATCGACCGCGTCACCGAGAAGGCCGCCGAGTACGAGGAGTTCAGCGACGAGCCCGTGCAGCCCGGCTTCGAGATCATCGCCACCGTCGCCAGCCAGGACTCCGGCGCCGACGGCGACTACACCAACCCGCGCCCCCTGGACGAGCTCCGCCCCTGGATCGACGCCGCCGGCGACGCCGGGGTGCACGTCGTCCTCGACCTCCAACCCGGACGGGCCCACTTCCTCGACCAGGCCAAGCTGTTCGAGGAGTTCCTCACCGAACCCCACGTCGGCCTCGCCCTGGACCCCGAGTGGCGCCTCGCCGACGACGAACGCCACCTCGCCCAGGTCGGATCGGTCGACGCCGCCGAGATCAACGAGGTCGCCGACTGGCTCGCCGAGCTGACCCGCGAGAACGACCTGCCTCAGAAGATGCTCATCCTCCACCAGTTCCAGGACCCGATGATCACCAACCGCGCCGACATCGACACCTCCCACGACGAGCTCGCGATCGTGCTGCACGCCGACGGCCACGGGACTCCTGAGCTGAAGTTCGGGACGTGGGAACGCCTGCAGGAAGGGCTGCCGGACGGGATCTGGATGGCGTGGAAGAACTTCCACGACGAAGACACCCCCACCTTCACGCCCCAGCAGACCTACGAGGACGTCGACCCCAAACCCTGGTTCGTGTCCTACCAGTGAGGTGACGGTCAGAGCGCTCAGAAGGCGCGCAGCACCGCGGTGAGGGTCATCGCGACGAGGGCGGCCCCGATGAGGGGGATGCGGGTGCGCCACAGCAGGAGGCCCGCGACGGCGACGCCGACGGTTTCGGCGCCGACGGTGAGGCGGGTACCGGTGGCAAACACCGCCGTGACCACCAGCGCGCACAACAGCGGCGGGGCGAGGAGCCGGATGACGCGCATCATCGGCTCCGGCAGGTCACGCCCGCCGAGCGCCAAGGGCCCGATCCCCTTGAGCGTGAACGTGATGACGGCGAGGCCGGCGATGAGGAGCCAGCGGTCGGTGTCGCTCATCGGGCGGCCGCCACGATCGCGCCCACCGCGGCGGCGAGCACCGGAATGCCCGGCGGGGTGAACGGCACGAGAGCCAGCGCCACGACGCCCCCGATCGCTGCGGCCAACCGCCGCTTGGGGTCGCCGAGCTCGGCGAGCAGGAGAGCGAGAAAGAATGTCGGAAAGATCGCGTCCAAGCCGAACCGTTCGGTGTCGCCGATGATGTTGCCCGCGAACGCCCCGACGAGGGAACCCGTGAACCACGTGAGGTATTGCGGGAGCGTCGAGCCGAGCATGAGCGGCACGTCGAACTGGCCGTCCTTGGATTGGGAGACCACCCAGGAGGAGTCGACGATGGCCTGCCCGGTCAGGGTGCGTCGCACCGGACCGCCGCGCAGCGACGGCGCGAGCGCGATCCCCATCGCCAAGAACCGGGCGTTCATCAGCCCACCCGCCGCGAGCGCCGCGGGGATCGTGCCGCCCGCCGACACGATCGCCAGCGCCGCGAACTGTGCCGACCCGGCGAATACGATGGCCGAGGTGACGAGGGTTTGGGCGACGGAGAACCCGGCCTGCCGCGCGAGGACGGCGAAGGAGAGGCTGAGGAGAAACCCGACGGTCGCATAGGGGACGCCGAGGTCGATCCCGCGCCGGAACGAGGAGGACATCAGCACACCCTACGCGTGCTGATCCGACGGGAGATTCCGCTCCTCGCGCGTCGATGGCAGGCCCGGGGGCGGCCTCAGGTCGTCGGGATCGCGGAGGTGAGCAGGCCGGAGTCGGTCGGGGCCCCGCCGGGGTCGTGACCGAGGTCGACGATGGCGTTGTCCTCGTCGACGAAGACGACGTTGGGTTCGTAGGAGGCGACCTCGGACTCGTCCATCATCGCGTAGGCGATGATGATGACGATGTCGTCGGGGTGGACGAGGTGGGCTGCGGCGCCGTTGACGCAGATGACGCCCGAGCCGCGTTCGCCGGGCAGGACGTAGGTCGTCAGGCGTGAGCCGTTGGTGACATCGACGACGTCGACCTGCTGCCCGGACACGAGCCCGGCGGCGTCGAGAAGGTCGAGGTCAACGGTGAGAGACCCGACGTAGTGCAGATCGGCTTGGGTCACCTTGGCGCGGTGGATCTTGCCGAAGAGCATGGGGCGCAGCATGTGCTTCCTTCGCGTCGATGACGGAATCGGTCGATTCCGGTCGGCCTCACGGAGCGTACCTGCCCCGTGGGGCGGGAGTGTAGGGGCGATGCGCGCGCATGACAGGATCGGCGGACGAGGCGGAGGGAGCAGGGATGCATGCAGCGTCGATGAGCATGGGGTTGTCGGCGGGGTTGGGGTTGCTCATGGTGGCCGCGGCCGTGTGGTTCACCACGGCGGCCAACGCCAAGGAGGGGGCACAGCCGAGCTCCTTCGCGGGCATCCGGACCGCCCGCACGACGGCAAGCCCGAAGGCGTGGGTCGCCGGTCACCGGGCAGCGCTGCCGGCGGCGCGACGCCTGTCGCTGTTCTCTGCGGTGATGGCGGTCGTGCTCGTCCTCACGCCCGCCCTCGGGGGCGAGGGGGATGCCCCCAACGCGGCGACCTGGGCGGCGTTCATCATCGGCTTCGGTGGCGTCACCGTCGGGGCGTTCATGCTGGCCTCCGTGGCCGGTCGCGGCGCGGCCGAGGCGGACGGGCGCGGCCCGCACCGTCGTCGCTAGAGCGAGAGGCGGTCAGGTCAGTCGGCGTCCTCCGGCTGGTATTCGCGGATGGTGTCGGCGATGTCGCCGTGCACGTCTGGGTCGGGGAGGTCGTCGGTGAGGCCGCCGAGCACCGCCGCCCACGTGGGAACGAGGTCGTCCTCGTAGGTGTGCCCGTGCCCGTGCGGGGTGTCGTCGCCGGTGACGGTGTCGACGCTGATCTGCGCGAACGTGATGAGCGGGTACCAGTCGAGGCTCTGGGCGACGTCGTGCCCGACACCTTCACGCATCCAGTCCGGTTCGCTGAACAACAGGTCGGGGTTCCACCACATGAGCGAATCCGAGGCGTACTGCAGGTACGCCACGCGCGGCGTGCCCCACTCGCCGAGGGAGCGGCCGTAGTAGTCCCGGTCGAGTTCGGTGGGGCGGGTGAGGAACCGGATGTGGTTGCCGTCGTCGACGACGGGCGCGATCTCAGGTGAGCCGCCCATGCGGTTCGCGGTGAGCTCTTTCCACAGCGGGGTGATGCTCGGGGTGCCGATCCACACGGCGCCGTCGACGCGCTCGAGCATGTCCTCGGCGCTGGTGAAGGCGCCGTGGCCGCCGTAGCTGCCGAGCGAGAGACCGGAGACGAGCAGACGCGGTCGGTCCTCCTCGGGGAGGTCGGCGATCTCGGCCTCGACGGCCTCGGTGAGGAGCGTGCCCGCTTCGACCGGGCGGGCCCGGTCGGCCACCAGCGCGGCGACCGACGGCAGCGCGGAGTACTGCACGGCGACGGTCGCGACGTCACCGCCGGTGAGGTACTCCACGGACTCGACGTTGAACTCATCCGCCCAGCCCTGACCGGTCGTCGTGACGACGTGGACGTAGGAGCGCTCGAAGGCTCCGGTGCGCTGCATCTCCGCGACGGCGAGCGCGACGACGTCCTCGACTCCCTCGGCGCTCTCACCGCTGTCACTGCGGTCGGAGATGGCCGCGTAGGCGCGGATGGGGTCCATGGCGGAGCGGCCGGTGACCTCCTCGATGCGCTCGGCGTCCGGCCCGGCAGCGGTGAACTGCATGCCGTTGTGCCCGAGGGCCTTCCACTCCTGGGCGGCCTCAGGGCTGCCGGAGCGCAGCTCCGAGGTCGGCGCCGAGAGGCCGGGAGGGGTGCGGGAGTCACGGTCGATACCCGCCTGGGCGACCGATTCGAGGGTGGAGCGGAACAGGACGTCGTTGGTCACCCACACCAGGGCTCCGATGATGAGGGCGGCGGCGAGCACCCGGGCGACGATCTTGGGGATGAACCTCTTGAGCAGCCGGGAGATGCGCAGCCACACCCACCGCAACGCGAGGAGCACGCCGACCACGACGACGGTGGCGACGACGCCCGCGCCGGTGGCGAGCAGGTCTTCTCCTACGGTCGGTGGCTCCATCGACACGGCCTTCGCCGTCTCCCGGTGCGCCAGGTGGTTCGCCCACCACCACCAGATCGCGACACCAGTGACGGTGAGGCCGATGAGCCATCCGGCCAGCAGGCGCGTGCGGCGCGGTGCGACGACCCCGACGCCGGTGAGCAGGGCAACGCGACGGATGAGACGTTGCGCCAGCCGGGTGAGCAGATACCCGATACCCGCCCCCACCCCGGTCGCGATCGCCTGCATGTACCACGGCCGCGGCAACAGGCTGGGACTGAACGCGATGACGAGCACCAGCGTGGCGACGAGCAGCGCCGGCCACCGCGTCGGGGGTCCCTCGTCGGTCCAGCGGGCACCCGTGGGCCAGGTGATGCTGTCGTTGTGCGAGGCGAGACGGGTAGCGGGCATCGAGAGTCTTCCGGCAGGGCGAGGCGGGGCTCACTCAGCCTGCCCCGTCCGGCGCCGACCCGCCTGTCGGACACGCCACCTCCTCGACCAACTGCGGCGGGGAGGGGCACCCCGGGACGGCTCAGGCCTCGAAGGTGGAGGGGGTTTGACCGTAGGTGAGTGTCGTGCATTCGCCGCTCAGGCCCGAGTCCCGGACCAGGCCGACCTCGGCGAGGTGCTCGATGATGCGGGCGCGTTCGTCCTCGTCGGCGGCGAGGCGGACCATGACGTCTTCGACGGAGTCCTCGCCCCGAAAACGGGTGTAGTGCGGGTGGGTGG
>JAUNTP010000104.1:9507-12451 GCA_030538585.1 Mobilicoccus sp.
CTCGGCGATCTCGGCTTGGCTGCGCAGCGGGGTGGGCCCGTCGTCGTCCCCGACGACGCCGCGGGCCGACACGTACAGCCAGTAGCGCTCGGGGCGTTCGCCGCTCTCGAACACCAGCGGGTGGTGGGTGGCGTCGACGAGGAGGCGGTCGTAGTTGGGTTCGGTCGCGTCCAACGCGGCGAGCTGCTCGTCGTCGAGCAGGGAGGCGACGACGTCGGTGCTCGCGCCGTCACTGGCGATGGGTGCGGCGGGCACGTACCCGGGCCTGCTGATGTGGGCGCTATGCCCGACTGCCACGTTCCCGGCCGTGGCGCGCACCATCGGGACCACCGCGCCCACCCCGCGGCGCTCGAACTTGCGGCGCAGCACCGCTGGGGAGGCGTTGGAGCCGATGGCCACGACGAGGGTGCGCTCCTCGGTGGCCGCCACGTCGAGCTCGTGCAGCAGCGCCTCCAGCGTGGCGGGCGTCGACTCCGTCTCGTCGTCACCCGTGAGATCACCGGCCACGGTGTATCGGCCCAGGCGCTCGCCCGGCTGCGCGGTGAGCGGCACGAACCGGTCGCCCGCGAGGAGGCCGCATGTGCCGCCGGGTGTGCCCGGGTAGAGCCAGGGCTCGACCGTGAAGTCGTCGCCGTCGAGGTCGAGCTCCATGTGTTCTCCTCCCACCCACTCCCGCGGGGTCTTGCCGCGGCCGCCGTCGCGCTGACACCGTGGTGACGTCGACATCTGCCACTGCGGCTGTGGGCGGCATCGGCGCTCGCATCGGTCGACCTTCACCCCGGGAGAGTTCATGGCATCACAGCTCAATCCCTACATCACCTTCGACGGCAACTGCGCCGAGGCGATGGACTTCTATGCCTCCGCCCTCGGCGGCACGGTGCAGAGCATGTCGTTCCGCGAGTCCGGGATGGATCTCGACGGCGTCATGCACTCCGCGCTGGAGACGCCGGACGGGTTCCACCTCTTCGCCAGCGACCACGCCGAGGGGATGGGCTCCTACGAGCGCGGCACCAACGTGCAGATCAGCATCTCCGGTGACGACGAGGCGCTCCGTGGCTATTGGGACGCCCTCGCCGACGGTGGTCAGGTGACCGTGCCGCTGGAGAAGCAGATGTGGGGGTCGGAGTACGGCCAGCTCGTCGACCGGTACGGCATCGTCTGGCACGTCAACATCGGCTGAGGCCTCACGAGGTGGCGGCGGCGAGGCGTTGGTCTCGTCGCCGCCGCGATCGTGTGGAGAGCGCCGCGTGGGCGCGGTGCATGACGATCTCGACCGGGCCGCGAGCGAACACACGAAGCCACAGGCTCGCGCCCAGCACGAGCGCGAGCGCCACGCCCGCGTACACGGCCAACGTCACGGGGGTGCGGGTGGCGTCGGTGAGGTGACCGGCGAGGCCGAAGCCGTAGTCGTAGAAGATGATTGAGCAGATGAGGTTCTGCAGCAGGTAGCAGGTCAGCGCGGTGCGGCCGACCCACGACAGCCCCGTCCCGAGCGCCCCCGTGCGCTCGCGGCGGGCGTAGAACGCGGCGACGACGGCGAGCACGCCGAGGGCGACGATGGAGCTCGTGACGTATCGGCCGAACATCAGCGTCCACTCCACCCAGACCGTGCGGGACAGCACGTCGAGCGGAACGCCGACGCCGAGGCCAATGAGAGCCACCCGGCGCCGGATGACCGCGCCCTCGGGCAGGAAGATGCCGGCGCGGTACAGGGCGGCCCCGAGGAGGAACAGCCCGATCCCCATGAGGACCATGATGGGGATCTCCGCGCGCCCGAGGAGCACGTTCTGCGCCCGGTCGAGCACCATCGCCCAGTAGCTGCTCGAGTCGACTCCCTCGGCGATCAGCTCCTCGGCGGGGATCTCGCGCAGCGCCCACCCGAAGGCCACGGACAGCAGCGCCATCAGCAGGACGTGGACGGTGAGGCCCCCCACCAACCACCGCATCTGTGCGCGCGGGCTCCGGGCGAGCACCGCGGCGACGACGAGGGCGGTGAGTCCGTACCCCATGAGCACGTCGAACTCGAAGATGAACAGGTAGTTGAGGGCGCCCTCGACGATGAGCAGGATCGCCCGCCACGGGTAGGTGCCGGGCCAGCGCTCGCCGCGGCGGAGCGCCGACTGGCGTTGGATCTCCAGGCCGATGCCGAACATGATCGTCAGCAGACCGATCCACTTGCCGTCGGTGACGAGGGTGAGCGCGGCGCTGCCGACGTACTCCCAGCTCCACATCGGGCGGGGGACGAGATCGCCCGGCCCGCCCGGGAGCGTCTCACCGAGGCCCCGGGGTAGGGAGAACAGCCAGATGTTGGTGAGCAGCGTGCCGAGGATGGCAAGGCCCCGCAGCACGTCCAGCGCGGGCAGGCGGGTCGATCGCGGGGCTGGGGTCTGGGTCGCGGTGGCCATGGCCCCACCCTCTCCCCGGGGCGAGCGCGCGGACATCGGCCGCACGTCGAGAGGCCCCTGGCCGAAAGTCGAATCCTCTCAGCTGCGGCCTCGACCGCGGCGCCGGAAACCCGCGAAATCGGGGTGTTCGTCGGAATCTCGACCCGGCGTCAGGTCGTCTAGGGTTTCGGACACACCCTGGAGGTCACCGTTGGCAACGGCCTGTGTTGTCGTGCCCGCGCGCCCCTCCCCCCGTGCGAGGAGATCCGGATGGACGAGCCGTCGACCCTGCTGACCGTCGGGGGGCTGGGCATCATCGGCGCCACCGTCGCCCTGCTGATGTGGAACAAGGTGTCGCCCATCGTCGCGATGGTCGTCGTGCCCATCCTCGGTGCCCTGCTGGTCGGTTTCGGGCCCTCCGACATCGTCACGTTCTTCGAGAGCGGCGTCGCTCAGGTGATGAACGTCGTCGTGATGTTCATCTTCGCCATCCTCTTCTTCGGGATTCTCTCCGACGCGGGGTTGGTCGACCCGATCGTGCGGCGCCGCATCCTGCTGAC
>JAUNTP010000105.1:0-10004 GCA_030538585.1 Mobilicoccus sp.
ACCTTGTCCTCGAGGGTGCCGAACTGCTCGTCGTCGAGGGTGAGGCCGCCGATCCAGTCCGCCACCTGCGGGAACTCGTCGCGGAACTGGTTGGTAGCGAGGAAGTGCAGGCCCTCCGAGCCGCCGAGGGCACCCTTGGGGTCCTCCAGGTCCTTGACGGGGAACGTCGCGTTGGCCCAGAACGGGCGCCACAGCGTGACGACGATGTCCTGCTGGTTCTGCGTCGCCTGCTGCAACTCTGCCAGCATCGCCGTCGTCGAGGACGTGACGAGCTCGTACTCGCCGCCGAGGTCGTACTGCGGGATGACCTCGTCCTGCGTGACGCGCGTGAGGCCGGCGCCCGGCTCGATGCCGACGATGCGGCCACCGAAGCGGTCGCCCTGGCCGACGAGGTCCTCGATGGTGTTGACGTCCTGCACGTAGTCCGGGACAGCGAACGTCAACTGCGCGTTGTCGTAGTACGTGCCGAGGTCGTCGATCTGGTCCTGGTACTGCTCCATGTAGGCCGAGTGGGTCGCCTCGGGCCAGGCGGAGGGGTAGATGTCGATGTCGCCGTTGGCGAGCCCCGCGTAGAGCAGCGCCGCCTCGGACACCTCGGTATGCTCGACGGTGTACCCGGCGGCGGTGAGCTTGTTGTCGAGCAGGTAGGCGGTCGACAGGCCGTCCGTCCACGCAGGCAGGTAGCCGAGGGTGATGGTGCCACCGGCCGCGGCAGGAGCGGTGCCGTCGGTGTCGGCGGCACCGGTGTCGTTGGCGCCGTTGGTGCCGTTCCCGCAGGCAGCAAGCCCCAGGCCGAGAACCGCGGCCCCGGCGATGGCGGTGAAGGTGCGGATGGTCATGGCGTGATCCCTTTCGGTTGGTTACACGTCGTTGCGAACTCGGGCTTGGCGGCGGCGGGCCGCCAGGGTGCGAAGGGAGCTGGGGTTGTCGCCGGGACGCCCCAAGGCGGCGGTCAACCGGTCGAGGTAGATGGCGAGGATAACGACCGAGAGCCCGGCCTCCACGCCCATGCCGAGGTTGAGGGTGGCGATGGAAGAGACGACCTGTTGGCCGAGGCCGGGGGTGCCGACGATGCCGGCGATGACGGCCATCGACAGGGCGAGCATGATGACCTGGTTGATGCCGGCCATGATCGTCGGCACGGCCAGGGGCAGCTGGATGCCGCGCAGGATCTGCCACGAGCTGGCCCCGAAGGAGTGTCCCGCCTCGACGGTCTCGGCGTCGACGCCGCGGATCCCGAGTTCGGTCATGCGCACCCCTGGCGGCAGCGCGAAGACGATGGTCGACACCAATCCCGGCACCGCGCCGATGGAGAAGAAGAACACGACGGGGATGAGGTAGACGAACGCCGGCATGGTCTGCATGAAGTCGAGAACGGGGCGTAGGAGCGCGCTCACGGTGTTGCTCTTCGCGGCCCAGATGCCGAGCGGGACGGCGATGACGATGGCGATGAACGTCGCGATGAGCACGAGCGCCATGGTCTGCATCGCCGCGGTCCACTGGTTCATGGCGTCGATGAGCAGGAACGCGACCACCGTTCCCAACGCCAGCCGCCACGAGCGGACCACCCAGGCCAGCAGCGCGAAGGCGATGATGAGGACGAGCTCCGGGGCGCTCGTGAGCACGCTCGTCAGCTCCCGTATGAGGAACCCCATGACCTGAGTGACCAGGTCGAACAGCCAGCGGGCGTTGACGTTGAGCCAGTCGATGCCGCTGCGCGCGGCGTCCCCTACGGGAATGCGGGGCATGAGGTTGAGGATCATCGGGCACCTCCCTCGACCCGGGTGCTGCCCGTGCCGGCGATGTCACCGGAGGTGGTCTCACTGCCGCTCTGGTCGAGCGCAGCGAGCAGGGTCACCCGTGGGATGACCCCGACGAATTTGCCGTCGTCGTCGACGACGACCAGCGGCGAGAGGTGTTTCGCCGACCGCGCGAACAGGTCAGCGATGGGGGTGTCGTGGGCGACGAGAGGCATCTCGTGGTGCTCCGACCAGGGCAGGTCGTCGCTGCCGTCGTGAACGGCGCGCGCGACGTCGTCCTCCCACACCACCCCGAGCGGGGTGCGGTCGCGGCGCAGCACCATGAGCCACGAGTTCTGCGACTCCCGCAGCAGCTTGTGCGCGGCCCGCGGTCCCTGCTCGCCGCCGAGGACCGAGGGCGGCGCCTCGGCGATGTTCGCGGCGGTGAGCACGCGGGTGCGGTCGACGTCCTGGATGAACTGGGCGACGTAGTCGTTGGCGGGCTCGTTGAGGATCTGCTCGGCGGTGCCGACCTGCACGATGCGCCCGTCGCGCATCATGGCGATGCGGTCGCCGAGGCGCATCGCCTCGTTGAGGTCGTGGGTGATGAACAGCACCGTCATGCCGAGGCGGTTCTGCAGGTCGACGAGCTGGTCCTGCATGTCGCGGCGGATGAGGGGGTCGAGGGCGCTGAACGCCTCGTCCATGAGGAGGATGTCGGTGCCGGCCGCGAGCGCGCGGGCGAGGCCGACTCGTTGGCGCATCCCGCCGGACAGTTCGCCCGGAAGGTGCCCGCCCCACCCCTTGAGGCCGACCATCGCGAGCGCTTCGTCGGCGCGCTTCTGCCGGTCGGCCTTGTTGACGCCGCGGATCTCGAGGGCGTAGGCGGCGTTCTCCCCCACGGTGCGGTGCGGCAGCAACGCGAAATGCTGGAAGACCATGGAGATGCGCTCGCGGCGCACTCGGCGGATCTGGGCGGTCGACATCGACGTGAGCGACTGGCCGTCGATACGCAGGTCACCGGCGGTCGCGTCCCACAGGCCGTTGACCATCCGGATGAGGGTCGACTTGCCCGAGCCCGACAGGCCCATGACGACGAAGATCTCACCGGGCTCGACCTCGAAGGAGGCGTCGATCACGGCTGCGGTGAGACCGTCTTTGGCGAGGTCCTCGCGGGTGGCGCCGTCGCGCAGGGCGTCGACGCCCCGCTGGGGTCGTCGACCGAAGACCTTGTACAGGTGCTCGGCAGTGATGACGGGCATCGGGCTCCTCCGTGGCCACGGGCGAAGCTCGATCGCGTGTCACCCTCCTACAAACACGCGCTCTACCCTGCCACGAAGTCGGAAACGAGGTCGCGCTCGGCCGTGGGGAGGCTCCCCCATCGTGACCGTACCGTTGCGTTATCGGTGAGCGGGGTCACATCACGACGTCGAGGCGTCCTTCGCTGCGGCTGCGCACGAAGTCGACGGCGCGTTGCAACTGATCCCCGGAGAACGGGTTGGCGGCGCCGAGCCCGCTGAGGCGTCGGTGGCTGCGGGCGAGGTAGTCGAGGTCGATCTCGTGCCCGGGGGTGAGCCGGTGATGACGCCGGTCGGTGAGGATGTGCAGGGCGAACGGTGAGAGTTCGGCGTCGGGGAGGAGTTCGACGTCTTCGCCGGTGACGGCACGGATGAGCGCCCGGTCGAGGTCGGTGTAGCTGCCGGAGCGCCCGTCGACGGCGCGGGCCCCCCACTGCAGGCGCGGATCTTCTTCGGCCTTACCGGTGTTCGTGGCGGTGGCGCCGGCCTGCGGCGCGTGGACGACCGGCACAGCGGGCTGCACCGGCATCCGTACGTCGTGTACGTAGAACACGGGGCACCTCCTGCGGCCGTCCTTGGCGATACGGCCAGGGTAGGGGCAGCTCACCCCATCTGACCAGGGACGATGAATCCAACACGCCCTGCCACGACACAATACGAATGTCGTAGGGGGTCGTCACCGGGGTCGATAGGCGTGAGCTCGGTGAGAGATGCTCACGACGGCGACAACTCTCGCCTCGTCGTCGATCTCGTAGATCACCCGGTAGTCACCGCGCCTGGCGCCCCACAGGCCGGCGAAATCGGCACCCAGGGGCTTGCCTCGTCGACGAGGAGAGCTCGCGAGCCCCTCGAACGCGAACGTCACGAGAGGCTCGGCGATGCGCGATGGGACGGCGCGAAGCGAGCGCGCAGCCGACGCGCTCAACGTGACGCGATAGGGTTCAGATGCGTCGCCGCTCGGTTCGTTCACGGGCGCTGCGGGAGTCCCAGCGCGGACCGCACCTGGGCCTCATCGAAGCCCCCGCCATCGGCTCGTTCGCGTCGGGCCTCGGCGATGTCCTCGTGGATGCCCGGTACCGACTGCCAGAACAGGGTCTCCTGCAGCGACTCCCACTCCTCCACCGAGACGAGCATGGCGGCCGGTCGACCCCGGCGGGTGATGGTGATCTGCTCGTGCATGGTGACGGCCTCGTCGACCAACTCGTTGAGTCGAGCCTTAGCTTCTGTGAGAGGAACGGTCGTCATGGTCACCACCATACCTGGAGAGACCCGAAAAGAGGACTCCTGACGGGTGCACAGACCTCTTGCCGGTACCGTTCGACGCCGTGTCGACGATGCGCCAGTGGTGGCGCGTCGAGACCGTTGGTTCACACCGACGGTCTCGGCGAGTGGGGTCATTCGTCGTCCGGGCGGGTCCAGAGGCCGGCGTCGCGTTCGGCGGCAAGTTCGTCGCGGGCCGCCTGCTTAGCGGCGCGACGCAGGTCGTAGTCCTCCCGCTTTTCGGCGCGGCTCGGGCGCTGCGACTCCGACAGGCGGATGTCGGTGCCGCGCGGGCCGACGGTGCCGAGCAGCTCCGCGCCGGAGGACAGGGTCGGCTCCCAGTCGAAGACGACGCCGTCCTCCTTCGTCCCGATGACGACGGTGTCGCCCGCGACCGCACCCGCCTTGACGAGGCCCTCCTCGACTCCGGCCCGCGCGAGCCGGTCGGCCAGGTAGCCGACGGCCTCGTCGTTGCTGAAGTCCGTCTGCCGCACCCACCGAATCGGCTTGGCGCCCTCGACGCGGAAGATCTCGCCCTCGGGGGTGTTCTCGCGCGAGACAGAAAAGCCCTGGTCGTCGACGGCCTTGGGACGCAACACGACCCGCGTGCGCACGGTCTCCTCGTCGGGCAGCTCGGCACGGGCGGCCTCGACGTGGCGGGCCAGCGCGAACGCCAGCTCCTTGAGGCCGGTGCGCGCCACCGCCGAGATGATGTGCACCTCCAGCCCGCGTGCTTCGAGGTCCGGCTTGACGAACTCGGCGAGCTCGCGCGCCTCGGGCACGTCGGCTTTGTTGAGGACGACGATGCGGGTCCGTTCGGCGAGCGGCCGCCCGCCGAGGGCCTCGTCGGGCACGTACTGGCGTAGCTCGTCCTCGATGACGTCGAGGTCGGTCATCGGGTCACGGCCGGGTTCGAGGGTCGCGCAGTCGACGACGTGGACGAGCACCGAGCAGCGCTCCACGTGACGGAGGAACTCCAGGCCGAGCCCGCGGCCCTCGTGGGCGCCGGGGATGAGCCCGGGCACGTCGGCGACGGTGTACCGCACATCACCGGCGGTGACGACGCCGAGGTTGGGCACGAGCGTGGTGAACGGGTAGTCGGCGATCTTCGGCTTGGCTGCCGAGATGACCGAGACGAGGCTCGACTTTCCGGCCGACGGGAAGCCGATGAGGGCGACGTCGGCGAGGGTCTTGAGTTCGAGCACCAGGGTGGTCTCGTCGCCGGGCTCCCCCAGCAGCGCGAAGCCGGGCGCCTTGCGGCGCGGGGAGGCGAGGGCCTTGTTGCCCAGACCCCCGCGTCCGCCCTCGGCGGCGACGTACTGCGAGCCGGTGCCGACGAGGTCGGCGAGCACCTGCCCGCGCTTGTTCTTGACGACGGTGCCGTCGGGGACGGTGAGGACGAGGTCTTCTCCGTGGCCGCCGTTGCGCTCGTCGCCCTCCCCGGGCCGGCCGTTCTCGGCACGGCGGTGCGGGCTGTGGTGGTAGTCGAGCAGGGTCGTGGTCTGGTCGTCGACGCGCACGATGACGTCGCCGCCGTTGCCGCCGTTACCTCCGTCGGGGCCGCCGAGCGGCTTGAACTTCTCGCGTCGTACCGAGGCACACCCGTGCCCGCCGTTGCCGCCGCTGACGTGCAGGGTGACGCGATCGACGAACGTGGGGGTCGCCATCGGAAACTCTCCTCAACTGGTTGTGCTGCAGATGAAACGCCGAATCCCGGGGTCACGAAACGTGTGACACCCGGGATCCGGTCGAGGCCGGGTCCGCTCAGGCGGACGCGGCGACGTTCACGGTCTTGCGGCCGCGCTTGGTGCCGAAGCTGACCTCTCCGCCGATGAGGGCGTAGAGCGTGTCGTCCTTGCCGCGGCCGACGTTGTCGCCCGGGTGGAAGTGGGTGCCGCGCTGACGCACGAGGATCTCGCCGGCGTTGACGACCTGGCCGCCGAAACGCTTGACACCGAGGAACTGGGGGTTGGAGTCGCGACCGTTCTTGGTCGAGGACACACCCTTCTTACTTGCCATGTCTGCTCTGCCTCTCGCTAACCGCTCGCACGCCTCAGGCGTCGATCGCGGTGACCTTGATCTGGGTCGAGTGCTGACGGTGACCCTGACGCTTGCGGTAACCGGTCTTGTTCTTGTACTTGAGGATGGTGATCTTGGGGCCCTTGGTCGGCTTCACGATTTCGGCCGAGACCTTCACCTTGTCGAGCGCCGAGGCGTCGCTCGTGATCTTGTCGCCGTCGACGAGGAGCAGCGGCTTGAGCTCGATGCTGTCACCGGGCTCGCCCTTGACCTTGTCGACGATGAGGACGTCGCCGACGGCGACCTTCTCCTGACGGCCGCCTGCGCGGACGATCGCGTACATGTTGTTTCACTCCTGGGATTCGCACGAAGCACCGCTTCGACCGGCCCGTCGGGACGGGTCACCACCTCTCGGGGGAGGCAGGCGACACTCGACACACGGATCTCGGTGGGCGCACCGACTCTCCAGGGTACGGGATCGCCCGCCGCGCGACCAAACCCGCCGAGCGTCTCCGGCGTACAGCCACCCCGAAGAGCGTGGTGACACTCAGCCCGATCGAACAGCTTCCCCGGTGGCGTCGAGGTCGAGGGCGGCATCGCAGGCTTCGGCGACCTGCCGATCGTGGGTGACGATGAGCACCGCGGCTCCACGATTGGCCAATCGACGCAAGACCTCGATAACGCCGAGCGTGTTCTCTGCATCCAAGGACCCGGTCGGCTCATCCGCGAGGACGACATTAGGGTTCTTGAGCAGGAGACGAGCGAGAGCGACGCGTTGACGTTCGCCACCGCTGAGTTCCCGGATCGGGCGCCGACGGAAGCCTGACAGGCCGACCTCGGTCAGCGCAGCGTCCATGGCATCACGGTGTCGACGAGCACCCAGGAGGCCGTAGACGACCGCAAGGTTCGCCTCCACATCCGTGTTTTCCACGAGGGCGTAGTCCTGGAAGACGAACCCGAGGGTGTTCTTGCGGAGTCGGCGCCGACCAGCGGCGGGCAACCTCGTGACATCGCGTCCAACAACCTCGACCGTCCCAGCATCCACGGTCTCCAGCCCGCCGATCGCGTTGAGCAGCGTAGTCTTTCCGGATCCGCTGCGCCCGCGTAGGGCAGTCAATGTGCCGCCGTGCGCCTCGAAGGACAAATCGCGCCACAAAGTGTGTGAACCGAAGGCTTTGGTGGCGCCGCTGACACGAACGGTGACAGTGTCGTTGTTCTTCATGAGTGACCTCCCGGCCGGTGATCGTTGCGGGCTGAGGTGGTGGCGAGCGCGACCGTGAACACACCGATGGAGACGGCGACCGCTCCCGCTCCGACGAGAGTGCGCACGGCGGCGCGGTCAGCATCTCCGGGTGGAAGGACGGAGGAGGTGTCCGGGGCCACGAGAATGATCCAACCGGTGACCAGAGCAACGGTCGCTATGACCCATATGGCAAGCACCGGCCCGTGTCGCATGCCCCAGTGCCAACCGTGTACCCACTGGTTGAAGAGACGTTGCTGGCGGGCCTGACACCAGCATGTTGCAAGACTGAGCGCGGTGATGCCGAGCACGATCAGGGCCGCGACGACGGCACCCCACTGCTGCACCAACTCCTGGAAGACACGGCGCTGGGTCTCAACCTGAGCCTGGCCCGCCGTGACGACGGAGTGGACGTAAGGAGACAGGCCTCCGTCGTCGACGGCAGCCTGGCCGAGGTCGTGCGAGGTGAAGAGGACTCTCGACTGGCTGAGGGCAGCCACGAGCGTGTCATCAGCGAGCGGTCGCAGATCCCGCGTCAGAACCACCACGATGGGGTCGACGACCTCGGCGCGGCGGTTCAGACCATTGATGTCCGGATAGATCGGCCATGTCCGCCCTGGCACGGTGGCTGTCGTGATGGGTGGTAGGACGGTGCCGGTGCGCTCCGCGTCGAAAAGAAGTCGCTGCGACGCGGTGTCGGTGATCGCCGCTGCGTCGGCTGCGCGCTCAGTGGGCACGTAGACATGAACTGTGTCCGAGGTGTCTGGAATACCACCGACTGCGTCGGCGAGGTCTGGATGACGATCGAAGTAGGTGTCGTTGACGAGAAGAACGGTCGCCGGACCTCCCGGCATGTCGATCGGCGGCGCCGAGTCATGGCCAGGATCCGCGACGATGACCTCACCACGGGCCGCGGCGGCCCGCAACGTCTGACCGACCAGCCGTTCCACGGTGGGCATGTCCGAGGTCGTGGACCCGGAGAGCATCGTGTAGGTCAGTTCGGCGTCCGCCGGGCGAGTTTCACTTGCGCGGCGCAGGTCGCCGGTCAGAAGGACGACCGAAACGGCCACGGTGACGAGCGCGACGAGCGCCAGAACGTTCACCGCCGCGATCACCCCGACAGCAGACATCGTGTCACGGCGACCGGCGAGGCCCTCTCGAACACCACGCGCAGTCGCGAGGAAGACACCCGCCAAGAGAGAGCAGGCGACCACGACGAGCAGCGCGGCGGAGAACAGCAATGCAGTGAGGGCGTACAGACCGATATCGGCGCCACCATTCATCGCGAACAGGAACACTGTGACGAGTATAGAGATTGTTGCCATGCCCAGCGCAGTCGGACGAGCCGCGGTGAGCACGACATCAGCCGCCATCCGCAGGGGTGTCTGGCCGTGTAGGTCCGCAACGGCGAACCGACGAGTGGAGGACAAGCTCAGGGCCAGGGTGAGTGCAACCAGCAGCAGGATTATGAGCCCGGCGATCGGGGCCACGTAGCCACCGAGCGCGAAAACGAGGGTCTGGACATGCCACAGCGACGGATAGGACTGCGATCGATAACCGAGTTCGCTGAACAGCCCCCTCAACCGGTCTTCATCATCGCCGAAGACGGCGTAGAACGTCCGCGGATCGCTCTGCGGGTCTTCTGATAAGCCCGCGACTGACTGTTCCACGGCCGGGCTGAACGCCGTCCGTGGAACGCGGACCCCGATCGGAGGTTCGGCCGCATACAGAGTACGCGCCGATGCGGATACCGTCGGGTCATTCCGGACTCGAGCGACAGCCACCCCTTCGTCGACGGCGAACTGGGATACGGCCTCATCGACGTCCTCGATCGACGCTGGTGACGCCCCGTCTTCGACCCCGTTGACCCATACCGTTCTCGTTGCACCGACGGGACCCTCTGCATCGACGACCACCATCACTATGCCCGCGAGCACACACCCGAAAATCACTGCCAGAAGCGGTGGCAGCATCCATCTATTCCACATCACATAACCCCCGTGCTCGCGGACGGAGGGACAAGCCAAGCGGCTTGTCCCTCCGTCGGTGCGGATCCGTCAGCAGAATCCGTAGTAGCTCTGGTTGTTGAAGCGAGCCTTGGGCCCCGACGCTCGAGCGGGCGCACCCGCGGCAGCACACCCAGAGGGGTACACGATCTGGCCGACGGCGGAACTCTTGTGCTTCTTACTGTCGTGATCGTAGTAGGACCACACAGACTCGGAGTTGACTCCGTAGTTCCACTTGCCGCCTTCGACGTAGGCGATCGCC
This sequence comes from Mobilicoccus sp., assembly GCA_030538585.1. Lineage (GTDB taxonomy): Bacteria > Actinomycetota > Actinomycetes > Actinomycetales > Dermatophilaceae > Mobilicoccus. Next base: position 9,825 of record JAUNTP010000105.1, read on the forward strand.
GCCATGGCGGGAGCCGCGGCACCAAGGGCGAACGTCGTTGCGACCGCCGTCGACACAAACCTCTTGACCATCATGATGTGGCCTCTCAGGGACTCGCTGACCCGTGTTGGCACCATAGCCAACATGCGCTCCAGCTACTCCGCGACTGCCCGACGACTACGATCCACCGAAGATCCGTGC
>JAUNTP010000105.1:10014-12347 GCA_030538585.1 Mobilicoccus sp.
TAACACGAGTCCTGTCCCGCGGAAACCATTGCTGCAGATAAAGATTCGGTCACGCGGCGGGCGGATGGCGGGCGAGCCATCGACGCGGGAGGCAGCTCACGACGCGCAGGGACGACCGCTCCGACCCGAGGGGGCCATGCCCCGTGAATCGAGGAGCCAGCGCGGCGAGCGTCTCAACACCACCATCCGCGTCACTGCGTAAGAGCCCGGTGGGCCGACGATGCTTCGCTCCTTCCTGGATCGAGGACGGTCGCAAGATCGACCGAGGGTATGGCCGGTCAGTCGGTGGCGCGGGGCGGGCCTGCCGGTGAGCCTGCCGCTCGGCGTGCTGCGCGGCGCCGCTTGGGCGGTTCTGGGGTCTGCGTCGCCGCAGCGTCGGTCGCGGCGTCGGCGGCCGACATCGTGATCGGTGTGGACGGCTCCGTCGGCTCGGTCTCCGCGACCGTGAACACGGCCGCCTCGGCACCTGTCGGCGCAGCCGTCGGGGCGCTGGCGGCACGTCGACCGGCACGGCGACGCTTCGGGGCAGGCGCCTCCTCGGCCGGTGGGGCCTCCACCGATGCCGGCTCGGTCGCACCCTCCGGCGACGTCTGCCCCGCCGGGGTCGTCGGCTCGCTCGTCGCGGCGCGTCGACCACCGACACGTCCGCTCACGCGCCCGGACACCCGTCCGGTCGGGGACTCGTCCTCGCCCGCGGCCACCTCGGAGGAGGTGGGCACGTCACGCGACTCCCCCGACAGGTGCTCCTCGACGAGAGCCTCAGCCGTCGCCGACTCCATCGGCGCGTCACCCTCGACGGCGTCGTCCTTGTCGTTCTCGTGGGACTGCACCGCCGCGGCGTACGCGGCCGCGGCGATCTGCGCCGGGGTCGGTCCGCTCGGGGTGTCCTTGGCGTTGCCGTCGTTGCCGTTGCCGTTGTTCTGGCCGCCGTCACCGCCGGAGTTCTTGCCGCCGCGCGACCCGCGACCACGCCCGCGCCCCCGACCGGAATCGTCGTTGCCGCCGCTGTTCTTCGAGGCGTCCAGCGGTTCTGTGCTGACGATGACGCCGCGGCCGTTGCAGTGCTCGCACGACTCCGAGAACACCTCGATGAGCCCGGCACCCACGCGCTTTCGGGTCATCTGCACGAGCCCGAGGCTGGTCACCTCGGCGACCTGATGCTTGGTGCGGTCGCGGCCCAGGCATTCGAGCAGGCGCCGCACGACGAGTTCGCGGTTGGATTCGAGCACCATGTCGATGAAGTCGATGACGATGATGCCGCCGATGTCGCGCAGCCGCAGCTGACGCACGATCTCTTCGGCCGCCTCGATGTTGTTCTTCGTCACGGTCTCTTCGAGGTTGCCCCCGGAGCCGGTGAACTTGCCGGTGTTGACGTCGACGACCGTCATGGCCTCGGTGCGGTCGATAACCAGGGAGCCGCCGGAGGGCAGCCACACCTTGCGGTCCATCGCCTTGGCGATCTGCTCGTCGACGCGGTAGTGCGCGAACACGTCCCGCTCCCCGGTCCACCGTTCGAGGCGGTCGGCGAGGTCGGGAGCGACGGAGTCGACATAGTCGCTGATCGTCTCCCAGGCGCGAGGGCCGGCGACGACGAGCTTGGTGAAGTCCTCGTTGAACACGTCACGCACCACCCGGGTCGTGAGGTCGGGCTCACCGTGCAGCAGCACGGGCGCGTTGCCGCTCTTGGCCTTGGACTGGATCTTGTCCCACGCCTTACGCAGCCGCGCCACGTCGGCGGTGAGCTCCTCCTCCGAGGCGCCCTCGGCAGCGGTGCGCACGATGACGCCAGCGTCGTCGGGGACGACGTCCTTGAGGATCTTCTTGAGGCGGGCACGCTCGGTGTCAGGCAGCTTACGGCTGATGCCGGTCATCGACCCGTCCGGCACGTAGACGAGGTAGCGGCCCGGCAGCGACACCTGCGAGGTGAGGCGGGCGCCCTTGTGACCGATCGGGTCCTTGGTCACCTGCACGAGCACCGACTGCCCGGAGGACAGCGCGTTCTCGATGCGGCGGCTCTTGTGCTGCTCCAGACCTGCGGCGTCCCAGTTGACCTCGCCGGCGTAGAGGACGGCGTTGCGGCCCTTGCCGATGTCGACGAACGCGGCCTCCATGCTCGGCAGCACGTTCTGCACGCGGCCGAGGTAGACGTTGCCCGCCATCGAGGCACCCGGCGCACCGGCCGCGCCCTGGGCGGTGCCGCCCCCGGAGATGTAGTGCTCGACGAGCACCCCGTCTTCGAGGACACCGATCTGGGTGTGATCGCCGCGCTCGCGCACGACCATGACGCGCTCGACGCTCTCGCGGCGGGCGAGGAACTCGGCCTCGGTGATGAT
>JAUNTP010000331.1 GCA_030538585.1 Mobilicoccus sp.
GGGGAGGGGCGTCGGACACCGAGATCTCCTACGACGATGTGATGGCTCCCCAACACCCTAACGGCGAGCACCGACAGCCCGACCGAGGACGCGCGGCGACAGGCCACCGGCCGGCAGTCATACCCGTGGGTCGAGCGACAGCCACACCCGTCGATCGATCTCGCGACAGTCGCTTCGCTCCTTCCTCGATCTCAGGAGGAGGGAGCGCAGCGACCGTCTCGAGACCATGGTGACGTGCGTGGGAGAGCCTCACCATGGTTTCGAGACGTCGCTGCGCTCCTCCTCAACCAACGGGGGTGTGAGGAAGGGTTCCAGGGCGGCGGCGGCTCGGCGGGGGGAGTGGACGCGGCGGACGAAGGTGGGTCCGTCGGCGGCGATGCGGCGGGCGACCTCGCGTTCGGCGACGAGACGTTTGACGACCTCGACGAGCGTCGCGGGGGTGGCCTCGACGATGGGGATCTCCTCCCCCATGGCGTCGTGGACGCGGCGGCGCACCGTGTCCCCGACGTACGCGACGACGACGCGCCCCGCCGCCATGGCCTCGGCGGCCGCGACGCCGTAGAGGCCGAGGACGAACTGGTCGAGGACGATGTCGGCCTCGCGATACTCCCGCCGCATGCCCGCACGGTCGAGGCCGCGCAGGGTGCGGTACTCGATGAGGCCGGCGTCGTGCAGTCCCGCCATCAGGGGGTCGATGCGGTCGCTGCCCTTGAGCCAGCCGTTGCTCGGCACGTGCACGACGCGGGGACGACGCCGCTCCAACAGGGCTGCGTCGTTCGACCAGGCGTCGGCGTCGACCACGACGGGACACCAGGTGGCGCCGGGCACGTAGTCGAGCAAATCCGGGGTCGAGACGAACACGGGCCGCTCGGTGCGGCGCAGCATGTTGGCGTTCGGGCCGGCGACGCGCTGCAGCCGCCCGACGCGGGGGTCGGACGGGTCGCGGAACGGTGAGAACGGATGCCGGGCCGCGTGCAGGTCGGGCACGCGCACGTCGGAGCCGTGGCAGATGTGCGCCACGTGCAACCCGACCGCCTCGAGGGCGTTCGCCTCGGCCTCCGCGGTGCCGTAGAGGCTGCCGAGCACGGGCCGCTGCGACTCCATGAGCACGTGGGTCCAGCCGGTCAGTGCCTGGGCCTGCTCGCGCTGCCAGGTGAGATCGCGGTAGACCGCGGGCGGGACCTCGTAGTCGGTGGGAAAGCGGATGGGCCCGGCCACGTTCATCGACGTGGCGCCGATGTCGAGATGGCGGGCGGCGGCGCGGGCCCAGGCGTGGCCCTGACCGGCGAAATTGGCGGGGGCGACCCACAGGCGCACGTCGCCACGGGGCGGTGACGGACGGGCGGCGCGCGCGCGGGCCAACTCGGCGGGCGTGGCGAGGGTGCGGCGGGCGACGCGCTCGGCACTGCGCACCACAGGGGCGGGAGCCATCCGACGCACAGCGACAAGGGCACCTTTGACACGCGACTTCGCCCCACGCGGTATCTGCGCGAGCACCCGTCGCCTGATGGCTGTCACCCCGTCACCCCCCTCGCCGACACAGTAGAGAATCTGTGGGTCCCGGAGCAGGTACGGCAACGCG
>JAUNTP010000332.1 GCA_030538585.1 Mobilicoccus sp.
CATCTCGCGTTACCGCACAGGCGCTACCCCGGGGGCCGGTACCACGCGACACCTCGATGGTCTCGAGACACTCGCTACGCTCGCTCCTCGACCAGCGGGGGGTGGCAGGTCACAACGATGAGTCTCGATGGTCTCGAGACACTCGCTACGCTCGCTCCTCGACCAACGGGGGGTGGCAGGTCACACCGATGAATCTCGATGGTCTCGAGACACTCGCTACGCTCGCTCCTCGACCAACGGGGTTGACTCGCTCCTCGACCGCCTGTGGGGGTGGGGGCTCGCTCTTGGACCGACGAGGTCTCCTCGCGGTCACCACGTCGCCGCTTGCGTGAACGCCAGGAGGACGGGAGTCGGTGTTCAGGTTGACCGTGCACCGGTTCGGTCGCTTGTTCGCCACCGGACACACACATGGGCACCCCCATCGCGACACCGGCCCCGGCGAGCCTGACATCGTGCGTATCGCGATCGTCACCGAGTCGTTCCTGCCCGCCCTCAACGGCGTGACGACGAGCGTGTGCCGGGTGCTGGACTGCCTGCGCGCTCGTGGCCACGAGGCGATGGTCATCGCCCCTGCCCCGGCGCCGCGGGAGTACAACGGCTTCCGGGTGCATGCCGTGACGAGCGTCCCGGTGCGACAGTTCCAGGTGGGGCTGCCGCTGCCGGAGGTCGAGTCGGCCCTCGCCGACTTCCGACCCGACGTCGTCCACGTCGCGTCGCCGTTCTTCTTCGGGGCGCGCGGACTGGTGGCCGCCCGCAACCTCGGCATCCCCGCGGTGGCGCTCTACCAGACGGACATGGCCGCGTACGTGCTGCAGCACGGGGGCGCCGCGGGCCGCGCGGCCGCGAAGGCGACATGGCGTTACCTGCGGTGGGTGCACTCCCTCGCCGACCTCAACCTCGCCCCCTCCTCGGCGGCGCTCTCCGACCTGCACCGCAACGGTGTCGACCGTACCGGCCTCTGGGGTCGCGGCGTCGACACGCTGCTGTTCAACCCGGGGTGGCGCGACGACGCCGGATGCCGGGCGCTGCGCCGCAGCCTCGCGCCGGGCGGGGAGACGATCGTCGCCTACGTCGGCCGTCTCGCCCCCGAGAAGGAGGTAGAGCGTCTCGCGCCGCTGCTTGAGCTGCCGCACGTCAAGGTCGTCGTCACCGGCGACGGCCCCTCCCGTGCCGCGTTGCAGGCGCTCATGCCGCAGGCGACGTTCCTCGGCCGTCGTGAAGGCGACGATCTGGCCCGCGCCTACGCCGCCGCCGACGTGTTCGTGCACACCGGCTGCCACGAGACCTTCGGCCAGACCCTCCAGGAGGGGGCCGCCACGGGTCTGCCCGTCGTCGCGCCCCGCCGCGGCGGCCCGATCGACCTCGTCGACCACGGCCGCACGGGCCTGCTCTTCGACCCCGACGACCCCGCCGACCTCACCCGCTGCGTCGAGCAGCTCACCGTCGCCGACGACGCCTGGGAACGTCGCGCCGTCATGGGTGAGGCCGCCCTGGAGAAGGTGTCGGGCCGCTCCTGGCTGCGTCTGGTCGACGACCTCATCGGCCACTACGACGCCCTCGCCCGCACCGGCGCT
>JAUNTP010000333.1 GCA_030538585.1 Mobilicoccus sp.
GCGCCGCCGCCCGCGTCGACGGGCATCTCGTGGACCGCGTCCTGCGCCACGTCGCGCCGCCACCCCCGCACGGCTCGGGACCGCGCGAGATCCTGCACGCGGTCATGGCCGAGCGCCGTCGCCGCGAGAGCGAGCGCCTGCAGTCACAGATCCGCCGCCGCGACCAGCTCTTCCCCCGCGAACCTCGCTGACGAGCGGGCGGCGACCACGTCAGCGCCGCCGACACCTCACGACACGTCAGCGCCGCCGACGACCCGAGCGGGTCCGCGCCGCCGCGAACGGCACCGTGGCGAACAGGCGCGCACCGATCCCGATGGCGCGCTCGTCGATGACGAGGTCACCCCGGTGCAGGTCGTACGTCACGCCTCCGGGGGTGCGGGTACCGAGCCGGGCGAGCGCACCCTGGCGGTCGATGAGCATCCACGCGAAGTCCTCGCCGCCGAGGGACTGCTCGGTGGGCACGGGAGCGTCGTCGCCGATGGCCCCGATGGCCGCGAGCCGCCAGGCCGCCACGCCCCAGTCCGTGTTGACCACGGGCGGCACCCCCGGCACGTGACGCAGCTCGGCGTCGACACCGTAGGGGGCGACCACCGCCTCCAGCAGCTCCTGCAGCAGCGGGTGGATGCCGTGCCAGGCCCGCGCGTCGAGCATCCGCAGCGTGCCCGTGACCTCGCCGGAGTCGGGGATGACGTTCGACACCCCACCGGCGTGGACCCCACCCCAGACGAGTAGCGACCCGACACGCGGGTCCATGCGCCGCGACAGCACGTTCGGCAGGTCGGTCATCACCTTGCCGAGGGCGTACGTGAGGTCCTCGGTGAGGAACGGCCGGGAGGTGTGCCCACCGCGGCCCGTGAGGTGCACGCTGACCTGATCGGCGGCCGCCGTGATGGGTCCGCTGCGCAGACCTACCTCGCCCACGTCGCGGCGGGGGTCGCAGTGCAGGGCGAACGCGATGTCGATGCCGTCGAGCAGCCCCGCCTCGAGCATGGTCTTCGCGCCGCCGGGCATCGACTCCTCGGCCGGCTGGAACAGGCACCGCACCGCGATACCGGCGTCGATGAGCTCCTGCTCGCGGGCCGCGAGAGCGAGCGTGCCGCCGAGAAGGGCCGTCGTGTGCACGTCGTGGCCGCACGCGTGCGACACCCCCGCGCGGCGCGAGGCGTACGGCAGGCCGCTGCGCTCGTGCACCGGAAGCGCGTCGATGTCGGCCCGCAAGGCCACCCTCAACGTCGGCTCGGTCGCCCCCAGATCGACGAACAAGCCGGTCGATTCGAGCCGCTCGCTGCGGATACCGGCCACGGCAAGACGCCGCGACACCGCGCGCGTCGTGCGGATCTCCTGCCACGACGGCTCGGGGTTGGAGTGCAGGTCGCGTCGGAAGTCGCGCAGTTCGGCGTCGAGACCGGCGAGGACGTCCTCGGTCGTGGCGGCATGGTCGTTCACAGTTCACCTAGTCTACGCGCGCGGGGTCCGCGGACCGGTCATCACGAGCCTCGCGCCCCCCCCACTCCCCGGGTGCGGCGCCAGAAAGCCCCGGGCGGGCTCAGAAACCCGCGACCGGCACCTAC
>JAUNTP010000106.1 GCA_030538585.1 Mobilicoccus sp.
CGCTGTCGACAAGGGAGGGCGTGGGTCGTCGTGGGCGCGTGATGAACTGACACGGTGAAGCCGTTCGACCCCCGCCTCCTGCGCCTGGCCCCCAGTGCCCGTCCGGGCATCGTCGGGCTCGGTGTGCTCGGGGCGGTGTCGGGGATCGCGGCCATCGCGCAGGCGTTCGCCGTCGCGCACCTCGTCCTCGCCGTCGTCCGCGGCGAATCCTTCGCCCAGCCCGCCCTGTGGGTACTGCTCGCCTTCGCGCTGCGCGGGCTCGCGCACGCTGCCACCGAGGTCGTCGCCGCCCGCGCCGGGGCGGTCGTCTCCGCGGACCTGCGCCGCGCCCTCGCTGCCCGCGTCATGGCGGGCGGCATCCGCGGCAAGAGCGCCACTGCGGGGGCATCCGACGACGGCGCCGCGTCGCTCACCCTGCTCACCCACGGCGTGACCAGCATCGAACCGTACGTCGCCCGCTACCTGCCCTCCCTCGTCGCGGCGGCGGTCATCCCCGTCGCCGCCGTGCTGGCCATGGCGAGCCTCGACCTCGTCACGGCCCTCATCCCCGTGCTCACCCTGCCGCTGCTGCCCCTGTTCGCCGCCCTCATCGGGATGGCCACGCGCGACGCGACCGAACGACGCTGGCGCTCCCTCGCGCACCTGTCGGGCCACTTCCTCGACGTCATGAAGGGTCTGCCCACCCTCGTCGGCTACTCGCGAGCCCACCGGCAGTCGCGCACGATCGCCGCCGTCAGCGAGGATCACCGCCGCGCCACCGTCGGCACGCTGCGCATCGCGTTCCTCAGCTCCGCCGCGCTGGAGTTCCTCGCGACGATCTCTGTCGCCATCGTCGCCGTGTGGACCGGCATCGCTCTCGCCGAAGGCCGCATGGAGCTGCACATCGCGCTCCCCCTCATCCTCCTCGCCCCCGAGGCGTACTGGCCGATCCGCCGGGTCGGCGCCGAGTTCCACAACGCCGCCGACGGCGCCACCGCCCTGGAGGAGATCGCGACCGTCCTCGACGAGCCCAGCTCGCACGGTCCGGAGGCGAGCGACACCGTGGAGGTCCGCGGCCTCGAGTTCGCCTACGCCGACGACGTGCCGCCCGTCCTGGTCGACGTCGACGCCACCTGGGGTCGGGGCCTGACCGTGCTCGTCGGCCCGTCAGGTGCCGGCAAGACCACGCTGCTGGAGCTGCTTGCCGGTCTGCGCGAGCCCACCCGCGGCAGCGTCCGCGCGCCCCGCGCCCACCTCGTCACCCAGCGCCCGTTCCTCGCCGCAGCCTCGATGCGCGACAACCTCCTTCTCGGAGCCGCCGGCACCCCGGACGACGCCACCCTGCGCGACACCCTGGAGCGCGTCGGACTCGCAGACCTCCTCGCCTCGCTACCGGACGGCCTCGACACCCCCCTCGGTGACGACGGTTTCGGGTTGTCGGCCGGGCAACGCGCCCGTTTCGCCCTGGCCCGCGCCCTGCTGTCCGACGCCCCCCTCGTGTTGCTCGACGAGCCCACCGCGCACCTCGACCCCGACACCGAACACCTCGTCGGGCAGGTCGTAAGAAACCTCGCCGACGAGCGCATCGTCATCGCCGTCTCCCACCGCCCCCACCTCGTCGACCTCGCCGACGCCCGCTTCGATGTTGCCGCGAGCTCCCGGGAGACGCGATGACCAGCCGCGCGCCCAGCCCGGTCGAGCCGTTCACGATCCGTCGTCTCGTGCCCGGCATCCTGCCGGCGGCGATCCTCGGCGGCCTGGCCCTCACCGCCGGTGTGGCCCTCACCGCGACGTCGGGCTGGCTCATCGTCACCGCCTCGTTCCAGCCGCCGATCCTCACGCTGCTGGCCCTCACCGCCCTCGTGCGCGCGTTCGGCCTCGCCCGGCCGACCCTGCGCTACGTCGAGCGCATCAAGTCCCACGACGCCGCGCTCGCAGCCCTCGCCACCGACCGGGCGCGCGTCTACGACCGGCTCGTCCCCCTCACCCCTGCCCGGCTCGGCCGGCGCGGCCGCGGCGATCTGCTCGCCGGGGTCGTCGACGACCTCGACGACGTCGCCTACGCCCAAGTACGCGTCGTCGTCCCTCTGGTCGCGCTGCTCATCACCGGCCTCGCCGCGGCGTTCATCGACGCCATCGTGCTCATCGGCGCGGTGCCCATCATCCTCTCGGCGGTGGTGTGCACCCTCGTCATCGGCGCCGTGGACTGGTGGATCGAGCACCGCACCCAGGAGGACGTCGTCAGCGCCCGCGCCCGCGTCGCCGACCTGTCGGCGATGGTGACCCGCGACGGTGCCGAACTCGCCGCCATCGGCGGCCACGAACAGGCCCTCACCTGGCTCGACGAGGCGCACGAGAAGCTGCGGCGCGCCATCCGCGCCGAGTCGTGGGGTCGGGCCGTCGGCGTCGGCCTCACCCCGCTCGTGGCCGCCGGGCACGCCGTCGCCATGGCGTTCGTCGTCGAGCCCTGGGTCGCCGGCGGTATGCCCACCCCGCTCGCCGCCCTCCTCGTCCTCACTCCCGTGGCGCTCGGCGAGGTCATCGGCGGCATCCCCGATGCGGTCGGTGCCCTCGCCCGGGCGCAGGGCTCGGCCCGGCGTCTGCGCGGCTTGCTCGATCAACCGCCAGCAGCCGCGGATGCCGACGTCCCACCGCCGGAGTCGCCGCCGCAGAGCGACCCGCGTATCGAGGCCCGCGGCATCGCCGCCACCTGGGACGGGCAGCGGCCCGCGGTCACCGACGCCGACCTGGACGTCGAGCCCGGGGCGTTCGTCGCCGTCGTCGGCCCCAACGGCAGCGGCAAGTCGACCGTGCTCGCGGTTCTCGCCCGCCATCTCGACCCCACGTCGGGCACCTATCGGCTCGGCGACATCGATGCGCTCGCCGCCACCCCCGCCGAGGTTCGCGACCATCTCGCCATCGTCGACGACGAGGTCCACGTCTTCGCGTCCACGCTGCGCGAGAACATGCGCCTGGCCCGCCCGGACGCCACTGACGAGGAGATCCTTCGCGCGTTGCGGCTCGCGGGGCTCGGTCCCCTCGTCGAGGGCCTGCCCGACGGTCTCGACGAACGGCTGGGCGCAGGTGGCCGCGGGATCTCCGGCGGCGAACGCGCCCGTCTCGGGCTCGCTCGCGCCATCGTCTCCAGGCGACCGGTGATGCTGCTCGACGAACCCGTGGCCCACCTCGACCACCCCACCGCCGTCGCTGTCATGGCCGACCTCGCCGAAGCCAGCCACGGGCGCAGCATCGTGCTCGTCACCCACCGCCCCGAAGGCATCGACCACGCCGACCGGGTCGTCGACTTCTCCTGACCACGACCGCGGCGGACATTCCACCGCCAGGGAGGGACACGCTCAGGTGCGAGGCGACGGGCGGACGGGCCGCGGCCCGAAGGCGGAGTCCCCCTCGAGGGCAGCCCGCCATCGGCGCGCGTGGGTCGCCGGACCTGCGGCGATGTCGACCCCCGACCATGCGGTGACGATCCGCAGCCCCTGGTAGGCGTTGAGGAGCCACGCTTCGCGCCCGGAGAGCGCGTCGATGGGCGCCGTCACCTCCCGCACGACGACGCCCTCCCGGCGGGCGTGATCGGTGACGACGCGGCGGGTGACGCTCGGCAGCAGCGGCAGGTCGGCGGCCGGGGCAAAGAGCACGTCGTCCTCCCACCACACGAGGGCCGCGTAGCCCGCTTCGAGGATGCGGCCCTGCTCGTCGCGCAGCAGGATCTCGTCGGCGCCGCCCGCCCGAGCCTCCTCGATGAGAACGCCCAGGCGAGCGAGGTCCGGGCCCTTCGTCCGCGGCTGCGCACGCGGATCACCCGGGGAGAGAACGTGAACCACGGCCTCGGTCTTCCGCGGCGGGCCTTCTCGCACGTCGAGGAGGAGCGTGTCGGCGACGAGCCGGACCCGAGGGAACCACTCGCCCGTCTCGGGGACAGCGCGCGCCACCGCGTCGAGGAACGCATCGACGTCGGCGCGATCGTGCCCGAGCGCGCTCGTCGCTGCGGTGAACCGGTCGCGGTGCAGGTCCCAGCGGCGCACGCGCCCCTCGACGTGACGCCAGGAGTCCGCGACGCGCAGCGGGCCCGCAACGTCGTCGGCGGGAACCAGGTCACCGTCGACCCAGCGCCAGGTGGTCATGGCGCGAACACCGGGTCGAGGTCTATCCCGAGCGCCGCCCCGAGGGTGCGGGCCTTGACCATGATCTCCGCCCACTCCGCGGCGGGGTCGGACCGCGCGGTGATGGCGCCGCCGATGCCGTACGTCATCTCGCCGGGCCGGTGCACGACGGCCCGGATGACGATGGAGAAGTCCGCATCGCCCGTGACCGACACGTACCCGACGACCCCGGAGTACAGCCCGCGTTCGCCGCCTTCGAGCTCAGCGAGCAACTGCACCGACCGTTCTTTCGGGGCTCCCGTCATCGAACCCCCCGGGAGGGCGGCGGCGAGCGCGTCGAGGGCGTCGCGGCCCGGGGCGAGCTCACCGGTCACCGTGCTGACGAGCTGGTGGACCCCCGCGTGACTCTCGACGTCGAAGAGGACCGGCACGTCCACGCTGCCCGGAACGCACACGCGCGACAGGTCGTGCCGCAGCAGGTCGACGATCATGAGGTTCTCGGCCCGCTCCTTGACGTCCTCCCGCAGCTCACGCGCCAGGGCCGCGTCCTCGTCGGGGGTGAGACCGCGCGGGCGGGTGCCCTTGATCGGCTTCGCCTCGACCACCCTGCCGCGGACCCGCAGGAACCGCTCGGGCGAGGCCGACAGCAGGTGCGTGTCACTGAAGGAGAGGAACGCGCCGAACGGTCGCGGGGAGGTGGCCCGCAGCCGCCGGTAGAGGTCGTCGGGGTCGACGTCGCCGGTGATCGTCAACCGGTTGGTCAGGCACAACTCGTAGCTCTCTCCGGCCGCGATGAGGTCGGTGCACCGGTCGATGAGGCGCAGGTAGGCGGCTCGGTCATGGCGCAGATGGACCTCGACGTCGAGCGCGCCCGTCGGCGGTGCGGGCGGTGGCGCGGTCAACCCGCCGATGCCGGCGGCGGTCTCGTCCACCCACGCCCGCTGGGCGGTGTCGACCTCGTCGTCGGTGAGGGCGAGGACGAAGGCGGTGGCGCCGTCCAGAGCGACCACGCGGTCGGTGAACACGAGCACTGAGTCGCCGGGGCGTCGCGGCTCGCCGAGCAGGTGCGCGGCGGCGTCCTCGTAGCCGAGATGACCGACCCACCCGGGCCAGAACGGCGGCTCACCTGCAACGTCGTCGAGGTCGAGGAGGCGCAGAGGACGCCGGACGTCCAGAGCGACCCGCACGAGCAGCTCCGGCAGGGGCTCGGTGCAGACGCGGGCGAGCGGGCCGTCCGCGCTCCCGCACGCGGACAGCGACGACGCGCTCGCCGCCGCCCCCACGTCACGCCCTGCCGAGTCCAGCCACCACGCGTGCGCCTGACCACGAAAGAAGGTGTCGAAGACGACCTCCGGCGACCCGGTGAACGGCACCCGGCGCAACAGCACCGTCCGGGGATCGCCGACAGCCTCGGGGGTGGGGGCCGGCGCGACCGGCGGCGTGGCCTGTCGGCGTGCCCCGCGATGACGGGCGTTCCAGTCGCCCGCGAGGCGCAGGAACGTGGCGAGCAACTGACGACCGCCGACCGAGCTGATCGACTCGGGGTGGGTCTGGACGCCCCACACGGGCCGGTCGCGGTGGTGCAGCCCCATGACGAGGCCGTCGCACCAGGCGTCGATGACGAGCTCCTCGGGGAGGTCGTCGACGACGAGGGAGTGGTAGCGCACCATCGGCAGCGGCGTCGGCTGCCCATCGAACACCCCGCCGCCGGCGTGCTCGACGAGGGCCACCTCACCGTGCACCGGGCGGGGGGCCGGCCGGATCCGCCCGCCGTAGCGATGCGCGATGGTCTGCATGCCCAGGCACACCCCCAGCACCGGGACGACGCCCTGAGCGACGACGTCGGCCGAGATCCCGAGGTCCTCCGCCCGCTCCGGAGTGCCCGGGCCGGGCGAGACGACCACCGCGTCGAAAGCGTCGAGACTCCCGGGCAGGGGCTCGTCGTTGCGGCACACCACCGGCATCTGCCCGGTGAGGACGGCGAGGTCGTGGGCGAGGTTGTAGGTGAACGAGTCGTGGTTGTCGATGAGCAGGACCCGCATCACCCCTCCCTTCGCCCGGCGCACCTGTCGAACCCTACGGTCCCGTGCTCACCACCGCTGCGCCCGGCGCGGGAAGCTCGCTGTCGTGACCATTCGGTGTCCGGTGGGCGCACGGACGGTGGCGGGCGGGTGTGCCACAGTGGAGAGATCACTACCGCTGGAGGTGCCATGTCCCACCCGCCGCAGTCGAGCGATGACCGGGAACGCCGTGCAGGTGCGTCCTCGTCGCTGCCGTACGAGCACCAGGCCGCCGCGCCCCTGCCCACCGAGTGGCCGGCCCGTTCGGCCCCCTGGGGGACGCCCGGCAACCACCTGACGGGCCCCATCCCGCGCATCCGCAAGCGGCCCGACGGCACCCTCGACCACGGTGAGGAGTCCTGAACGTGGCCGCACCGTACCGGGTCAGCATGGTGTGTACCGGCAACATCTGTCGCTCGCCCATGGGTGAGGTCGTGCTGCGGGCCATGCTCGAGGAGGAGGGCCTCACCGATCGGGTCGTCGTCGATTCCGCCGGGACCGCCGGCTGGCACATCGGCAACGGCGCCGACCCGCGCACGGTGAGCGCGCTGAAGGCAGGCGGGTACGACGGCAGCGCGCATGTCGCCCAGCAGTTTTCGCCCGAGTGGATCGCGGGGCGTGACCTCGTCCTCGTCGCCGACGAGGGGCATCGGCGCGCGGTCGTGGCCATGGCGGACGGAGCGGACACCTCCCATGTGCGCCTGCTGCGCGAGTTCGACCCGGCCGCCGTCGAGGCGGGAACGCTGGAGGTCGACGACCCGTACTACGGCAACGACGACGGCTTCGCCCGCTGCCTGGCCGAGGTCGAGGCCGCCTGCCGCGGCGTCGTGACCCACCTCCGCGCCCAGGTCTGACCCCACCCCCGCCCACCCGCTCAGGGTCGGGAAGCGAGGGAGGGGATGGGTGACAGAATGCGGGGCATGGGTTCGCTCGCCGACATCACTCCTGCTATCGCCCTCGGGGCCCTCGACGGCCGCTACCGCAAGGCCGTCGCGCCGCTGGTCGACCACCTCAGTGAGGCCGCCCTCAACCGGGCCCGGGTCCACGTCGAGATCGAGTGGCTCATCCACCTCGCCCACGAGCAGGTCGTCCCGGGCGTGCGTCAGCTCACCGAGACCGAGATCGCCCGGCTCCGGGCCATCGTCGCGGAGTTCGGCGCCGACGACATCGCCGAGCTCGCCGAGATCGAGCGAGAGACGGTTCACGACGTCAAGGCCGTCGAGTACTACCTCAAGCGCCGCATGCCCGACATCCTCGGCGAGGACACCGCGCAGCTCTCCGAGCTCGTCCACTTCTGTTGCACGAGCGAGGACATCAACAACCTCTGCTACGCCCTCATGGTCAAGGGCGCCGTCGAGACCGTGTGGCTGCCCAAGGCCGAAGACCTCCTCGAACAACTCGCCGCGATGGCGACCGAGCTCGCCGAGACCCCGATGCTCTCGCGCACCCACGGGCAGGCCGCGACCCCCAGCACCCTCGGCAAGGAGCTCGCCGTCCTCACCCACCGGCTCCGTCGCCAGGTGCGGCGCATCAGCGCGACCGAGTACCTGGGCAAGCTCAACGGCGCCACCGGCACGTACGGCGCCCACGTCGCCGCGGTGCCCGAGGCCGATTGGCCGCGCCTCAGCAACACGTTCGTCACCGACCGGCTCGGCCTCACGTGGAACCCGCTCACGACCCAGATCGAGAGCCACGACTGGCAGGCCGAGCTGTACGCCGACATGGCGCGGTTCAACCGCATCCTGCACAACCTCTGCACCGACGTGTGGACCTACATCTCGCTCGGCTACTTCGCGCAGGTGCGCGGCCAGGGCACGGTCGGCTCCTCGACGATGCCGCACAAGGTCAACCCCATCCGCTTCGAGAACGCCGAGGCCAACCTCGAGGTGAGCAACGCCCTGCTCGACGTGCTCTCGGCGACGCTCGTGCAGTCGCGGATGCAGCGCGACCTCACCGACTCCTCGATGCAGCGCAACATCGGCACCGCGTTCGGGCACAGCCTGCTCGCGCTCGACAACGTGCAGCGCGGCCTCGCCGGTCTCGACGCGGTGCCGGAGGCCATGGCCGCCGACCTCGACGTCAACTGGGAGGTGCTCGGCGAACCCATCCAGTCGGCGATGCGCGCTCTCGGGGCGCAGGGTGTGGCCGGCATGGAGAACCCGTACGAGCGGCTCAAGGACCTCACCCGCGGCCAGCGCGTCGACGGTGACCGACTGCGCGAGTTCGTCCGCGGGCTCGGGCTCCCCGCCGAGGTGGAGGAGCGCATGCTGGCGCTCACCCCGCAGACCTACACCGGCCTCGCGGCCGACCTCACCCGCCGCCACCTGTGACACGAGACGAGAAGGAGTCCCCTGCATGAGCACGGCCACCATCGGGTGGGCTCCCGTCGACGACGCGATGCCGTCGTGGCGGTGGTGGCTCGCCGTCGTGGCCGGTGTGGTGTCAGGGGTGCTCATCACCCCGCTCGGCAACGTGTTCGCGGGCGGCCTGCTCACGGCGATGGTCGTGGTCGCGGCGCTCACGGCGGTCGGCGCCGGTCTGGTGCCCACGCTGGTGCGGGCGTGGCGGGAGATCGCGTCCGGCACCCGAGAGGGCGGGACCGGCGGGTCCGAGCTCATCACCGGAGCCCTGCTCGTGGCCCTGGTGACAGCGGTGCCGGCAGTGGTGGCCGCGGGGATCCTCACTCCGCTGGCCGCGCTGGGGGTGGCGACCTCGGTCCATCTCGTCGCCGCGCGGCTGCTGCGGCGCGTCGTGGGGGTCGTCCCTGGCGGGCAGACCCGCTCGACGGCGGGCACCTCGACGCGCCCGTGGGTGACGCGCGTCGACCGGGCCCTGCCGTGGGTGCCGGTCGTGGTGGCGGCGATCGCGCTTCTGACGTTCGGCACCTGGGCGCTGCTCGGCGTGCTGGGTGCTCCCGATGCTCCGGCCGCCACGCTTTCCTCCGGCCTCGCGGGCGCTCTCGCCATGCTCGCCGTCCTCCTGGTCGCGTCCCCCGCCTCGTTCTTTCTCGCCCGGTTCTTGCCGGCGCGGGCCGCGCGCGACCGGGGACGTGAGCTCGGCATTCTCTTCGGTGAGGTCGACCTGCTGGAGATGGCCCGTGTACGGGGGCTCGTGTTCGACCCCCTCGGGACGCTCTCCGGTGCGGTGCCGCGCCTGACTCGGGTGCGCACGGCTGGGCGGCTGCAGGTCACGGCGGCGTTGCGCGCGGCGGCATCGGTCGCCGACGGCAGCGACCACCCGCACCACGCCGCGCTGCTCGGGGCTGCCCGTGAGCGCGCCATCGACCTGCGCCCGTCGGCTCCGGTCAACTCTGAGGGGGCGACCCGCGCGCGGCGCCTCAAAGACACCGTGGTGACCATCGGCCCCGCCACCGCATTCGACGTCGTGCCCCCTGACCTCGCCGAGGGTGGAGTCGACCTCTTCGTCGGGTGGGGTGGGCGTGCCCGTGCCGGTTTCGAGCTGTCGCCCCAGGTGCGCACCGACGTGCTCGACGTGTGGCCCGAACTCCTCTCCCTCGACGTGCGCCCCGTGTTCGTCGGGACGGACGCGGTCACCATCTCGCACCTCGCCCGCGCCACCGAGACCCCCGCCGCTGATGTGCGGACGGACGGCTCCTGGGCGAGCGCCGTGCGAGAGCTGCAACCCCTCGGGCCGGTGGCGCTTCTCGGTGACGCCGACGTCGACGAGCCGGTGTTCCGGATTAGACGCCGCGACGATGTGGCCGGCGCGGCAGGCTGGGGTGAGGCCGGCCGTCCATCGACCGTGTCTGTGGACGACCTCGACCTGCGCAGCGCCGTGGCCGCGCTGGCCCTGGCGCGCAAGACCCACCGGGTCACCGTCCAGGGGCTCATCGGCGTGACCGCCGTCCATCTCGTCGGGGTCACCGCCGCGGCGCTGGGGCTCGTGTCGCCACCGCTCGCGGTGGTCGTCGGCGCCGGGCTGCCGCTGCTCGCCGCCGCCAACGCGCTGCGCCCCCGCAGTTACGCCCGCGACGACGAGACCTGACCTGACCTGACCTGAGCTGAACCGCCGCGGTACAGAACGGCGTTGGGCACTGTCGGTGGGCTCCATTACGCTGCCGATGCGTCGATTCGGGCGCTGCCTGTTCCACCCCGCCGCCCTGCGAGGACCTCATGACCGACGGCTCGACGAGCACCCCCCAGCCCGGTGGAGAAGGGATGAGCGCGTCCCTCGTCGCGATCATCCGGTTCACCTCCGTCCTGCGCCCCTACTACGTGGCCGTCATCGCGTGCGCCCTCGTCACCGCTGCGGCCGGACTCGCGACGCCGTTCCTCATCGGCCACGCCACCGACGTCATCGTCGACGCCGTCACCACCGGTCGAGGCACCGCAGTGCTGCCGACGCTGGCACTGCTCGCCCTCGCCATCCTCGCGATGGAGCTCACCGTCACGGTCGTGCACAACATCGGCGGCTACTACGGTGATGTGCTCTCCAACCGCATCCGGGCGCTGCTCTCGACGCGCTACCTCGACAAGCTGCTGAAGCTGCCGCAGGAGTGGTTCGACAGCGAGATGACCGGCTCGATCATCTCCCGGCTCAACCGGTCGATCACCGAGATCAGCAACTTCATGAAGTCGATGAGCAACACGTTCTTCTCGATGCTGCTGCAAACGGTGGCGGTGCTCATCATCAGCGCGATCTACTACTGGCCGCTCGCGTTATTGCTGCTCACGGTGTTCCCCATCTACGTGTGGCTCACCAGCCTGACCTCTCGCACATGGCAACGGCTGGAGGCCGACAAGAACGTCCACATCGACAGCGCGGGCGGTCGGTTCTCCGAGATCGTCGGGCAAATTCGCGTGGTGCGCTCGTTCGTGCGCGAACGGCACGAGTTGCGCACGTTCACCGACCATTTCGACGCCACCCACGCCACCACGCAGGCCCAGTCGCGGCACTGGCACACCATGGACATCATTCGGCGCGGGGTGCTCAACGTCGTGTTCGCCGGCATGTACCTCGTCATCTTCTGGCGCACCCTCGAGGGGCACTTCAGCGTGGGGCAGATGGTGCTCCTCATCCAGCTCATCACCATGGCCCGCACGCCCGTGGAGATGATGAGTTGGGTGCTCGACTCGGCCCAGCGCGCGGTGGCGGGCTCGCGCGACTACTTCCGGGTCATGCGCTCCACCGAGATCGCCGCACCTGCTCCGCTGCCGGCTGTGCCGGAGCGGCCCGACGACGCGCCGGTGTTGGAGTTCGAGAACGTGCGCTTCGGGTACGGCGACGGTCCCGACGTGCTCGCCGGGGTGAGCTTCGACGTGCGCCGCGGCGAGCGCGTCGCCCTCGTCAGCGAGTCGGGCGGCGGCAAGACGACGCTGGTCAACCTGCTGCTCGGCCTGTACCCGCTGCGGTCGGGACACATCCGCCTCGACGGCGTGGACATCGCGACGATGCCGACCGAAGACCTGCGTCGCCGCGTCTCGATCGTCTTCCAGGACCCGTCGCTGTTCTCGGACACCGTCGGGGAGAACATCCGCTACGGCCTGCCCGACGCCGACTCAGGCGCCGTCGCCGCGGCTGCCCACCGCGCCAACGCCGCCGACTTCGTGGAGCGTCTCGACGACGGTTACGACGCGCTCATCGGTGAGCGCGGCATGAAGCTGTCGGGTGGTCAGAAGCAGCGCATCGCCGTGGCGCGGGCCATGCTCAAGGAAGCCTCGGTGCTCGTCCTCGACGAGGCGACGAGCGCGCTGGACACCCGCTCGGAGCGGGCCGTGCAGGCGGGGTTGGAGCAGCTCATGGCGGGCCGCACCTCCCTCATCATCGCCCACCGGCTCTCGACCATCGCGACCGTCGACCGCATCGTCACCCTCAAGGACGGCCACGTCGACGAGATCGGCGCACCGGCCGAGCTCGCCACGACCGGCGGCGTGTACGGCGAACTTCTCACCCTGCAGCGCCGCGGCGAGGACTCCTACCTCAACGCCTACCAAGAGACGAAGTGATCCGGCGCTGACGGCCCGAAAGGCCCGCCCCCCGTTGGTCGATTTCGAGACGCTTCGCTCCTCAATCCGGCGGAGGAGGAGC
>JAUNTP010000107.1 GCA_030538585.1 Mobilicoccus sp.
GTGGCCCGGGGGCCCCCCCCCCCCCGGGGGCCCCGCGGCTGCCCCGCCCGCGGCGGGCCACCGGCTGCCACGGCCTCACCGCGGTCGAGCAGGTCCGCCCGTAGTAGGCTCGGGCTGTCCGCGCGCACCGGCGTCGGCGCCCCGACCAGCCCGAAAGGCGCTGTGGTCGGGGACGGCGCCCGCGCGGCATCGGAACAGACGACGACCTGCAGCCGGGGGTGAATCGGTGCGGCCCTCCCCCACGGCGCTCCGTCGGTCAGTGCAGTCCGGCCGCGGGGCGGGAGTGCCGGGCTCGCCAGCACGACCCGTGCCAGTGTCGCCGTTCGTCGATCCCGCCGTGTTCGGGCCAGGCGAGCACGTGCGCGAGGGTGCCGACGAACATCTGCTGACAGCCCGGGCAGCGATAGCGCCGGTCCGGGTCGCGACCGGTGACGCGCCGCACGATCCACGGCACCCCCGCATGAGTCTCCCGCGTCTGGCGGGTGACGAGAGCCGGGTCGAGACCCCGCTCCTCGCGGCGGCGACGGTTGGCGCGGGGCATGCCCCACATTCTCGCAACACGACGGCGCGCCCGCACGGCAGCGCAGAACAGCACGCTGGTGCCAGGAGGATCCCATGACCCCGTCCCGTCGCGACTTCCTGCGCACCAGCGCCTTCGCGGCCGGGTCCATGGCTCTCTTCGCAGCATGCAGTCCCGCCGACGAGGGGACGGCCGCGCCGACGCCGGGCGGCTCCCCCTCCCCCGGCCCGGAATCCCCCGCGCCGGTCGTGGCGGACTCGTGGGCGCCCGCACCGCTGGAGGTCGACGGGTTGTCGATGGTGGCGACGCAGCGCGGCGAGGAGCTCACGATCGCGACGATCGACGGGGAGCGCACCTTCTGGGCGGGTGTCGGTCTCACCGCGGCGCTGCCCGGCCACGCGGCCTCGGAGTTCGCCGCGACCGCCGAGGACTACCGACGGTGGTTCTCGCTCATGGCCGAGGTGGGGGTGCGCGTCGTCCGACTCGACCGCCTCCAGGCGCCGGAGCTGTACGCCGAGCTGCGTCGACACAACGAGACCCACCCCGACGCGCCGCTCTACGTCGTGCAGGGCGTGTGCCCGCCCGAGCTCGAGGCGGTCGCCGAGGGCGAGCCTCTCTCGGCGGCCGTCCGCGCGGCCATGACCCGCGAGATCGAGCACACCAGCGCGGCCGTGCACGGTGACCTCACCCGTGAGGACGCCGTCCCGTCGGGCACCTGGACCGCGGACGTGTCCGGGTGGGTCGTCGGGTGGCTCGTCGGGTTCACCTGGAACCCGACGGTCGTGCTCGCCACGGACCGCGGCGCGCCCGACACGCCCCCCTATCAGGGCACCTACTTCTCCTCGACCGTCGATGCGAGCGCCACGGAGACGTGGCTCGCCTCGTGCATGGATGCCCTGGCCACCCGCGAGGCCGCGGCCGGCACGAGCGCCCCCATCGCCGCTGCGAACTGGCCGACGACCGACCCCCTGGCGCACCCCGAGGAGCCGATCGAGCGCGACGATCTCGTCGGGGTCGACGTCAACCACATCACCGTCACGCCGAGCTGGCCCGGGGGCACCTTCGCCGCCTATCAAGCCTTTCCGTTCAAGCCGCACTTCCTGCGGCGGCAGCCCTCGTACGAGGGTGATGACCCCTACCGTTCCTACCTGCTCGACCTCAAGCGCTACCACCGGGGGCTTCCGCTGCTCGTCACCGAGTTCGGGGTGCCTGCCTCGCTCGGCCAGAGCCACGTCGGCACCAACGGTCGCGACGACGGTCACCACAGCGAGCAGGAAGCCATGTCGATGAACGCGGACATGCTGCGCATGTTCCACGGCATCGGGCTCGCCGGCGGCCTGCTCGTGTCGTGGACCGACGACTGGTCGGCCACCGCGCCCGCGACGGCGCGTCGCGAGGTCGGGGTGTCGCTGGACCAGCGGCTGCTGTGGCACGACCCATTGACCAGCTCGCAGTGGCACGGTCTGCTCGCGCACGACCCGGAACCGGCCGGAGAGCGGATCGTCCACGACGCGCCGGAGGACGAGATGACCCGGGTCACCGTCGATCACGACACGTCGTACCTGTACATGACGTTCTCGTTCACGCGCCGCGTCACCTCGCCCGTCGACGTCGGCTTCGACCTCCTGCCCCAGGAGGAGGGGCTGCGGCTGCCCGGCGGATCGGGGGCCCGTCGTTTCGACGTCGCGATCCACCTCACCCCCACGATGAGCACGGTCAACATGTTCGTGCGGCGCATCCTCGACCCGGTGCGGCTCGATGCGCTGCCGTCGATCTACCTGCCGCGCGCCAACTCGCGCGGCTGGGTCAAGGAGCAGCTCGTCGTGCGGCCGCCCCTGCAGAGCCCCGGCGAGCGGACCACCCCGGCCGAGATGCTCACCGTCGGTGAGATGGTGCTCGGCACCTGGAACCCGGAGAGTCCCGCGTTCACGTCGCTGGCGACGTGGCAGCTCGTGCGACCGGACCCGCTACGCCCGATGGAGTGGCGGTTGCGGCTGCCGTGGTCGATGTTGCTGTTCGCCGACCCGGCCGGTGGCCGCATCGTCGTGCCCGACCTCGGGGAACCGAGGTACATCGACGTGGAGCGCATGCAGGTCGTCATCGAGTCGAGCACCCCGGGCAGCCCGGCCTCCTTCGCGGTGGACCTCCCCCGCTGGGACGCGGTCCCGCCGACGACAGAACGCCTCCGCGCGGGGGTACGCACCCTTACCGACGCCTTCGCCGAGGTCACCGGCTGACCGGCTTCCTCCCCAGGCCCCCGTTGGTTGAGGAGGAGCGAAGCGACGTCTCGAAACCACCTCGGCCATCGCAGTCACGTGGGCGGTGGTCTCGCGACGCTTCGCTCCTCGACCGACGGTGACGGCGAGGCTCTGCGCCGATGGGGCATGATTTCCTCATGCATGTCGTCGTCGCGGAGGATCGGCCCAACGAACTTGTCGGGGTGCGACTTCTGGTCCTCTCTCTCCAGGAGCACTCGCCCGAGGTGTCCTTCCACGCGATCCTCCCCGGTGCGCCCGACGAGGTCGTGCGCTGGCTGGAGGACCGCGGCGTCAGCGTCAGCACCGAACGCTTGCTCGGTGCCGGGTGGAACGTCAAACCGCACGCGTTGCTGGCGCGTCTCGATGCGGGAGAGGACGACGTCGTCTGGATCGATTCCGATGTCATCGTCACGAGAGACGTGTCACCGATCTTCGCGGAACTGACGCCTCAGCATGTGGCCGTCACCGAAGACTGTCGGTGGGGCCAGGCTCAGGGTGGTACTCACCGGACGCTGAGCTGGGGGTTGCCGGTGGGCCGGTCGATGCCGGTGACGGCGAACACGGCCGTTCTCCGCGTCACCCGGGAACACGTCGAGCTGTTGCGCGCGTGGGTGGAGCTGCTGTCCCGCCCCGAGTACACGGAGGCCCAGGGTCGCCCACCGTTGGAGCGGCCCATTCACCACGTCGGTGACCAAGAGGTATTCACGGCGCTCCTGGGGTCGGAGCAGTTCGCGAGCGTGCCGATCCGGTTCATCCGTCGCGGTAGCGAGATCGCCCAGCTCTTCGGGCCCGGTGGGTACACGACCGCGGAACGACTCCGCTCCGCTCGGTCGGGCCTGCCGCCGTTCGTCCACGCGATGGGACAGAAGCCCTGGCGATTTCACGCGTCCGTGTCGCCGCGTGAAGACAAGCGCGCGGCCTACGACTCCTTCGCTGCCGAGCTGTCCCCGTACCGGCATGTCGCCCGGCGGTATCGCGCCGACCTTCCCGGCGACCTGTCGTGGTTGGACCGCAGCACCGTCGTGGGGGGCGCGTTGAACCGTGTCCTGCCATCGACGCTGGCGGGACTCCCCCTGGCGGTCGTCGACGAGGGAGTCCGTTGGGCCAAGGCTCGCATGGGCCGCGACCGCTACGCCATCGAGCTGCCGGTCTCGTCAGGCACACGCGGCGAAGCGTCTCGACACCACCGTTCCCTGCCGTGATGGCGTGGGCGGTGGTCTCGAGACGCTTGGCTCCTCGACCGACGAGGGGCGGTCGTGCGGCCCGACTCAGGCGTACGTGCGGAAGCCGCGCTGGGTCTTGCGACCCAGGTAGCCGGCCTTGACGAGGTGCTCCAGCAGGGGAGCCGGTGCGAATCCGCGCTCGCGGAACTCCAGGTAGAGCTCCCGCTGGATCGCGTGCGACACGTCGAGGCCGACGATGTCGAGCAGCTCGAACGGACCCATCGGGTACCCACACCCGGCGCGCATCGCGAGGTCGATGTCGTCGGTCGTCGCGTAGTGCGCCTCGAGCATCTTGATCGCGTCGTTGAGGTAGGGGAACAGCAGGTTGTTGACGATGAACCCCGACCGGTCGCCGCAGTGCACCGGGTGCTTGCCGATCTTCTGGGTCACCTCGTCGACCGTCGCGACCACGTCGGGTGAGGTCGCCACCGTGGACACCACCTCGATGAGCTTCATCACCTGGGCGGGGTTGAAGAAGTGCATCCCGATGACGTCGGCGGGGCGCTGCGTGGCCATGGCGATGTCGATGACGGGCAGCGAGGAGGTCGACGTCGCGAGAATGGCGCCGGGCTTACAGATCTCGTCGAGGTTCTCGAACATCGCCTGCTTGACCGACAGCTCCTCGGCGATCGCCTCGACGACCAGGTCGACCTGAGCCAGCGACTCCAGATCGTCGCTCGTCGTCACGCGCGCGAGAGCGTCGGTGCGCGCCGACTCCTCCATCTTGCCGCGCTGCACGGCCTTGGCCATGCTCTTGTCCATCGCCGCGTGCGCCTGCTCGACACGGCCCTTGTGACGCGAGACGAGTTGCACGTCGAAGCCTGCCTTGGCGAACACCTCGGCGATGCCGGTGGCCATCGTGCCGCTGCCGACCACCCCGACCTTGCTCACCTGCCGGGGGGTGGCCGAGCTGGGGAAGGCGCTGTGCTGGACGCCGTCCTCGACGACCTTGGAGGAGCCCGGCTTTTCGTAGGTGTAGAACCCGCGGCCGGTCTTACGGCCGAGCAGACCGGCGGCGATCATGTGCTTGATCAGCGGCGCGGGGGCGTGCAGCTTGTCGCGCCCCTCCTTGTAGATGGTGTCGAGCACCGCGTAGGCGACGTCCAGACCGATGAGGTCGAGCAGGGCCAGCGGGCCCATGGGCAGGCCCGTGCCGAGCGTCATCGCGGCGTCGATGTCCTCGCGGCTCGCGTACTTGTTCTCGTACATGCCGACGGCGCGGTTGAGGTAGGCGAGCAGCAGCCGGTTGGCGATGAAGCCGGCCTGGTCACCGACGACGACCGGCTCCTTACCCATCTTCTCGGCGAGGGTGCGGATGTCCTCGAGCACGTCGGGCGCCGTGATGACGGTGGCGATGACCTCGACGAGCTTCATCACCGGTGCGGGGTTGAAGAAGTGCATGCCGACGACGCGGCTGGGCAGCTTGGTGGCGGTCGCGATGTCGGTGACCGAGAGGCTGGAGGTGTTCGTGGCGAGGATCGCGTCGTCGGCGACGACCTCGTCGAGGGCGCTCATGACCGACCGCTTGATCTCGAGTTTCTCCGGGACCGCCTCGATGACGAGGCCGCAGTCGGAAAGGGCCGACATGTCGTCGGTGGTGGTGACGCGGCCGAGGATCTCGTCGCGCTGTTCGGCCGACATCTTGCCGCGCGAGACCGCGCGCTCGGTCGAGCCTTCGAGGAATCCGCGTCCGCGTTCGACCCCGGCGGGGTTCATCTCCACGCCGACGACCTCGAACCCGTTGCGGGCGCAGACCTCGACGATGCCGGCACCCATGGTGCCGAGTCCGATCACACCGATTTTCGTGATTTCGCGAGCCATGTCGCTGAGTGTTCCAGAGCGAGCCGTCCCACGGGGAGTGTTGACGAGGTGACCCTCGTCCCTTGACGAACTCTCCCGCGTGTGCTGGCCGCGTCTCTGCCTGCGGCGGCGCCGGCACACGCGCCACATGACCTAGGGTGTGCGGCGTGCGTCTGGTGATCGCGAAGTGCAGTGTCGACTACGAGGGCCGTCTGGCAGCCCACCTCCCGCTGGCGACGCGGCTGCTCCTCGTCAAGGCCGACGGGTCGGTGCTGGTGCACAGTGACGGCGGCTCCTACAAGCCCCTCAACTGGATGTCCCCGCCGTGCACGACCGTGCAGGTCGAGCCGGACGAGCTGGAGGCCGCCGACGGCGTCGAGGCCGTGTGGATCGTGCAGAACGCCAAGTCCGACGACCGGCTGCGGGTGCGCCTGCACGAGGTACTGCACGACAGCAGCCACGACCTCGGGATCGACCCCGGCCTCGTCAAGGACGGTGTCGAGGCGCACCTGCAGAAGCTGCTCGCCGAGCACATCACGACCCTCGGGGACGGGTACCGGCTCGTGCGGCGCGAGTACATGACCCCGATCGGCCCGGTCGACATCCTGTGCCGCGACAGCTCGGGGGTGCACGTCGCGGTCGAGATCAAGCGGCGCGGCGAGATCGACGGGGTGGAGCAGTTGACGCGCTACCTCGACCTGCTCAACCGCGACCCGCTGCTCGTCTCGGGCGGGCCGGTGCAGGGCGTCTTCGCCGCCCAGCAGATCAAGCCGCAGGCGCGCACGCTCGCCGTCGACCGCGGGATCCGCTGCGTCACACTCGACTACGACGCGCTGCGCGGCCTCGACGACGTCGAGCATCGCCTGTTCTGAGATCCACCGCGCGAGGTCGCTCTTCACTCGCGGGCGCGGCGGGTGTCGTCGTCCGGCGTCGGCGCTGCCCGAAGACGGCCTGCGACACCAGCGGGTGACGCCCGAGGGTGAGCTGGACGAGCACGGGGAACGCGACGCCCGCGACGAGGCCGACGAGGAACAGCACCGGCACGTCCTCCACACCGAGGCGCCCGAGGACGATACGGGCCCCCGCCGCACCGAAGACGTGCAGCAGGTAGATCCCGAACGCGAACCCGCCGAGCCAGGCGAGGGGGCGCGCGTGCAGCAGGCGGCGGACGCCGAAGAGGAGCAGCACCCCGCTCACACCCACCGCGAGGGAGAAGGCACGCGCGGGCGGGCCGTGGAGGGTGATGTCCTCCACGCGGGCGAGTTCTCGCACCACCAGGAGCGCGATCAGCAGCGTGCCCGCGAGCGCGACGGGCCACGCCCCCGCCGGGATCCGACCCGCGAAGCGCCGCAGCCCCAGGCCGATGAGGAAGAACGGCAGCAGGTGCATGGCCTGGTTGATGCTGAACACGGCCCACGGCGCGGGGACGTGGCTGGCGACGTGCAGCGCGGCGACGAGCCCGACGACGATGGCCCACCCGCGGGGTCGGTCCATCACCCCGGCGAGATCGAGGACCATGACAGCGAGGAACACGAGAAAGATCGCCTGGAGGAACCACAGGTGCTCGTACCCGACGAAGAACAGCGCGAGAACGTCCCCGGGCCCGGGGGTCTGATTGGTGGCCGGGACGATCGACTGCACGGCCATGAACGCGACGCCGACGACGATCATCGGCACCAGCAGGCGGCGCACCTTGCCGGTGACGAACCGTCGCGCCCCGCCGGCGGTCACGGGCCGGATCGCGTAGACGTACCCGGACAGGACCGTGAAGAACGGCATCCGCACGTCCTCGAGGAAGAGGTACATCTCGCGCAGTGCCGTGCCCTCACCGGCCTGCAGACCCCGCTCCGGGGTGTCGCCGATGACGTGCCCGGCCACCATGAGCAGCACAGCGACGGCGCGCAGCGACTGGATCGACACCTCGGAGGTGGTCGTGTCGGAGGACAGAGAGGGGCGCACGAGGTCTCCAGAGGGGATCGGGGAACCGGACCGCGTCGAACGTCGGGGCGCGTTCGACCGTCGCACGCCACCCCCGGGAAGCGCGAATCCTGTTGCACACCAACAGCTCTACGGCGGGGTGTACCCGCCTGGCGACGGCGACATCGGTGGCCGTGCGCGCGGCAGCCAGCGGCGTGAAAAGATGAACGACCGTCCACCGATCCTCGACGCGCGAAGGAGAGTCCATGACCAGGCGCATCGCTGTCGCCGCTCCCGCCCGTGAAGCTGCCGACGCGGCCATCGCCGTCGGGGAGGCCGGAGGCAACGCCGTCGATGCGGCCATCGCGGCCGTCGCGGTCGCCAGCGTCACCGAGGTCGGCATCGTCAGCCCGATGGGCGGCGCGTTCGTCAACATCTGGGCGCCCGGTCAGGAGCCGATCGTCATCGACGGCAACGTCGAGATGCCCGGTCGCGCGCGGCCGGCAGATCGCTTCGGTGCCGGGGTCTCGTCCTACTTCATGGACTACTTCGGCGGGTTCACGGTGCACGGCGGGCACGGCTCGGTCGCGACCCCCGGCATGTTCGCCGCGCTCGAGACGGCCGGTGAGCGCTGGGGTCGGCTGCCCTGGCAGGAGGTGCTGGCACCGGCCGTCCACGTCGCCCGCACCGGGTGGCCGCTCGGCGTCGCGGCGGAGTTCTACCTGCGGCACAGCGGCCCGACGCTGTTTCATTGGCACCATCAGACCCGCGAGTTCCTCGACCAGAACGGCTCCGGCGGTCGACCTGCGCTCGGTGAGGTGCTCCGCTCCCCCGACCTCGCCGCGAGCCTGGAGGCCATCGCCCGCGACGGCGTCGACACGCTCTACACCGGCGAGTTGGCGCACCTCATCGCGGCCGACATGGACACCCACGACGGCCTGCTCGGTCTGGCGGACCTCGCGGCCTACCGCTCGGTGATCCGCCCCGTGCTGCGCACCCACCTCGATGGCTGGGACGTCGCTGCGAACCCGGCCCCCTCGATCGGCGGGCCGGTTCTCACGGCCATGCTGCGCATCCTCGCCGGCCACCACGACGAGCTCGGCGAGGAGGACGCCCGCGACATCATCGACATCCAGCACACCGTCCTCGACTACCGACGCCACGCCATCGACGCCGCCGAGGACCTCGAACGTGCGGGTTTCGAGCTCCTGCAGGCCCTGGCCGAACTCGGGCCCGCGGGGCTGGCGGGGTTGTCGAGCTCACCCGACACGATCCACGTGTCCACCACCGACGACGAGGGCCTGGCCTGCTCGATCACGACTTCGGCCGGATACGGGTCGGGGGTGACGGTGCCGGGCACGGGTCTCATGCTCAACAACGCCCTCGGGGAGCCCGAGCTCAACCGCCGCGGGTTGCACGCGCTGCCTCCCGGCACCCGGCTCGCCTCCAACATGGCCCCGACGACGGCCCGGCACACCGACGGCCGGGTCCTCGCCATCGGCAGCCCGGGGGCCGACCGCATCACGACCGCCCTGCTGCAGGTCATCGGCGGCATCTGCCTGGAGGGACTCGGGCTGCAGGTCGCCATCGACGAGCCCCGTCTCCACGTCGCCTACGACGGCTCCGGCACACCGCGTGTCGAGTACGAAGCCGACCCCGACCTGCTCGCGGCGGTCGAGGCGAGCGGGATGGCGTCCGTCGAGCACTCGTCGCGCTCGATGTTCTTCGGTGGGGTGGGCGCCACGCTGCGGCACGCCGACGGCTCCCTCGAAGCCGCCGGCGACCCGCGACGCGAGGCCGCCACCCGCGTCAGCTGAGTGGACTACTGACGCTCCACCCGTCTGCGTCGATGCGCACCACCGCCTCGTCGGTGGAGTCGCGCAGCGGCCAGGCCACCTCACCGGCCAGGATGAGGACGTGTTCGCCGCGGTGCAGGTCGGCGAGGTCGTCGAGACACGCGATCAGGTCGGAGCTGTCCAACGGCTCGGCGTCCTCGCCGCCTCGCCCGGGCGCCGCATAGACCGCGGCCACCGGCGCACCGTGGACGACATCGCGGGCGGGCGGAGCCACACCCGGACCTAGGAGGTGGAACGTCGCCGGGCACTGGAGGTCGCTCACCGTTGCACGCCCGTCTCCACGATCTGCGCGCGAACGCGTGACGCCCACGCGGGGGTCTCTCGCCGGACGACGACATCGCCCGCCACCTCCTCGGGCGTGCGGCGGGTGAGCGCATCGGCGACCGCCAGAACGGCCGGGTCGGGGTCGGCCGGCATCTTGCGGGCGAAGGGGGCGTAGGAGCGTCGACGCATGTCGGCGAGGATGTCGAGGTCGATGAACTCGGGTCGCGAGAGCTGCGGGGAGAAGGTCTTCGTCGTGGTGCGGGCCAAGGCGATCCGCAGGCTCGGATCGTCCAGGAGGATCGAGGAGACGTACCACTCGTCGGGGATCCGCACCGTCTCGCGCCAGCGCCGCACCTCCGCGTCGAGCCGGGACCGGGTCGCCACGGCGTCGATCGCCCGGCGCCCCAGGACCGCCCAGAAGGAGCACTTGACGGGGAGCAGCGGCGGGGCGAGACGACGCCGGGGCCTGCCGATCAGCAGCCTGCGTTCCCCCCGCCGACCCAGAACAGCGACGCCCGGCACGTGGCGCGCGAGCCGGAGAGGCACTCGACGAAGGACGTCGTCCACCGGACCGATGCGCACCCGCGGTGGGTACGTGACATGCCAGCGCCACGTGTGGTCCTCCGGTTGATCGACCGCGGGATCGAGCACCGCATCGACGTTCCACGAACGCACCTGCTCCTCCCACGCCGCGAGGTCGCGGATGGGCTGATCCTGACCCGAGAGGAGGACGACGTAATCGCAGTCGGTCATCTCGCGCGCGACCTCGAACATCTCGAGTGCGGCGTCGATGAGCGAGGAGTCCCCCCACCGCGTCGGCAGGCTGCTGAGGAGTCGGTGCGCACCCAGCTCGCTCAGGCGCTGCTCGTCGATGAACGCGGGGTCGGAGTACCGGACCAACACATGCCCCGAGCTCAACTCGCGGATGCGGCGGACCCGGTCGAGAACTCCGTCCGGATCGGTGTGACACATCAGCGCGTAGCAGAACGATGCTGTCCCTCCGCTGGTCACCAGTTCACCCTAGCCCGAGCGTGATCCGGCGCCTTCGTAGGCACGCGGATGCGGGGCAGGTCACGCCGTGGCGAGCCCGTGGCGCTCCCGGATGACGTCGACGATGTGCCCGATCGAGGTGGTGAGGTCGTGGTGCTTGGGGGTGAACACCTCGCTCACCCCGAGGTCGCGCAGCTTGGCGGCGTCCGACTCGGGGATGATGCCGCCCACGATGACCGGCACGTCTCCCGCGCCCGCCTCGGCCAGGCCCGTGAGGATCTCGGGGACGAGCTCCATGTGCGATCCGGAGAGGATCGAGACCCCGACGGCGTGCACGTCCTCCTCGACGGCGGCGCGCACGATCTGCTCCGGGGTGAGGCGGATGCCCTGGTAGACGACCTCGAACCCGGCGTCACGGGCGCGCACGGCCACCTGCTCGGCGCCGTTGGAGTGTCCGTCGAGGCCTGGCTTGCCGACGAGGAAGCGCAGGTGGGTGCCGAGCTCCTCGCCGGTGTCGCGCACCCGATCGCGCACGGCCGCGAGCGCGCTGCCCGCCGGGGCGTCGCCGACCCCGACAGAGCCGCTCACGCCGGTCGCCGCGCGGTACTCCCCGAACACCTCGCGCAGCGCGGCCGCCCACTCCCCCGTCGTGACGCCCGCGCGGGCGCACCGCAGTGAGGCCTCCATGAGGTTGGCGGACTCGTCGGCGGCCTGCGTCTTGAGCTCGGCCAGCGCCGCCTGCACCTCCGCCGCCTTCTCGGGGTCGGCGTCCCGCTCGGATCGCCACCGGGCCACGGCCTCCGCGGCAGCACGCTCGACGGCGGGGTCGACGGTCTGGATGGCGGCGTCGAGGTCGGCCGTGAGCGGGCTCGGCTCGGTCGTCGTGAACTTGTTGATGCCGACGACGACGTCCTCACCGGACTCGATGCGCTGACGCCGGGCGGCGTGCGAGGCGACGAGTTCGGTCTTCATGTACCCGGACTCGATGGCCGCGACCGCGCCGCCCATGTCGGCGATGCGCGCCATCTCGGCCTTGGCGCCCTCGACGATCTCGGCGACCTTGGCCTCGACGACCGGCGACCCGTCGAACAGGTCGCCGTACTCGAGGAGGTCGGATTCGAAGGCGAGCACCTGCTGCAGACGCAGGCTCCACTGCTGGTCCCACGGGCGCGGCAGTCCGAGGGCCTCGTTCCAGGCCGGGAGCTGCACGGCGCGGGCGCGGGCGTTCTTGCTCAGGGTGACCGCGAGCATCTCCAGCACGATGCGCTGGACGTTGTTCTCGGGTTGGGTCTCGGTGAGGCCGAGGCTGTTGACCTGCACGCCGTA
>JAUNTP010000108.1 GCA_030538585.1 Mobilicoccus sp.
CCGCCACCGATGTCGAGGAAGTTGGCGGGCTTGGCCGCGCCACCCGTGTGCTCCTCGCCGGCGTAGGCGACGACGTCGAGGGTGCTCATGACGAGACCGGCGCCGTTGCCGATGATGCCGACGTTGCCGTCGAGCTTGACGTAGTTGAGGTGCAGCGCCTTGGCCTTGGCCTCCAGCGGGTCCTCGCTCGACTCGTCGTGCAGGTCGGCGTGGTGCTCCTGACGGAAGCTCGCGTTGTCGTCGAGGGTGACCTTGCCGTCGAGGGCGACGACCTCGCCGTCCTCGAGCTTGACCAGCGGGTTCACCTCGACGAGCGTGGCGTCCTCCTCGCGGTAGACGACCCACAGCTTCTTGATGACGTCCTTGACCTTGTCGGCCACGTCACCGTCGAACCCGGCGGCGGACACGATCTCATCGGCCTTGGCGTCGTCGATACCGACCTGCGGGTCGACGGCGATGCGGGCGAGGGCCTCGGGGCGCTCGACGGCGAGCTGCTCGATCTCCATCCCGCCCTCCTTGCTGCACATCGCCAGGTAGTTGCGGTTGGCGCGGTCCAGCAGCAGCGAGAAGTAGTACTCCTCGGCGATCTTGGCACCCTGGGCGATCATCACGATGTTGACCGTGTGGCCCTTGATGTCCATGCCCAGGATCTGCTCGGCGAGCTCCCCGGCCTCCTCGGCCGACTTCGCGAGCTTGACGCCGCCGGCCTTACCGCGGCCACCGGTCTTGACCTGCGCCTTGACGACGGTCACGCCGCCGCTCTTGCTGCCGATCTCCTCGGCGGCCGCGCGGGCCTCCTCGGCAGTGGTGGCGGTCTTTCCTGCGAGCACGGGCACGCCGTGCCTTTCGAACATGTCACGAGCCTGGTACTCGAAAAGATCCACGGCACTTCCTCGTCATCGTTGGATAGGAGTCCGCAGCGGATTCTACCGTCGCAGACGCCCCCAGCCCCCTTGAGGCGAGCCTCGGTCTGTGCGACTCACGCCACATCTCTCGACATCGAAGCACCGAACGACTGAAGCCGCGCGGCACGCGAGGTGGCCCCCACGCACAGGGCCCCTGCGACCGGCCGGTCGCAGGGGCCTTCGAGTGAGCGATCAGGCGGGGGTGACGTTGCTCTTGACCCAGTCGACGATCTCGGTGGTGGTCGCCCCGGGGGTGAACACCTTGGCGACGCCGAGCTTCTCGAGTTCGGGCATGTCGTCTTCAGGGATGATGCCGCCGCCGAAGACGGTGATGTCGGAGGCGTCGCGCTCCTTGAGGAGCTCGATCGTCTTGGCGAACAGCGTCATGTGCGCACCGGAGAGCACCGACAGGCCCACCGCGTCCGCGTCCTCCTGAATGGAGGCTTCGACGATCTGTTCGGGTGTCTGGTGCAGGCCGGTGTAGATGACCTCCATACCGGCGTCACGCAGCGCTCGGGCAATGACCTTTGCACCACGGTCGTGCCCGTCGAGTCCGGGCTTGGCCACCACGATGCGCAACGGAGATTCGCTCATGGGGTCAGCGTAGCCCCTCGCCGTGGCCGTTGCGGGTTCTACGAGTCGTCTCCTCATCGACCCTCGCGGGGTGACGCAGGGCGACCCGATCGAGGCCGCGACCCACCCGCCGTCCACCCACGCGGGAGGTTTGCCACACCTTCGACCTGCCCGCATGCCGGACACTCGTCCAGATGGAGTTTCTTTACCAGTTCGTGACCATGCATAGTGGCTGACGATCACTGTCGTTTACCTGTGGCCCCAGCCACCCGAGGTCCCATGAACTCCTTCGTCACCACCTGCGGTGCGCGCCGACGCGCCCGCACCTTGGCCGTCGGCGTCTCCCTCGCGATCGCCGGAGCGGGCCTGTCCGCCTCACCTGCGCACGCCGCGCAGGCCGGTGGAGGCACGACGGACCACCGCATCGTGACCGTAGTGTCCGGAGCCGAGACGGCCACGCCTGTGCGCGTGACCAGCGGTGTCGCGCAGCGCCCCTCGCTGCTGCAGCGCCCGAGCGGCGTCCACGCGCAGGGAGGGGGGTGGTTGGCCGAGCCGACGCCGCAGGAGCGGGCCGTCCGCCACATCCGCACGTTCCCCGCGACCGCTCCGGCCGCGTCCGTCCCCGGCCTGCTCACCGCACCGGCCGAGACGCCCGAGCCGCCCGAGGGGGTGCGCATCTCCGAAGCGATGCAGGCTCGCCTCGCAGCCGAGGGTCGCGCGGCCCGCGCCGCCGAGCGGGCCCAGTTGGGCGCGTCCGAGGGATTCTCGCGCCCGCTGGAAGGCGCCCGACTCACCTCCGGCTACGGCCAGCGGTGGGGGCGTTTGCACGCCGGTATCGACTACGCCGGCCCGGTCGGGTTGACGATCCGCGCGGTCGCCGCCGGCACCGTCACCATCGCCGAGACGATGAGCGGGTACGGCCAAATCATCGAGATCGAGCACGACGACGGTCACTTCACCCGGTACGCGCACCTCAACCGCATCCGCGTCGAGGTCGGCGACCGCGTCGAGCCCGCGCAGGACATCGCCGCGCTGGGCAACACCGGGCGCTCCACCGGCCCGCACCTGCACTTCGAGGTGCGCAAGGCCGACGGCAGCCCTGTCGACCCCACGCCGTGGCTCGAGGAGCGCCAGATCGTCCCCGTCGAGGCCGACGAGACTGCCGACTGACCCGCCCCGTCGACGCACGATGGTCTCGAGACACTCGCTCGCTCGCTCGACGTGAGGGGGTCAGAGCTTCTCGAGCGGGGTGTAGCGCAAGAGGAACCGCTTGACGGTGTCGCCGCCGAAGTCGACGTGCGCCATCGTGCGGTCCCCTGCCCCTTCGACGGCGACGACCTTGCCGAGACCGAACGAGTCATGGTTGACGCGGTCACCCGGCGACAGCGACGGGATCGGGCGACTGCCAGGGGTCTTAACGCCCGGACGTGCCGCCAGCGTCGCCACCGCCGGAGCCTGCCGGGTCGTGACCCCCGAGGCGCCGCGCACGGAGGCGTCGGTGCGCTCCCAGTCGATGAGCTCCTCGGGGATCTCGCCGAGGAACCGTGACGGCGGGTTGTATTGCGGCTGCCCCCACGCCGAACGCACCACCGACCGCGACAGGTGGAGACGTTCGCGGGCGCGCGTGATGCCGACGTAGGCGAGGCGCCGCTCCTCCTCCAACTCCTTGGTGTCGGCGAGAGAGCGGGCGTGCGGGAAGGTGCCGTCCTCCAGACCGACGAGAAAGACCACGGGAAACTCCAACCCCTTGGCGGTGTGCAGAGTCATGAGGGTGACGGTGCCTTGATCTTCGGCCTCGTGGCCGGTGCCGTCGGCGACGGCCTCGTCGGGCACCTCGTCGGCGTCGGCGACGAGCGAGACCCGTTCGAGGAAGTCGTCCAAAGTGCCGCCGGCGCCGTCCAGCTCGGCCTGCTCGTCGAACTCGCGCGCCACACCGACGAGTTCGGCGAGGTTGTCGAGGCGCGTCTCGTCCTGCGGGTCGCGGCTGCCCCGCAGCTCCTCGATGTAGCCGCTCTGGTGCAGCACCGCTTCGAGCAGGTCGCCGACGCCGGCACCGGAGTCGTGCACCTCCCGCAGCGATTCGAGGAGCGCGGTGAAGGTGTTGATGGCTTTGACGGAGCGGGTCGCGATGCCGGGGGCCTCGTCGGCCATCGCCAGGGCCTGCACGAACGAGATGCGGTCGCGTTCGGCGAGCATCGAGATGCACGCCTGCGCCCGCTCCCCGATGCCGCGCTTGGGCACGTTGACGATGCGGCGCAGGTTGACGGTGTCGGCCGCGTTGGCGATGACGCGCAGGTAGGCGAGGGCGTCCTTGATCTCGCGGCGCTCGTAGAACCGGGTGCCGCCGACGATCTTGTAGGGCAACCCGACCCGCACGAGCACTTCTTCGAGGGCGCGGCTCATCGCGTTGGTGCGGTAGAAGATCGCGACGTCACCGGGGCGCACCCCGTGTTGATCGGCGAGGTCGTCGATGCGGCGGGCGACGAACGCGGCCTCGTCGTGTTCGGAGTCGGCGACGTAGCCGATGATCTTGTCGCCGTCGCCCGCGTCGGTCCACAGGCGCTTGGGGCGGCGCTCGCTGTTCTTGGCGATGACCGCGTTCGCGGCCTTGAGCACGGTGTTCGTGCTGCGGTAGTTCTGCTCCAGCAGGATCGTGCGCGCCTGCGGGTAATCCTCCTCGAACTCGACGATATTGCGGATCGTCGCGCCGCGGAAGGCGTAGATCGACTGGTCGGCGTCACCGACGACGACGAGTTCGCCCGGTGCGACGGGGTGTTCGCCGGGCCCGACCTCGACCGGTGCGGAGAGTTCGCGCACGAGGACGTACTGGGCGTGGTTGGTGTCCTGGTACTCGTCGACGAGCACGTGCCGGAACCGGCGACGGTAGTACTCGGCGACGTCGGGGAAGGCCTGCAGGATGTTGACCGTCGTCATGATGAGGTCGTCGAAGTCCATGGCGTTCGCCTCGCGCAGGCGCCGCTGGTACATCGTGTACGCCTCCGCGAGCTGCGCCTCGGCCGGGCCCGCGCCCTCGGCGTTGGCGCGGGAGGAGAACTCCTCCTCATCGACGAGCTCGTTCTTGAGGTTGCTCACCTGCACCGAGAACGAGCGCGGCGGGTAGCGCTTGGGGTCGAGGTCGAGGTCGCGCATGACGAGGGCCATGAGGCGCTGGGAGTCGGCCGCGTCGTAGATGGAGAAGTTGCTCTTGAGCCCGACGCGGGTCGCCTCTTTGCGCAGGATGCGCACGCACGCGCTGTGGAACGTGCTCACCCACATGGCGCGCGCCTTGGGCCCGACGAGGGACTCGACGCGCTCGCGCATCTCGGCGGCGGCCTTGTTGGTGAACGTGATCGCGAGGATCTGGCCGGGGTTGGCGTGCCGCTTGGCGAGCAGGTAGGCGATGCGGTGGGTGAGCACCCGCGTCTTGCCCGACCCGGCGCCGGCGACGATGAGCAGCGGCGATCCTTCGTGGACGACGGCCTCACGCTGCTGCGGGTTGAGCCCGGCCAACAGCGCGTCGATGTCGGGGCCCGAGGGTCGAGACGGTCGGGATTCGCCGCGCGCCGCCCACGTCGGCACCCCCGCATCGTCAACGGCGTCGGACTGCGAGGCGCGTCGGGGGGTGGCCCGACCGGCAGCGGCCTTCTCGGCAGGGCGGGCGGGCAGGGTCAGGTCGGGGAGGTCATCGAAGAGGCTCATCGCGCCCCCGAGTCTAGGAGACCGCATCGACACCCCTTGCCCACCGTGGCGGTGAGACCACGGCGAAAAACCCGTTGCCGTCGCGGCAGGTGGACCTCTACCGTCGAAGGACACGGAAAGGAGGTGATCCGAGAAGTGATGATTTTTCGGACTCGTGAGGTGAGCGCGCGATAAGCGCTCGGTCGTTCCTCGGACGAGCGTGGCCTCGAATCCCACGCGTTCACCGACATCGGCCGTGCCCGACCTCGTCCATCGGGCGCGACAGCGGCAGATGACGGAACAGGCACCACCCGCTCGCGGGTGGTGCCTGTTTCCATGTCGGGGCGCTCAATCAACCACCATGTCGGACAAAGGAAGGGGACATACCCAGTGAGGACGACATCGGTGCTGGTCAGAGGTTCGCCCTTGTGCGAGTGATGCCGCTTCCTCCGACATGACGGTTGTTTGGGTGTCGTCAGCTCATGAACCAGGCGTACGCGGTGTTGACGAGCACGAGGGCGGCGGCGAGGTGCATGAAGAGGGGGTTGTTGCGGCCCTTCGCGGCCCGCGAGCTCGCAACCTCGCACAGGGCGACGATGGCGAGCGCCACGATGAGCTTCACGCCGACCCACATGTGGTTGAGGGTGCCGAGGTCGCCGATCTCCCACACGGCCACGAGCCCGAGCCCGAGGAGGAACTGGAGTCGGGCGCCCCACACCATGATCGGGCTGATGACGCCCGAGGCGAAGCTCATGAGGTAGCCGACGAGGATGAGCGCCAGGCCACCCCAGTGGGCCCAGTACACGATCTGGAAGAGGGTCACCATGTCCATGGCCCTCACCCTAGGGGCGCGTCGGTCGCGGGCCGAAATCGAGCCGGGTCGGCTGAAAGGGTACGAACCGTCGGCCACCTCGGCGATAGGGAGGTGGAGGTGACCCGATGACCGGCGGACACGACGACGTCACTCGTCAGGCGGCCGAAGTGCGCCCCGGAGATCGGGTGCGGCTCACGTACGACTGCGGCGCCAACCTGTCCGGCACGGTGCGCGACAGCCCCGCCGGGCTCGTCCTCGACATCCCGGGCGACAGGTTCGTCGTGCGCCGCCCCGACGGCACTCCGCCGCCGGACGTCGTCGCGATCGTCCTCACAGCAGGTGGCGGTGCATCGCCCAGGCGGTGAGTTCGTGGCGTGAGCTGAGTTGCAGTTTGCGCAGCACCGAGCTGACGTGAGTCTCCACGGTCTTGATCGAGATGAACAGCTCTTTGGCGACCTCTTTGTACTGGTAGCCGCGAGCGATGAGGCGCATGACCTCGCGTTCGCGGGCCGAGAGGCGGTCGAGTTCTTCGTCCACCTCCGCGACCTCACCGGCGGCCGCGCCGAACGCGTCGAGGACGAACCCCGCCAGACGCGGGCTGAACACGGCGTCACCGTCGGCGACCCGGCGGATCGCCGCGACGAGGTCGGTCGGCGAAATCGTCTTCGTGACATACCCCCGCGCACCGGCCCGGATCACGGCGATGACGTCGTCCGCCGCATCCGACACCGACAACGCGAGAAACCGCACGGGCTCACCCGCCTCGGTCTCCACACCCTTGCAGGCCGCCAGCACATCACTGCCGCCCCGCCCGTTGCCGCCCGGCAGATGCACGTCGAGCAGCACGACGTCAGGCCGTTCGCGCCCCACGACGTCGACTGCTCCCTCCACGTCGGCGGCCTCACCGACGATCTGCAGGTCCGCGCCGGCGTCGGCCAGTTCGCTCCTCACCCCCGTCCGAAACATGCGGTGATCGTCGACGAGCACGAGACGAATCGGGTCACTCACGAGGCACTCTCCTTCGCCGAGGGGGTCTCGGCTTCGACGGTCGGGTCTGCTGCGTCACGGTCGGCATCGGGGGGTTCGACGGGGTCGACCGGCAGCGTCAGGCTCACCTCGGTGCCCTCGTCCAGGCGGCGGATGCGGGCGGTGCCACCATGCCGTTCCATCCGCCCGAACAGCGACTCACGCACCCCGAGCCGATCCTCCGGGACGGCGTCGATGTCGAAGCCCGGCCCGTGGTCACGCACGAACACCTCAACCAGGCTCGGCCCGATCTCGACGTACACCGACACCGGCGGCGCACCGTGGCGCACCGCGTTGGCGAGGGCCTCCCGCACGGCCGCCACAAGCGCCGCCCCCGACTCCTCGAGCGGACGATCACCCGTGACGACGACGTCGATCGGCACGCCGTGCAGGTCCTCGATCTCGTGCGCCGCCTGCGTCACGGACTCGGCGAGGCTGTCGGTCGACGACTTCGGCGCCCCGTACAGCCACGCCCGCAACTCACGCTCTTGCGCGCGGGCCAACCGGGTGATGCGTGCCGGGTCGTCGGTGCGCTGAATGAGGGCGAGCGTCTGCAACACCGAATCGTGCAGGTGGGCGGCGATGTCGGCGCGCTCGGTCTCCCGGATCCGGGTGGTCTGCTCGGCCTGGAACCGCTGCCAGAACCGCATCACCCACGGGCCGAGCACCAGCGCCAGACCGCCCAACACCGCCAACGTGGCGATGGCGACGTCCCAGAGGATTCCCACCCCCTGCTCGCGCACGATGAGGGCCACGACGCCGCCGAGAGCGAGGATCGCCCCGATCGCGACGCGCACGATCCCTTCACGGCGGCCCGCTCCCCGGTCCAGCTGCGACCAGGCGAGCACCGCTCCCCCACCGACCGCCAGCACGGGGATGACGGTCTCCAGCGACATCCCCCACGCCCCGCCCAGGGCGCCGCTGATGCTGATGACCCCGCCGAGCAGCAGCGCCGCCCCGACGACGAGGAGCCACGTCGACCCGTCGAACCGGGACTCGCGCCGGTCATGCCCGGACTGTGAATCGTGCTCCTGTGGGGTCATGCCCCACAACAGGGCGTACGCCACCAGGCCCAGGCCGCCGAACAACGCGGCCACCGCCATACCGATACGCACATGCTTGACCGGCAACCCCAGATGAGTGGCGAGGCCCGCGCACACGCCGGCCACCGGCGCGTGCTGCGGCCGGTATAGCCGAGGCGCCTCGATCGTCGGTGTCGTGCTCACCCCACCATCGTCACCCCTGCGGGTGCCTCGCGTCACGCCTCGACGCCCCTTTCCAGGGGGACCCCTGAGGGTGTCAGGGTGCGTTCAGGGTCGCCCCTCATGGCCGCGACGGCTACCCGCCGCCCACGATGGAGGTACCCGCAGCGAACGGAGAGAACCATGACGCAGCACGGCACCATGGACCGGCTGGTGCAGACCAGCCTCGACACCGGCATCCGCCGACCCCAGCAGGGACGCTGGGTCGCGGGCGTCGCCGCCGGCCTCGGCGCGAGCCGCGGCATCGACCCCGTCCTGTTCCGCGTGGGGTTCATCCTCCTCACCCTGCTGGGCGGCATCGGCATCACCGCCTACCTGCTGTGCTGGCTGCTGTTGCCGTCCGAAGACGGCACCGTCCCCCTCGACCGGGCCATGCGCCGCGGCGACGGTGGCGCCATCACCCTCCTCGTCATCACCGCGATCAGCCTGTTCGGGATGATCGGCGCCGCCTTCGGTGAGAACTCCCGAGGACTGGTCGGGCTGGTGCTGCTCGGCGGCCTCGTGTTCTTCATCGTGCGCCGCGGGCGCCGCATCGC
This sequence comes from Mobilicoccus sp., assembly GCA_030538585.1. Taxonomy (GTDB): domain Bacteria; phylum Actinomycetota; class Actinomycetes; order Actinomycetales; family Dermatophilaceae; genus Mobilicoccus. Next base: position 8,795 of record JAUNTP010000108.1, read on the forward strand.
ACCGGCCACCTCGGCCTCGTCCGGCGGGGCAGCGGCGACACCAGCGACGACCTCGACGGTCTCGTCGAACAGCACGAGCTCGACGGAGCCGACGCCGCCGCTGACGGCACCCTCGGACGAACTGTCCCTCCTCGACCCGGCCGTGCGACCGGCGCCCGCCTCGCTGCGCGCCCCCTCCCACGGGTCGACGCCCCCGCCCGTGCCGTCACCGGCGCAGTCGCGCCCCGTCGCTGCGCCGACGCGTCCGCGCCCGCCGCAGATCCCGTTCCTGCTCACTCTCGTCGTCGCGGGGCTCGCGGTCATCGCCTACCCGGCCGGAACCACCCTGGGCTCGGGCCTGGAGCGGCCGTGGCTCGCTGGGCTCGCCGCGATGACGGTTGTCGTCGGCGTCGCCTGCATCGTCGCCGGCCTGGCCAAGCGACGCGCCGCCATCCTGGAGGCGGCGTCGTGGATCATGGCGCTGTCGCTCCTGCTCAGCGCCACCGCTGTGACGAACACGGCCGGCATCGGCGACCACCACTGGCAGCCCCGCAACGGTGTCGAGCTGTCGACCAGCTACTCCGCGGGGATCGGCGACGCCACGCTCGACCTCACACACCTGCCGGCCTCCGACCTCGCCGACGCCGAGATCAGCGTGTCCGGGGGCATCGGCGACCTCACCGTCGTTCTTCCGGACGACGTGCGCACCACCGTCGTGCCCGACCTCGGCATCGGCAGCTTCACCGTCACCGACCGCACCTCGTCCAACTCGACCGGTGGCGTCGGGGTCGACCACGACCCCGTGACGGTCGGCTCGGGCCCCCACCACCTGACCGTGCGCATCGACGCCGGCATCGGTGACGTCAAGATCGAGACCCGCCCCCGCACCGCCCTCACCGAAGGAGCAGGCCAGTGAGCACCGCCCACGAACCCCACGACCTCACCCCCACCACCCGCCCCGACGCACGCGTGCAAAGGACACCCATCGTGTTCGGCGTCATCGCCATCCTCGTCGCCGCCTTCGCCACGACCACCGAAATCACGGGCCGCAGCCTCGACCTCTCCGCGGCACAGTGGATGTTCGGCATCGGGGCGGTACTGATGGCGATCGGCCTCGTCGGGTTCGTCCTCAGCCGAAGGCGCTGACCCCCTCACAGCTGGTGGAGGAGCGAGCGAAGCGAGTGTCTCGAGACCATGGCGACGTCATCACGAAATTCGCGATGGTCTCGAGACGTCGCTTCGCTCCTCCTCGACCAACGGGAGGGGCGAGACGTCGCTTCGCCCCTGCTCAACCAACGAACGGCGCATCCTGAGCTGGTGAGCTCACCCACCGCGCAACCGTTGGTCGAGGAGCGAGCGAAGCGAGTGTCTCGAGACCACCGTGCGCGTCACCACGCGTAGCACGGTGGTCTCGAGACGTCGCTTCGCTCCTCCTCGACCAACCGGGGGGTGGGCGCTCCCTTGCAACCAACGGGGGTGGCGCCTCTGGCGGCCGTGCGTGGGCTCCCCCGCAACCTGGGCCGGGGGCCCTCAGACCGTGCGGCCCTTTGCGGCTGCGGCGAGGAGGCGGTTGGCCTGGTGGGTGCGGGCGGCGTCGGCGAGGGAGTCGTCGAGGTCGGCCGGTTCGAACGACCGGCCCGTGATCCGGTTGACCGCATGCTCCAGAAGGTGATCGGTAAACATCGGGTTCACCGGCAGCACAGGCCCGTGCAAATACGTGCCGTGGACCTCGTGGCGCACCGCGCCCTCAGTGCCGTCCTTGCCGTTGTTGCCCTGCCCGTACCCGAGGGTGCCGAGCGGCTCCTGGCCGTGGCCCCGCTCCGTCGAGCCGGAGTGGTTCTCGTACCCGACGATGTCGCCGAACATCGTGCGCAGCAGCACCGGACCGATCATGCGGACGTCGTTGCCCTTGGTCGTCACGTCGAGAATCCCCAAGCCGGGGATGACGTCGCCGCCGACCGTGCGGAAGTCGTGCCCGAACAGCTGATACATGCCGCACACCATGAGCATGGGGGTGCCGTCGTCGGCGAGGGCGCGGAGCATCGGGCCGATGCGGGCGAGGTCCTCCCGCACCCGGTTCTGCCCCGAGTCCTGCCCGCCACCACCGACGACCACATGGATGTTCTCCGGCAGGTCGGCGCCCGGGTGGTGCTCGACGACCTCCGCGTCGTACCCGTGCCGCCGTGCCCGCACCGCGAGCGCGCGCGTGTTGCCGCGGTCGCCGTAGATGCTCATCTCGCGCGGGTACAGGTGCACGATGCGCACCGTGCCCTTGCTGGCACCTTCGGCCGGGCCGGCGCCGGTGGGGTCCTCCAGCGGAATGATCGCGTCGGGCGCGTTCTCGACCTGCTCGGTGCCCTCGCTGCGCGGGGTGTGCGCGGTGGTCATCGCCCCTCCTCCCCGAACTCGGACAGTCCGTAGCGGGCGGCGAGCACCCGCCGCAGGTGCATCATCGCCGTGTACGTGCAGAACAGGCGCAGCGGCTCGCCGGGGTGCCGGGCGAGGAACACCTCGAGCGCCTCGTCGAGGTCGAGGACGACCTCACCGGTGGTGACGCCGTCGTATTCGAGACGCACGGCCATGTCGTAGGCGCGGATGCCGCTGACGATCGACACGCCCCGCTCGCGCAGAGACGCGAACGACACGTCGTACAACCAGCTCACGTCGCGGCCGTCGGCGGTGTTGTCGTTGATGGCGATCATCGTCGCCGCGGGCGTCGCGTCGTACGTGCCCAGAGCGACCGTGAACCCGGCCGGGTTCTTGACGAGCACGAGCTCCAGGCTGCGACCATCACCGAGGTCGATGACCTCACCGCGCCCGAAGGGCGGCGGCACCTCGCGGAGTGCCCGCGCGGCGACCTCGTCGTCGAAGGCGTCCCCGAGCACGACCCGCGCGGCGGTCGTCGCCGCAGTCGCGTTGATCATGGCGGCGAGCCCGCGCTGGCGCAGCTCCACCGGGCCCACGTGGGGTCCGCCGCCGAACGCGATGTCGAAGCTCGGCCCCTCACCGACTGGGCGCAGCAGACCGTCGGCCGGGGTCGGGTCAGGCGCGCTGGCAGCGGCCTCGCGGACGTCGGCCTCCTGCAACTCCCCCACCCGGTCGGCGATCTCCTCGTGCAGCCCGAAGTACGTGACGGGCGCGGCCATCTCGGCCGTGTGGCGCGTAATGAAGGCGTCGTCGCGGTTGATGATCACGCCCTGGGTGGCCTGCACGCCGAGGCGCCGCAGCAGGTCGGCGGTGTGGTCGATCTCGGCGAACCGGTCGAGCTG
>JAUNTP010000334.1 GCA_030538585.1 Mobilicoccus sp.
GTGCGCGAGGGCGTCCGCGTAGTCGACGCGGTGCAGAACGTGGACGCGGCTGGGGTCGGGGTTCCACGGACCGTCGAGAAGGCCGGCGGCCGCGACATCAAATCCCTCGGCGAGGAGGGCCATGGCGGCAGGTCGGGCCAGCTCGCGCGGGTTGGGGCGCAGGGTGCCCTGGGTGAGGAAGGCGAGGTGACGGGTTCGCGCCGCGCGACGGAGGTGGTCGGGCAGCGGTGGAGCGGCGCCCGGGCCCGGCCCGAGTGCTCCGACGAAGTGGATGTGGTCGGGCAGGGGATCGCGCGGGTATTCGAGGCTGGGCGTGCAGCCCTGCAGGTGCAGCTCTGGGGCGAGGGACGCCTCGCGGATGGTCGCGGCGGGCGTCAGGCCGTGTCGTGTGCGGATCGCGTTGAGGTGCCGTATGGCGTCGTCGTAGAGCAGCAGGTCAATGACGCGTTGGACGTTGCGGTTGCGATGCCGTCCCGCCGGCCCGCGCATCGGTTGAAGGCCGGTGCCGAACGGGGGAGTGGACTGGTCCCAGTGCAGGAGCGGACCATCCCCAAACGTTGCCCATGGGCAGCCCAGCTGCGCGGCGGCGATGCCCGCTGCCGGCAGGAGGGTGTCGGAGAGGATGGCGTCCGGTGTGGTGTTTTTGACGTGGTCGTGGAAGGCGGCCAGATGGGCGGGAATGCTGCCTACGACATCGTCCCGGTAGAACGCGCGCAGGCCCGTCAGCCCGCTCACTCCGCGGCTCATCCGCTCGGACGCCGTGGGCGCGGGCAGGTGTTGGGCGCCCGTGCGGACGACGTGGCTGGTGAATCGGGGATCGGCGTACCAGAGCACGCGGTGGCCGCGTTCTGTGAGGCCGCGGACGAGTTTCGTCGCGTTGAGCGTGTGCGCCGTGATCGCCGTGCTCGCGACCACGAAGGTCATCGCACGGCTCGATCTCATCGCTCTGCCCCTTGTGGTCGCCTGATCGGACCCTACCCGGCTTGCCGACCCGACCCGCCGCATCCACGTGCATGAGTTTGACTCCCTGATTCGTCAAAAAAGGAGTCAGAGTCATGCACGAGGATGCGCCGCCGAGGATGACAGCTGGTCAGGCTTCGATCGCGGTGAGGGTGAAGCCCTGTTTGCGCAGGCGCTCCACCAGCGCACTCCCCAGGGCGACCGCGGGGGTCTGGACGCCGCCCTCGCCGTCGAGCGCATCCAGCGCCAGCGCCAAGGCGCTCTGGCCCAGCATGATGGCGGTGCCGCCATAGCCGGGGTCATGGTCGGCGGCGACGACCGTCCGGTAGCGGGCCCCGGACTCGGTGTTGGCCGTGATCTCCATGCTGAACCGCCCGCGGGCTCGCGCGTCGGCGTCCGGACCCTCGCCGGGCTCAGGCAGGAACCGATCGAGCACCCACCGCGTCGGTGGCAGTGCCAGACCACCGAAGAGTAGACCGAGACCAGCCGCCATCCCGGCGGCACGCACCGGGCCGCGCAGTCCTGCGCCGACATCGGACAGTTCCCGATACCGGAAGTCGGGCCCGTACG
>JAUNTP010000109.1:0-11306 GCA_030538585.1 Mobilicoccus sp.
CACGGATCTCGCGGTCGGGGTCGTCGGTCGCCGCGAGCCGCTCGAACTCGCTGGGGTCGCTCAGGCTCCAGTCGCCGGCCGACGGCAGTTCCCGCCGGGTGGCGGGGATGACGTCCTGACGCTCAGGCTCACCGGCCACGTACTCGACATCTGAGGCAGTCAGACCGCTGGCGAAGTCGGCGACCGCGGCGAGGTCGTCGCCGACGGTGGCACTGGTGGCGATGGTCTGAAACTGCGTGTCGTCGCGGGCGACCCGGTGCCGCAGCCGCCGCAGCAGCATCGCGACCTCCGAGCCCTGTGCGCCGGAGTACACGTGCGCCTCGTCGACCGCCAGCCAGCGCCAGTGCCCGGCGTAATCACCCTCGAACAGGTCGAGGTCGAGCGGCCGCAGCAGCAGGTACTCGAGCATGGCGAAGTTCGTCAACAGGATGTGCGGCGGCGTCTCGCGCATCTGGCGTCGTGAGATGAGTTCGTTGGGCAGCGGGTTCTGCCCATCCTGAACGTTGCGGTACAGGTCCAGGGCCTGGTCGTCGAGCTCCTTGGTCTCCCCGGTGTACCGGCCGAAGGTGATGTCCGGATAGTGCGCGAGCAGCGACCGCAGGCGCTTCACCTGGTCGTTGGCGAGCGCGTTCATCGGGTACAGCAGCAGCGCCCGCACCCCCGGGCCCAGGGTGCCGTCGGTTTTCTCGCGACACAGCCGGTCGAGGATGGGCACGAGGAAGGACTCGGTCTTGCCGGAGCCGGTGCCGGTCGCGACAACAAGGCTGCGCCCCGACGCGGCCTTGCGGATGGCCTGCTCCTGGTGGCGGTACAGGGGTCGATCGGCGGGCAGCGCCGCGGACGTGAGGCCCAACGTCTCCTCGCACAGCACGCCCTCGTTGACGAGATCGCGGATCGTGGCGCCGGCCTCATAGGGCGGAGACGCCTCCAAATAGGGCCCCTTGGTGACGGCACCGTAGCTGCCAATCGCGGCGGTCAGCGCCGCGCGCATCCGCGGCTCCTGCACGGGCAGGATGCTCCCGAGGTACCGCTCGTAGCTCGTCGACACGCGGGCCGCAGTCGACAGGGGGTCGATGCTCGTCGTCATTCCTGGTGATCTTCCTGCGGGGGTGGAGTGTTCGGATGCGTGGCGCCGATGAGCAGCAGCTCGGCCAAGACGATGTCGATCGTCACCATGCGCGGGGCGACTCGGGCGAGCGCGAGCCAGTCGTCGCGGTAGCGGTCCAGCACGGTGCGCGCATCGAGGTTGTCGCGGGCCGCGGCGCGGGCGAGGCCGGCGAAGGCCAGCGTGAGCTGCGGTAACCGCTGCCAGGTGTGGTGAACGGGCTTCTCGAGCCGCTGGTCGATCGCGTGCAGTAGATACGGCCGGTCGGCAAGCACCCTCTCGGCGAGGGCGACGACCTGCTGGCGTCGCAGTTGGGCGCGGGTGAGTCGCGGGTCGTCCTTGCGTTGAAAGAGCTCGAAGGCGGCCACCTGGCGGGTCGATCCGTCGAGTATCCCGAGGGGAAGCACGTTGGCGTCATCCAGCAACTGCTGGATGAGGTCTGCGGAGGCGCGTGCCAACATCGGGGCTCCGTCAAAACACCCCGTGCTGGCTTCGCTGTCCGGCTCACCGCGCAGCAGCGCGGCCGCGATTGGCCCGCAGCGGGCGACGATCGCATCGAGCGGCCGATCGGTGGTGGATGCGTCGAGCACGGCGGCGACGGGATGAGCCGTCCATAGAGCAGCGGCCTGGGCGGCGGTGATGTCGGCGATCGACTCGGTGAGTTTGTTGGCGATGAGGAATTCGAGGGCGAGCTGCGGGTCGAGGCTGGCTTGCGTCAACGTGGCGATCGCGAGGTCGGGGTGCTCGCGAAAGAGGCCGCCGATGTCCGCGAGGAGGTTGACCCGCACGCCGCAGCGGCGCAGCGGACCGTGTAGCGCCACCGCCGACCACAGGTACGGGCCACTGTCGGGGTCCACCGGCGGCGGTGCCAGCCCGGCGAGGTACCAACTCACGGCATCCGCTCCGTCGCCGACGGGCGGCTCCGGTGTCGGCACCCCGCCCTGATCGACGCGCAGCCCCGATCCGTCCCAGCGTGACCAGGGCGCCGGGGCCCACGGGTCGTCGATGCGAAGGGAGACGACCAGCGGTCCGGCGTCTCGCAGATCCTCGGGGCAATCGAACGTCCCGTCGGGGTCGACGTCGACGACGATCGGGTCGCGCCACGGCGCGTAGACCGGATACAGCCCCGCCCGCACAGCGGGCACGCCCGCGAAGTCGGCCAGTTCGATACGTCCGTCGACGAGCCGGGCGTCGGTGGCCAGGGCGCGCGGCCGCAGCCGCGCCAGCACCAGATCCTCCTCGCCGACGCGCCACAACAATTCGGCGGAGGGATGCTGGCGAAGGGTGTCGCTGAGCGCGTGCAGGTCGAATCGGAAGTGCGTGGCTCGCCGTGCTGCCGCGCTGCGGCGCCCCGGCAGTTCTTGCACCGTGCGACCGCCGGCGACGAGCCGCAACGCGGGCAGTGCCTCGTCGAACGGGAGCCGGACGTCGAGGGTGCCCAACTCGTCCGGCGCGTCAGAGGCGATCGCGACGGGGCTGATCGCCCAGACCGCCGAGGTGCCGGGAGCCATGTGTCGCACGGCGAGGTGCTCGGGCCGGCAGACCAGCCGAAGGGCTGCCGACGGGGTGCGCGCAGTAAGCGGTCGCTCGGGTTCGTCGGCGCCCAGACTGAGGTCGGCGGACGTACCGTCGAGGGTGAGCAGCGGTGACGCGAGGCTGAGCCGGACCTGCACCGGGGTGAGTCCCTCCCGGACGAAGCCACGGAAGCGCACGGAGGTTGACGCCGTGATGCCCTCGCCGATCGTTACCGTCCACGAGGCCCGGGTGCCGAGCGGGCCCCGCGCCCGGATGAGGAAGGAGCCGAGCACCGGCTCACTCCATCCGTGGAACGGATCGAAGGCGGCGTCGCCCGTGTCCTCATCCAGCGTCAACGGCCACTCGAGCGGCTCGCCGGCCGCCGACACGGTGATCTCGTGGCGATAGTGGGTGGCCTTGGTCTGCGGATCGAGCACCTCGACGGTCCACTCCCGCTCGGCGCCCGCGCGCGGCAGGCACACACGCGGACGCTCGCGATCGACCTCCGACCCGTCGGCCGACAGCAGGTGCCAGGTCCCGGCGCCCCGTGCCAGGCGGGCGCGCGAGGCGTGGCGGACCGGCCGAGAGACCCCGCCGACAGTGACGCTGCGGGCCCGGCCGAGGTCGACGAGGTGCAGGTCCCAGTCATGCCAGCCGAGCGGGCCGAGGTCCTCGACCAGGAGGCGATGCTCGCCAGCGATCTCGTAGCCGCCCGTGCCGCGTGAGTGCAGCAGCCAGACCGGTCCGTTGGGCAGCATCGTGGTGCCAGGCAGCAGCGCCCCGCCCTCGTCGAAGGCCAGCAGCCCGGCGTCAACCAGGCCGATGTCGTGGCGCAGGTCGCTGGTGCCGAGGCTGACGCCGATCGAGCGGGTCGGCCTGTCGATCGGGGTGGTCGTCGGCACCCGCGTTGCGCCCCACGAGCGCGCCTGCTCGACCCGCCGGGGGTCACCGTCGAACGACACTTGCCACCAGGCTCGCGACTGTTGCGGGTCGCCCACCGGGGGCAGGTGCAGCAGCAGCGTCCCGGAGTCGGTGTCGAGCAGCACGCGCGGGAGTTGACTGGCGGGGGTGTCGCTCGCGCCGGATGGGTCGCGTCGCCGGCGGGTGTCGTCGAACACCAGGTCACCGGCGTCGTGCAGCGCGACCGCCGCGCGGACCATCCGGGCGGACGCGCCGGAGTGACCGACCAACGCCTCCAGGCCCCGCTCGCCGGCCCGCAGCTGTTCCAGCAGATCCAACAGTCGGTCGCACAGGTCCTCGGCGTATTCCCCGCCGGAACGCAGGAATTCGCGCACTGGGACAGCGAGCCCGGACATCCGCGACTCCAGACCGGGCGCTGTAGCCCAGGTCAGGAAGCTGGGGCCGTCGATGTCAGGGTCCTGATCCTGCCGGTCGGCGAGCAGCGTGAGGAAGTTGGCGATGCAGTAGTCGGGCACGCACGCGTGCACGGTCATGGGCCGGGCGAACTTCTGCCGCGAGGACGTCGCGAGGTCCGGCAGGCCCACCTGTTCGAGGGCGTCGAGAAACGCCTGACCGTAGGCGTGCTGGCGTGCCTGGCTGGAGGTGCCCCCGAGCGCCTCGTGGATGGCGCTCCACAGGTTGCCGCCCTCGTACCCCTCGCAGGCGGTGGACACGAGCGCGACGACGACGCAGGCCGGAAAGCGATGCAGCGACCCGTGGTGGCGTTCACGTTCCAGCGCCCGGAGAACGTTGCGCGCATCATCGCGGTTGGGGCGAAACTCGCCGGCCAGGTTGACGGCCTCAAGCTCACGGCGCCATATCGGCTCGCACAACTTGAGGGCCTCGGTCGCCCGCAGGACGGGACGGGTGTCGCTGACTTGCCCGTACGCCACTGCGCCGCTCCCGCCCACCTGTCCACCGCCTCGTGCGTCAGTTCTGCTCCGCACTTCGTTCTGGCCCATCAGCCTAGGGGCGTCCAGGAGGCGATGGTGGCCGGATGGTCTGGTAACTCAGCCGATTGGGTTGGGGGCATCCCCTACATCGCGCCGGCGGCGCTTCTGCACCATGAGCGGTTTGTCAGCCGGCTCGACCCGACGTCGGCCACGGACCTGTAGGGGCTGGAGGACGCTGAGCGGCTGTATGCCGCCACAAGCCGTCCGCTGGCGTGAGCAGGCCATCTGTCGCGTATGCAGAATGCATTGATATGCATCTATGCTGCATGTATGGGTGTCTTAATTCAGGTGCGCGATGTCGATGAGTCGGTGCGGGCGGTGCTCAAGGGGCGAGCGGCCCGGGCGGGTGTGTCGCTCAACACGTTCCTTCAGCGAGTGTTGGAGCGGGAGGCGCGTACCCCGTCACGCGATGAGGTGCTGGCCCGGATCTCTGCGCGATCGGAGGTAGCGAAGGTGTCGTCGGTCGACATTATCCGCGCAGGGCGGGAGCGGTGACGGACTCGATCGTCATCGATGCTTCGGTGGTCGTCGACGTGCTGACCGGCGTGCACGTCGCGGACCTGCCCGACGGGTCGTGGCATGCGCCGGCCCACCTCGACGTCGAGGTCGTTCACGCGCTGAGAGGACTCGTTCTTGGTGGCCATCTCACCCGCCCCCGAGCCGTCGACGCTCTACAGGATTACACCGATCTCGGGGTGACGATCTGGCCGGTCGATGCGGTCATGCGCTACCGCTGCTTCACCCTGATGGACTCACTCACGGCGTACGACGCTGCCTACGTCGCCCTCGCCGAAGGACTCGACGTACCCCTCATCACCCGCGATCGTCGCCTGGCCGCCACAGCGAGCCGCCTCATCGACGTGGTCGAGTCCTGACGGAGCAGTGGCGCCGAGGTGCCCTCGGAGACGCACGCCCATCCGATGCTTGCGGTTGTGGGCGTCGTCGACAGCGGCCCGCGATCCGTCGTCCGGGCGCCGTGGGTGGCTGGATAAGCTGGTAGCTCAGCCGATTGGGGAAGATCACGAGGGGAGGGCGCCTGATGTCGGGCAGCGATTCCCGCTGGGTCGAGGTGTCGCCGTCTCCTTTCGCGCACGAACGCGCCGGCCTGGAGTCGGTGCGCCGGTGGCTGCCGACGACCGCGCCCTTCCGGGCCTGGACGAACTTCGAGTTCCGTGATTCTCGGGGCAGCTTCAACGAGTGCGACCTGCTGGTGCTCACCCCGACGGGTCTGCACCTGGTCGAGCTGAAGTACTACGAGGGCGTCCTCGACGGTGACGACAGACGTTGGCGGCGCAACGGCGGCCGCTATGAGGATTCCCCGTTGCTGCTGTGCAACAGCAAGGCGAGGCGGTTGAAGAGCCGCCTCATCGACGCGGCCGTGGCCGCGAACGCCACGTACGCGCAGGCCAAGGCCGCTATCCCGTACATCGAGCCGTCGGTGTTTCTGCACCATGAGCGGTTCGTCAGCAGGCTTGAGTCGACGGCGGCCATCGGCCTGTACGGCTTGGAGGACGCGGAGCACTCGAACCTGCCGCCGCTGTCGGCGTTGCTGACCGCGGCGCCGACCCATCCTCACCGCGCGATCCGCGCCAAGGACGAGCCCATCCTCATCAAGCTCATGGAGAAGATCGGGATCGCTCCCCGTGACCAGTGGGAGGCGGGCTCCTGGCTGGTGCGCCGCGGGGTCCTCGACGAGGGCGACGGGTGGCAAGACCGGGAGGCCGTGCACGCAGCCGACCCGACCGACAAGGCGCGGGTGCGTTTCGACGTGCCCAAGCCGACGGCCAGCGCCGCGGAGCGCGAGCAAGCGCTGCAGGTGGCTCGGCATGAGTTCCACCTGGCCCGAACGCTCAAGCACGACGCGATCCTCACTCCCCGCGACCTGGTCTCCGCCGAGCTGGGCAACGGGCTCGTGTACTCCCGCGACAGTTCGTGGCAGCGGCTCGACCTGTGGATGCGCGACCACGCCCCGCTGGCGCTGGAGACCACCCTGTCGATCATCGACCAGATCGGTGACGCGCTCCGCTACGCCCACGAACGCGGCGTGGCACACCGGAGCTTGGGCGTCGGGTCGGTGTGGCTGCGCGGCAGTCCGCGAACGGGTGACGTGCGGGTGCAGGTGCGGGACTGGAAGTTGGCGGGGGCGCTGCAGCCGTCGCACACTCGCCACGCCGTGACGGCGCTCGCCAAGGCTGAGTTGCCGCGGCTCGCCGCAACGCACGAGCCGTGGATGGTCGAGCCGTTCCTCGCGCCGGAGACGATGTGGGTGGCCAGCGACCGGGCTCGTCTGGATGTCTTCTCGCTGGGAGCGCTCGCCGCCTACCTGCTGACGGGTCGGCCACCGGCCGAGGACGCGGCTGGGCTGAAGGCGCGACTGGCGCGTCAGGGCGGCATCGACGTCACCGTCGACCGGGCGGTGCCCGAGGCCATCCGCGATGTGGTGCGCACAGCGACGCGGGGCGTGGTGAGCGAACGCACTGCCACGATCGCCGACGTGCTCGCCGGCTTCGACGCAGCCGTGGCGGAGCTGTCTCGAGGAACGCAGGAGCCGACCGATCCGCTGGATGCGCGACCCGGGGTGCTGCTGGCCGAGCGCTTCCGCGTGGAGAAGCGCCTGGGGGTCGGATCGACTGCCCGTGGTCTGCTCGTCACGGACCTGGTGGCCGACGGACAGCCGCGCCGCGTGCTGAAGGTGGCGCTCGATCACGAGGCCGGGGCCCGGCTCGAAGGTGAGGCCGAGGTGTTGCGCGGGCTGAGTCACCGCCGCTTCGCGGGCCTCGTCGAGGGGCCGATCGACGTCGAAGGCCGCGCGGTCCTCGTCTTGGAGAGCGCCGGAAGCACGACGCTCGCCGACGAGCTGCGGCCGGGCCAGCCGCTGCCCCTGGACTACGTGGAGCGCTGGGGTAAAGACCTGACCGAGGCCCTCGTCGAGTTGGATCGCGCCGGGGTGGACCACCGCGACATCAAGCCCGGCAATCTCGGGGTGCGCGAGAACGCGGGAGACCGCAAGAAGCACCTTGTCCTGTTCGACTTTTCGCTGGCCAAGACGGCTGCCGACGCGGTGGAGGCCGGCACCCCCCAGTATCGTGACCCCTTCTTGGGGCGGGGGCGACGACATCGCTTCGACAGCGCCGCCGAGCGGTATTCGGCGGCGGTGGTGATGCACGAGATGACGACGGGGTCGCTGCCCCGTTTCGGTGACGGACTTACCGATCCGGCGGTCGCCGACGTCGAGGCGACCATCGACCCGGGCTTGATGCCGCCGGGTCTCGCGGGGGAGTTCGGCGAGTTCTTCGCGCGGGCGCTGCGGCGGGACGCTGAGCACCGGTTCGACACAGCGGAGGCGATGGCGGCTGCGTGGGCAGCGATTTTCGCGACGGGCCGCACGACGTTGGCTCCGACCGAGGACGATGACGCGCGCGCTGCGGCGGCCACGCTCGACACCCCGATCGAGCAGGCGGGCCTCACCGCGCGGGCGCAGTCAGCGTTGGTGCCGTACCGCGTCGCGACCGTGCGTGACTTCTTGGCCAACGTCGACGCCGGAAGCAAGTACCGCGGTGTCGCGGCTGCCACCCGCACCCACCTCAAGCAGAGGCGACGCGAGTGGGCCACGCGGCTCGGCGACCCGCGAGCCGAGCGGGGGGCGACGGCCGAGGGTGGAGTGGAGGTGGTCGTTCAGCTGCTGTTGAACGCTGCCGGTACCGCGTCGGCGACGGTGCGTCGGGCCCTGGTGCGGCACATCACCGGGCACGCCGGTGATGTCGACGCGTTCGCCACCTTTGCGGTGCTGGGGGCGTCGTTGTCGGAACCGCTGCCGCCGTCGCGGGTGCAGGCGGTGCTGGCCGACACCCTCGCGGCCTGGGCGCAGGATGATGAGGGCATTCTCGATCGGGTGCTCACCGCGGTGACCGCACAGATCGACCGGCTTGGCGGGGTCGCCACGCTCGACGAGGTGACTGCCGCGGTGCTCGATGTCGTTGACGAGCCCGCCCGCACTCCCGACATGCAGCGGGCTGCTCGCGGCCTGGTGCGGCTGGCCCTCGAACGAGGCCGACTGCTGCGCACCGAGGGTGACTCGGACCGCGCGCCGATCTCCGTGCGCCGTCGGGACGGCCGGGTCGCGCTGTTGGGCACGCGCCCTGAGCTGTTCGACGCCGTGGAGGCGCTCGGGCAGGCCGCGCAGGAGTTGGTGAACGCGTCGACCGGTCCGGACCGGACGCTGATCGTCGCGGCGGGAACCGCGGCTCGCCGTTTGCGGGATGCGCTGACGCCGTTCGTCTCTGAGGGAGAGCTGCCCGAGTCGCTGCTGGCAGGCGGCCGATTGGTGCGGGTCGGCGCTGAGCTAGCCCCGCACGGAGCGACCGCCGCGAACGGCGACCTGCACCACGCGGACCTGCCCCCGCACGTGGCGCTCGCGGAGACCCTCAAGGGTTTCGCCGGCGGCACTCTGGAGCCCGACGAGTTGCGGTCACGGGTGGCCGAGCGCTTCCCGGCGTTGCCGCGCCTGCCGGCGCGCGCCAAGACCGGTGGGCTCGACGCGATCGTCGACCGGGCCGAGGTGGATCTGCGCTGGTCGGAGGAGGCCCGCCGGTACGTCATGCCGGAGCGGGTGACGACGACGGGCTTGTCGCTGAGCCAGACGTCGGCGCCGCGGCGCGGCAGCCACGCCCGCATGCAGGATGCAGTGCACGCGCGGCTGCACGAGAGCATCGCGACCGGCGGGTTCCTCGCGCTCGGGGTGCCGCTGCTGTCCTACGACGAGATGATCCGCACCCTGACGACCCGCCTGAACGCGGACCCGATCGACGTGACGGGCCTGCTCATCGACGCGATGCGCGACGCGGCGGCGCAGCACGGGGTGGCGTGGGACCTCATCGTCGCCTCGGACGCGCAGCCCGCGGGCAGCCCGGACCGGGTGATGCTCGACCGGCTCGTCGCGACGTGCATGCCCGCGGTGGTCGACGCGATGGCGGCCGCGATCGAGGGAGGCGACCCGGATCGTCCGGCGCTGCTCGTCGAGGCCGCGCCGCTGGCCCGGTACGGGCACATGGACGTGCTGACCCGCTGGACCGACATGACGACCTCGCGACCGCGGGCCGTGTGGTTGGTGGCTCCGCTGGCCCGCAACACCCCCGGCAGCCTGCTCGACGGGGCCCCGATCCCGCTCGGCTCACCCGGCCAGTACCTGCGGGTCGACGCCCGCTGGGAGCCCCCGAGCGACGCAAACGACGTAAGCGACTCTGCCGAAGCTGCCGACCCGGCGGACGACGGCGCGACAACGACGGCACGAACGACACGAGGCACCCGATGATCGACGCGGCACCACTCACGGCCGACCTCAAGAAGCTCGTCCTGCAGGTCGAGGACGACTTGCGCGCCCGTGTCGACGGTTCGGAGGCGGACCTGCGCGAGGAGGGCGCGCTGGAGGCGTGGCGTGCCGAGTACGCCGACGCGCAGGCCGCCGGGCGCACCGCCTGGACGTGGACCCAGTGGCGCGACGACCGCGTCACCCAGGCCGCGGTCGCGTGGGTGCTGACAACGGTGTTCGTCCGGTTCTGTGAGGACAACGCCCTGCTGAAGAAGGTGTGGATCGCCGGCCCGGCGGACCGTCGCCAGCGCGCCCAGGATGCGCGCACCGAGTACTTCCAGCTCAACCCCACGCACACCGACCGCGAGTGGCTGCTGCAGCCGATCGAGTATCTGCGCGGCGTTCCCGCGACCCGTGACCTGGTGCAGCAGCACTCGGCGTTGTGGACCGTGGCCCCGTCGGGCCGCATGGCGGGCCGAATTCTTGAGTTCTGGCACGAGCAGGACGCCGACGGCGGGCTGCGCCGCGACTTCGCCGACCCGGAGTTGTCGACCCGCTTCCTCGGCGACCTCTACCAAGACCTCTCGGACCACGCGAAGAGCACCTACGCGCTGTTGCAAACCCCGGACTTCGTCGAGGAGTTCATCCTCGAGCGGACCTTGACCCCGGCCCTCAAGGAGCGCCCGCTCGAGCGCTTCCGCCTCATCGACCCGACGTGCGGCTCGGGGCACTTTCTGCTCGGCGCCTTCCATCGTTTGCTGGAGGAATGGCGTCAGCACGACGCCAGCGCCGACATGCGGGTCCTGGCGCAGCGGGCCCTCGACTCGGTCGTCGGCGTGGACGTCAACCCCTACGCGGTGTCCATTGCCCGGTTCAGGCTGCTTCTCGCCGCGCTCAAGGAGTGCGGGGAGACCTCGTTGGAGAACGCTCCCGGTTGGTCAGTCCACGTCGCCTCCGGTGACTCCCTCCTGTTGTGGGATGAGCACCTCATCGGTGACGACGATGCGTTCTCCTACGCCACCGAAGACCCAGCGGTCCTTCGCAACTACCTGACCCGCGGCTCCTACGACGTCGTCGTCGGCAACCCGCCGTACATCACCGTCAAAGACAAGGCACTCAACCAGCAGTACCGCGAGCTGTACTCGGCATGCAAGGGGAAGTACGCGCTGACCGTACCTTTCATGCAGCGATTCTTCGAGCTCGCGAGGCAAGTCCACGAGGGGCGACCTGCTGGTTGGGTCGGGCAAATTACCTCGAACTCGTTCATGAAACGAGAATTCGGCAGCAAACTCATCGAGGAGTTCCTGCCGCGCACCGATCTGCGCTTGGTGGTGGACAGTTCCGGTGCCTACATTCCCGGACACGGGACGCCCACCGTGATTGTCGTTGGGCGGCGACAACTGCCCGTAGGTGACACCGTGAGAGCTGTGATGGGGATCCGCGGTGAGCCCGGCAGGCCGAAGAA
>JAUNTP010000109.1:11316-11901 GCA_030538585.1 Mobilicoccus sp.
GAGCTTGATCGCGCGACGCTGGGGCGTCACCCGTGGAGCCTGACTGGTGGTGGCGCAAGCGCCGTCCTCGCGGATATCGAGTCGGGGGCCGTGCGGCTCGGCTCGCAGGTGGATTCACTTGGAATCACGTCATTCACCTTGGAGGACTCTGTATACGTTGCCCCTGTAGAGTCCTTCTTGACCAGAAATATCCCCCCTCATCGACTCCGAGAGATGGTGCTTGGTGATGGTTTGCGCGACTGGGCGAGTGGCGCTCAGCCGATGTGCATATTCCCGTATGATCCTTCTTTCGAGCCGTTCGAAGTTGAGAAGGAGCAGCCTACCTATCGCTGGATGTGGCCTTTCCGTGCCAACTTGGCCAATAGTCGGATGTTCGGCGGTATTACCAAGGTCGATTCTGGTCTTGCGTGGACTGAGTTCGGAAGGCTGACAAAGAGCAAGTTGCGGGTCCCTCTTTCCATCGCGTTTGCGTTTGTGGCGACGCATAACCACTTCGTGTTGGATCGGGGCGGGAAGGTGTTCAACCGTTCCGCGCCGGTCATCAAGCTGCCCGAGGGGGCGAGCGAGGACGACCACCTCGCGCTG
>JAUNTP010000110.1 GCA_030538585.1 Mobilicoccus sp.
ATCCGCGCCGCCCCGTCGAGCATCGAATACTCGGTGTGGCAGTGCAGGTGGACGAAGCTGTTCGAGCTCGACAACACGACTCCTTCGGGCGCCGTCAGGTGGGTGGGACGCCGACGATCCTACGGCCGCCCACCGACAGCCCTCGCCCCTTCCGGCAGCGATCCTGGCACCCCGGCGTGTCACGCCCCCACCGTCGCAGGTCGGGGTGCGCGATCGCCCCGCTTCGCCTGTGTGGCGTGTCACAGTGAAGACCTCGTCGACACCGCCGGCATCACCTCCACGTCGAGTTCGCGCACCCGCGCCGACCACGTGCCCGCCGCGGACGCCGCCGTCGTCGAACGGCTCGCGGCCGCCGGCGCGATCATGGTCGGTAAGACGCACACCCACGAGTTCGCGTACGGCGTCATCACCCCCACGACGCGCAACCCGTGGAACACCGACCACATCCCCGGCGGAGGTGAGTGAGGTGTCGCTGCCGCTGCCGCACACGTACATGCCCGCCGAGTACGCGCTGCTCGTCGCCGAAGCGACGGCGTTCCACCAGCAACGGTTGCGGGAGCAGGGTGAGGAATTCGAGCCCGACGTCCGCCTGCTGCTCGAAGTGGGTGAGCTGCTCAACGCCACCGACCACATCAAGGGCCTGCGCGTGCGGACCCTCATCCAGGAGGGGTGGCGCGACCTGTTCGAGCAAGGCCTCGACGCGGTGCTCGCGCCCACGGTGCCGAACGTCGCCGCAGCCGTCGGTCAGACGGAGTTCACCCACGGCGAGCCGGAGGCCATCATCGACTCGTACGTGCGCACCAGCGCGCCGGGCAACCTCACCGGCCTGCCCGCGCTGTCGGTGCCGTGCGCGTTCGCCGACGGGCTACCGATCGGGTTGCAGATCATCGGCCGCCCCTTCGCCGAGGCCACGGTGCTGCGCATCGGCGCGGCGTGGGAGTCGCTGTACGACCACGCCGGAGCCCTCCCGCAACTCTGACGGCACAGTTGGTCGAGGAGGAGCGGAGCGACGTCTCGAGACCATCGCGATTCTCGTAGTCACGTGGGCAGTGGTCTCGAGACGCTTCGCTGCTCGACCAACGAGGGGGCTCTCCCCGAACGTCACCATGGTCTCGAGACGCTTCGCTCCTCGACCAACGAGGGGGCGCCTACGCTGATCGCGTGATGCTCACGCTCGCGGACGTCGCCCGGATGCGGCTCATCTCCTCCGGGCTCGTCGAGCCGTTCCCGACTGTCGTCGACGTCGTGCGGCATCTCACGTGCACTCAGGGGCAGGACCTGCCCGGCTCGACGCGATCGATTGCGCTGCGCACGACGGGCCGGTCGCTGGCCGAGGTGCGCGCCGCCTACGACGACGGCGCGATCGTGCGCTCGTGGCCGATGCGCGGCACCCTGTTCGTCGTCGCGGCCGAGGATCTGGCCTGGATCCGTGACCTCACCGCCGCCAAGATGATGGACGCGAACGCGCGCCGCCGCGACGAGCTCGGCCTCTCCCCGGAGATCCTCGCCCAGGGGCGACGGATCGCCGTCGAGGCGGTGTCCGACGTCGGGCTCACCCGCGCCGAGCTCCTCGCGCGATGGACCGCCGAGGGCATCGACGTCGAGGGCGGCCGCGGCTACCACCTGCTCTCCCACCTCGCCCTCAGCGGGGTGCTGTGCCTCGGCCCGTTCAGTGGCACCGACCAGCGGTTCGTGCTCACCGACACCTGGATCCCGACCCCACGAGTTCTCGACCGTGACGACGCTGTGCGCGAACTGCTGTATCGGTACATCGCTGCGCGCGGGCCGGTACCGCTCGACGATTTCTGCTGGTGGTCCAAGCTCGGCAAGCGCGAAGCGAGAGCAGCCCTCGCCGACGTGGCGCCCACGCTGCGCGCCGCTCACGTCGACGGGATCGACGGGGTCGAGTTCTGGATGGCGCCCGACCTGCCCGACCGGGACGCCGACCTGCGCCGTGCCGCCGAGAAGCCGCTGCTGCTCCCCGGCTTCGACGAGATCGTCCTCGGCTACGGCGACCGCCGCGCCGTCCTCACCCGCGAGGAGGAGTTGCTCGTCGTGCCGGGCCGCAACGGGGTGTTCAAGCCCACCGTCATCGACCGTGGTCGCGCGGTCGGCACGTGGTCGCGGCCGACCCGCAAGGGTGCCTCCGCCGACGTCGCACCCTTCACGACGCTGCGGGCCCCGGTCGCCCGCGCGATCCCCCGCCTCACCGCCGCGTTGCCGACGTGAGCGCTCACCGAGATTCGGGGTGCTGGACCTCGACGTCGGCGGCGTCGGTGCGGCCGTAGACCCAGCACATCAACTCCGTGGGGGTGCCGGTCACGACGACGCGTCGCCCCGGCCAGCGCGGCACGATGCGTGCCGACCGGCCGTCGGGAAGGCGCAGTTCGAGGCCGGGCGTCGAGATCACGTGCAGGGCGCGGGCGGCCACCAGGACCCGACGCCACAACGCCTCGTCCAGGGCCGGGTCGCTCGGCTGCTCGGGCAGCCCGTTGGCGCGGGTGACGTCGAGGGTGTGCATGACGTACTCGCCGAGGGCGTGCCGGTGCCCTTCGAGCGCGTCGGTCGGCATGACGAGGATCGAACCGGGGTCGAGACGCAGCTGCTCGACGAGCTCGCCGTAGCTCCAGCGATGCTTGATGCGGGCGGCGCGCTCACGAGAGATGCGGCGGTAGGGCGGCAGGACGTCGCCGGGCCAGGAGAGGGGGTCGTGTTTGAGCACCCAGAGGTGCACCGCGAGGTCGTGCGCGTCCCACCCCTCGCACAGCGTGGGAGCGTCGCCGGGCACTGCGGCGAACGCGTCACAGAGTCGTGCCTTCGCCCGGTCTCGCAGCGCCGCCGTCATCGTGGTGCCTCTCGCTCGTCGTAGGACGGGATCAGACCGATGATCTCACTGGCCTGACGGTGGACGGCGCGGATGATCTCGAGACGGTCGCTCCACTCCCTCCTTGATCGACGGCAGCGGGGAGGCTGGGGGTAGCGTCGGGGGAACACCGCGCCGACGCGAGAGGACCCCGCGATGACTCTGGAGTTCGACCACTACAAGGCTTCCGCCGATCGGTACGAGCACATGCCCTACCGGCGCACCGGGCGCAGTGGCCTGGACCTGCCGGCGATCTCCCTCGGCCTGTGGCACAACTTCGGCGACGACGTGCCCCTGCACACCCAACGCGACATCCTGTGCCGCGCGTTCGACCTGGGCGTCACACACTTCGACCTCGCCAACAACTACGGCCCCGAGCACGGCGCCGCTGAACGCAACTTCGGCCTGCACCTGCAGCGCGACCTGGGCACGTACCGCGACGAGCTCATCATCAGCTCCAAGGCCGGGTATGACATGTGGCCCGGCCCGTACGGCCAGGGCGGCGGCTCTCGCAAGTACCTGCTCGCCTCCCTCGACCAGTCCCTGGCGCGCATGGGCCTGGACTACGTCGACATCTTCTACAGCCACCGCTTCGACGACACCACGCCGCTGGAGGAGACCATGGGCGCCCTCGACACGGCCGTGCGGTCCGGTCGGGCGCTGTACGCCGGCATCTCCAGCTACTCCGGCCCCCGCACCCGTGAGGCCGTGCAGATCCTGCGGGAGATGGGCACACCGCTGCTCATCCACCAGCCGTCCTACTCGATGCTCAACCGCTGGATCGAGACCGAAGGCCTGCTCGACGTGCTCGGTGAAGAGGGCATCGGGTGCATCGCGTTCTCCCCTCTCGCCCAGGGCATGCTCACGAGCAAGTACCTCGACGGCATCCCGCAGGGCTCGCGCGCCTCGCAGGACAAGTCGCTCTCGGAGGGGCTGTTGAGCGAGGAGGCCCTGGGGCACGTCCGCGCTCTCGATGAGATCGCGAAGGGGCGTGGTCAGACCCTCGCGCAGATGGCGCTCGCGTGGGCCCTGCGTGACGAGCGCGTCACCTCGGTGCTCATCGGCGCGTCGTCGGTGAAGCAGTTGGAGGACAGCCTGGGCGCCACGGACAACCTCGACTTCACCGACGACGAACTCGCTCGCATCGACGAGCACGCGGTCGAGTCCGGCATCAACCTCTGGGCCCGGTCCTCCGACAAGTAGACCAAGCCCACACCCCCGCCGAGCCCCACCCAGCGCCGAAACCGTCGGTTTGAACCGACGGTTTCGGCGGTGACGGCAACCCCGCCTCCCCTTCTCGCCGAGACCGTCGGTTTGAATCGACGGTTTGGGCGAGTGGTGGCGTCGGAGGCACGTCCGTTGCATGCTGGGGCGGTGGAGCCCGATACCGACGCGACCCTCGAACCCTTGGAGATCCTCGCGAGGGAGCACGGCGGCTCGCTGACGCCGACCGTGTTGCGGGACTTGGCCTCGCAGTTGCGTCGCTTTCTGATGGAGTACGAGTTCGGGCTGCGCGAGATCGAGACGAAGATCGCCATCCTGCGCGACGAGTTCCTGCACATGCACGACTACAACCCCATCGAGCATGTGTCGAGCCGCGTCAAGTCGCCCGAGAGCCTGATGCGCAAGGTGAGCGCACGCGGCATCGCCGGTGATCTCGACGCGATCCGGCGCGAGATCACCGACATCGCCGGCATCCGCGTGACGTGCAGTTTCGTCACCGACACCTACCGGCTGTTCGACCTGCTCAGCGCACAGGACGACATCACCGTGCGCACCGTCAAGGACTACATTGCCGCCCCGAAACCCGGCGGCTACAAAAGTCTGCACGCGATCGTCGACGTGCCCGTGTTTCTCTCGACCGGGCGCGTCGACATGCCGGTGGAGATCCAGTTCCGCACCATCGCCATGGACTTCTGGGCGAGCCTGGAGCACAAGATCTACTACAAGTACGAGGGTCACGTGCCGCCCGAGCTGACTGGTGAGTTGAAGGACGCCGCCGACACCGCCGCCGAACTCGACGCGCGCATGGAGCGGTTGCACCGCGAACTCCACGGCCCGGTCCGGGCGTAGGTCTGCGAGGTCAGGACGAGGTTGCGGTGATGATGGCCCCGAGAACGAGGCCGATCAGGAACCCCCAACCACCGGTGAGCCGCGGACGCTCCGCGACACCCGACTCCGAGGTCTCCTGCGCGCCGCGTCGTGACAGCCCCGCGAGTAGATAGGCGACCTGGCCGAGCGGGCCGATGAGCAGCGCCAGCCACACCCACGCCCATCGAGTCGCGTGACGGGGCGAGGGGCCCGCGATGATCGTGCCGATGACGGCGACGGTCCACGCGACCACGGCCCACATCACCCAGGCGGGTACGCGCCAGCCGTAGACGACAGAGCTGAACCCGGTGCGGTGGGGTTCCTCGGTCACGGTGAGGGTGCCGCCGGGCGCGAATCCGCGCAGGTGCGCCGCGACGTCGCCGGAGATGACCGGCGGGCCGTCGCCGGAACGGGACACGGTGGTGTCGGGGTCCTCGCGGATCTGCTCGACCTGCGTACGACGTGCCGCTCCGTCGTTCCAGAGGATCTCGACGTGGCTGTTGCCGATGGCCTCCGGGGAGAGGGCCCCGATGAGATGCGCGGAGTCGACCTGCCCCTCGGCGATACGGTCGCGCAACTGCTCCAGGGACGTCGAGCGTGCCCCCGTGACGACGGCGGCCGCGACGAGGCCGACCAGCACGAGCAGCAGGCCGAACCGCCACAGGTTCCAGGCGGAGTCGAGGCCTCGGGCGGACAGCACAGCGTTCGACATCCCGCCACGGTAGCGCCGCCCCGACGCCCGAACCGGCGCGACCCGGGTTCGACACCCGGCCGTGATGTCAGTCGAACGCCGCTGCCGTGACGCGTCGCCCGATCGCGACGGCTCCGCGAAGGGTGGCTTCCGAGCGGCCGACGCGCGAGATGGCGGGGGCGTCGACCGGGGGTGCGATCTGGAGGATGCGCGGGTCGTCGGCGAGCAGCCGTTCGCCCTCGCGACGATGCTCCTCGCGCCGCTCCCAGGCCGCGAGCGCACCGGGTGCGTGACGGCGCATCCAGCGGCCGACGAGGTCGCGTTCGAGCCGGCTCACCGGCCGGCGCGGCAGCTCGGGTGAGCGGGTACGCAGCACGAGGACGTGCGTGGCGCCCTGGGCGAGCGCCGTGAACGCGGGCACCGGCTCGCTGATGCCGGCGTCGATGTAGGCGTGCCCATCGATGGTCACCGGTGGCCCGCCGAGTACCGGCATCCGGGTCGTGGCGCGCAGGGCCGCCTGCACGTCGGCCTTCTCACGCAGCAGCGGCGCGAGGTCGGTCGACTCCCCCGTGGCCGCATCCGTCGCGAGCGGATGAAACTCCACGGCACTCGCGAGAATCTCTTCGTAGCCCATGAGGGTGTCGTGCTCGTACACGTGGTCGACGAGATGATCGCTGTCGACGACCGCCCCGCCCCGCAGCGCCCGCCGCAGGCTGATGACGCCGTTCGTGATCTGCGGCTCCCACCACCCCCGCACACCCGAGGCGACGCGCCCGCTGACCAGCCAGGCCGCGTTGAGCGCACCCGCGGAGGCGCCGTACACGGCGTCGAGGGCGGGAAGGACTCCGCGCGTTTCCAGCTCCCACACCATGCCGCCGCCGTACGCGGCCCGCGCGCTGCCGCCCTCGATGGCGACCGCTAGGCGCGCATCGTCGCTCCGCTCACCCGGCCGACTCCCGGCGGCGAGCCGCCGGTGGATGAGCTCGATCACGGGGTGGGGCTGAGAAGACGACATGCGCGTCATTGAACACCCGCACCCACCCCCGGGCACGCGCTGTGCCGCCTCACAAGACCCGGGCGCAATCGGGCGCGGCTGCTCCCAGACGCCTGTCGAGGGTGAGGAGGTCGGCGTCGAGAGCTCGGGCCAGAACGACGTACATGGCGTCGTACGCACTGATGTACTGCCGCAACGCCCAGACACCCACAAGGTCGTCCACCGGGACGAAGACGATGTCGAGATCGCGGAGTTCTCCCAGAGCACGGCGCGCCTGGCCGTCGGCCAGGTGCCCGCCCAGTGACCAACCCCGCAGGACCGAGACGACGTCGGCGGTCAGATGAGGGGGCGCCACCAGGGGTTCGTCGCCGATGACCGTGCTCGCCGCGAGTCCGCGCGACGTGCCGAGCAGAAGTTCCGTGACGACGGAGGCGTCGACGACCAACGTCACCGCTCAGCCCGCTGCTCAGCGAGCACCTCTTCTGCGGGAGGGAGGTCCACCGGCCCACGAGCGGCGATCCTGGCCAACAGTTCGGCCCTGCTAGGACGCCCCGCGATCCTCTCCAGTTCACCGAGCAGGTACTCGCTGAGAGACCGCCCTTCCAAAGCGGCCTTGGCCTTGAGCGACCGGCTGAGCTCCTCGGGGACGTTGCGCACCTGGATCGTCGTCATGCGTAGAGCATACCGCGCATGCTTTACGCATGCACCCTAGCGAGCATCCCGCACTGCCGGACAGCGTCGCGAATCGCGATGAGCCGGTGCGCATCTGCGCATTCTCACCTGCCGACCACCCCTAGCCGAAAATGGACATTCGTCCATAAGCTCCCCCCATGCCGTCCACCTCTTGTTCATGTGAGCGTCACATGGGCGTGACGCACAGTCCACGCTCCCGACGCCTCCATGGCTGGCTCCCCACCACGCCGTCGGGCATCGCCGTCGCCCTCATCCCCTTCGTCGTCACCATCGCCTTCGGCGTCCTATTCGTGCTCGACCGCCCCCTCTACCTGTGGTCCGTCGAAGAGGACAGCGCCGTCGAGTGGGCCACGATGGCGGTCTACCTCGCCATCACCCCTGCCGCGCTGCTCGTGGCCCTCCGCCGCCACCGCGGCGGTGACCGCCTCGGCACGTTCGCGTGGATCGTCCTCGCCGCCGGGTTCGTGTTCATCGCCGGCGAAGAAGTGTCGTGGTTCCAGCGGCAGATCGGCTTCGACGGGCCCGAGGCACTCGTCGTCCGCAACATCCAGGACGAGGCCAACCTGCACAACCTCCTCGACCGATACGCCCTCCACGCCGCCTACATCGTCGTCGGCCTGTGGGGTCTCGGCGCCGGCCGTGTCGTCGCGCGCCTCATCCCGGTCGCCCGACCGGTGTGGCTGTACGCCCCGAGCCGCCGCCGCTGGACGTGGTTCCTGCCCGTCACCGGCTACTACGTCTGGATCGACTACATCGGCCCTGCCGTCGCCACCGCCCTGGGCCCCTGGTTCGACGAGTTCGCCCGCGGGCCGGCCCGCTTCCAGGAGCCGATGGAGTTGCTGCTGGCCTGCGCGTTCGCGTTCTTCGTTGTCGATGTGGTTCGCTCCACGGCCGCCCCGCCGAGGCCGGTCACGCACACCGAGGACGCACCGCGGGGGTCGAGCCTCACCCCGAGAACCTCGTCGCGCTGAGCCCGTGGAGGGGCCGTCAGCGTTCGGCAGAGCTCTCCGGGAATCGCTGGTAGTAGTCGGCGCCCTCGGGCCGCAGCGCGGTGTGCTGCGGTTGGGTGCCGAACTGCGTCGCGATGTCGGTCGTGATGCCGTGGAGGAAGAGGTGCACGTCGCGAGGGCTCGTGGCCGTCGAGAAGTCCATGGACGCGCGGACGGGGGTGATGACGTCGAGGTCGGCGGCCAGCTCGGTGAGACCTCCGTCGATCTCGTCGATCGTGTAGAGGGAGAGCGGTGTGCCGCGTGAGGACACCCCGATCATCGCCTCGACGGGGCCCTCGTAGCCGAGCGCCACGGCCGCCTCGAACGCGAGGATCACCGCGTCGGAGGCCACCGCCTCCATATCGGACAGAACTACCGCCCCGGGATTCACCGTGCCGTCGTCGAGTTGGCCGCTGCGGGTGAACCCCGTCGCCACGACGCCCGCGTCGCCGAAGCCGAACTTGGCCTCCAGGTGCGGGGCGCTCTCGCTGCCGAGGGTCACGATGCGGTGGTCGGGGTTGGTGACGATCTGGTAGCCACCCGCGGCGAACTGGAAGGCGCCGGTGGGGAACTCCGTGTTGGCCTGCGCCTCGTCGAGGACGGAGCGGGCAGTCTCGGCCGTGAACGTGAAATCGTGGGGAAGTCCTGCGAGGTGCACGACGCAGACGACCCATACCTTGTCCTGCGCGAGGTGACTCGCAGCGGAATCCATGGCGATGGACGGCAGGTCCACCTGGTCGTGCTCGACAGTCATCTTCGCGCCCTTTCTCGGCAGTCGGCGCTCAGCCTACCGACGGGAAACCTCACATGCGCGTGGCGGAGCGGCTGGACTGCGGCAGCTTCGCGCAACGGCATCAGCGGCGATTCAGGGAGGGATCTGCGTCGAGCGCTTCGAGGAGACCTGCACCGTACCGCTCGAGCTTGGCCGCACCGATGCCGCTGATCTCCCCCAACTCCGCGAGGGAGCCCGGGGCGCGGGCTGCGACGGCACGCAGCGTCGCGTCGTGGAAGACCACATAGGCCGGGACGCCCGCCTCCTTGGCCGTGGCGGCCCGCCAGGCGCGCAACGTCTCGAACCGCGCCGTCGCCTCCTCGTCGAGGTCCTCGGCCGGGGCCGCCGACCTTGTGCGACTGCGGGAGCGCATCGGGGTGCGGTCGACGCGCATCATGACGTTGCGCTCGCCCCGCAGCACCTCACCCGAGGCTTCTGTCAGGGCGAGGACGCCGTACTCCCCCACGACCGTGAGCAGATCGGCGGCGAGCAGCGTGCGGACCACACCGCGCCAGGCCGCATCGGTGAGGTCGGTGCCGATCCCGAAGGTCGTCAGGTCAGTGTGACCGAGCTTCTCGACGCGGTCGGTGCGCTTGCCCAGCAGGATGTCGATGATCTGCCCGGCGCCGTACCGCTGCCCGCGCCGCTCGAGGCGCACGATGGTGGAGAGGAACTTCTGGGCGGGCACGGTGGCGTCGAAGGACTCCGGGGGGTTCTCGCAGGTGTCGCAGTTGCCGCAGGGCTCGCGCCCGGCCTGCCCGAAATAGGCGAGGAGGTCGGCGCGGCGGCACGTGACGGTCTCGCAGAGGGCGAGCATCGCGTCGAGGTGCCGACCCTGAAGGCGCCGATGCGCCGCGTCACCCTCCCCCTGCTCGATCATCCGGCGCTGCTGCACGACGTCGGCGAGGCCGTACGTCATCCACGCCGTCGCCGGCTGCCCATCACGCCCGGCACGCCCGGTCTCCTGGTAGTAGCCCTCCACCGATTTCGGCAGGTCGAGGTGGGCGACGAAACGCACGTCGGGTTTGTCGATCCCCATGCCGAACGCGATGGTCGCGACCATGACGATGCCGTCCTCGCGCAGGAACCGGCTCTGGTGGTGCGCGCGGGTGTCCCGGTCGAGGCCGGCGTGGTAGGGCAGGGCGGGGATGCCCTCGCCGGTGAGGAACTCGGCGGTCTGCTCGACGCTCTTGCGGGAGAGGCAGTAGACGATGCCGGAGTCCCCGGCGTGTTCGCCGCGCAGGAATGCGAGCAGCTGAGCGCGCGGGGAGTTCTTGGCGACGATGCGGTAGGTGATGTTGGGCCGGTCGAAATCGGCGACGACGTGCAGGGCGCCGGTCAGGGACAGGCGCTGCGCGATCTCGGCGTGGGTGGCGCGCGTGGCGGTCGCCGTGAGCGCCACCCGCGGCACCCCGGGCCACCGGTCCGCCAGCATCGACAGAGCGAGATAGTCGGGTCGGAAGTCGTGCCCCCATTGGGAGACGCAGTGGGCCTCGTCGATGGCGAAGAGGGCGATCCGACCGTCGTCGAGCAGCTGCAGCGTCGACTCCACGCGCAGGCGTTCGGGGGCGAGGTAGAGGAGGTCGAGCTCGCCGCTGAGGTACGCCTGCTCGGTGGCTCGCCGCTCCTGCGGCGTCTGCGTGGAGTTGAGGTAGCCCGCTTTCACGCCCAGGGCAGCGAGGGCGTCGACCTGGTCAGCCATGAGCGCGATGAGCGGGGAGACGACGACCCCCGTTCCGTCCCGGACGAGCGAGGGCACTTGATAGCACAGCGATTTACCGCCGCCGGTCGGCATGAGGACGAGCGCGTCACCGCCATCGATCAGGTGCTGAACGACGCGCGCCTGGTCTCCCCGAAAGTGCTCGTAGCCCCACACCTGCCGCAGCACCCCGAGCGCACGGTCGTCGGCGGCGCCGTCATCGGGCACACCGACCGCGGCTGGGGGCGGTTCGGGCAAGGAGTCGGTCACACGGCCACCCTAGGAGACAGCCGCACCACCCAGCGATCGCCTCCACAGAGCGGCCAGCGGTCGCGCCTCGGTCGGTTGAGGATGAGCGCAGTGACGCATCGAGAAACCATGGTGACGTTCGAGGTCACCTCACCAGTGGTCTCGAGACGCTTCGCTCCTCGACCAACGGGTGAAGGGTAGAGGAGTCGCGCCCACCCCTGTTGGTTGAGCGCTAGCGGCGTCTCTCGAAAGCATGGTGACGTTCGAGGTCACCTCACCAGTGGTCTCGAGACGCTTCGCTCCTCGACCAACGGGTGAAGGGTAGAGGAGTCGCGCCCACCCCTGTTGGTTGAGGAGGAGCGCAGCGACGTCTCGAAACCACCGCTGCAGGACATGGTCACCGAGCCGGAACAACTCCAATAGTGACACAGATCACATCGTGACTGGCTTCCGAAAACGGTTGGTGCGCAACGGGATTCAACGCACCAAAGCGCACCATCTTGGCCCGTGAATCTCTCACTCGCACAACGGACCTCGCACCTCATAACAGCTCTCGTCGATACCCTGTTCGATATACTGGAGTATGACCATCGCACCCCTTACCTCATCCGGCGCTTCTGCCGGTGAGGTCGCTGTCGCGCAGCTCAACGCCGCGCGGGAGCTGATCGCTGCCGCGGGC
>JAUNTP010000111.1:0-3046 GCA_030538585.1 Mobilicoccus sp.
GAAGTTCATGAGGCCGATGTGCGCGGCGAGCACGATGAGCTTGTCCTTGGGCGTGCCCTCGATGTCGGCCTTGAGCCACGCCATCTGGTCATCGTCGATGCGGCCGTTGTAGGCGGGGTTGTCACCGACGCACTGCGGGCGGTTGCCGTCGGCGTTGTCGGTCTCGTCGCATGGGTAGCGCACCGTGTTGAGGGCGATCACGTGCGTGTCGCCCACGTCGTAGGAGAAGTACGCCGGACCCATGTGCTGACGGAAGGTGTCGAACGCGTGCAGCGGGTCGGTCGCGTCGAAGTCGAGGTCGTGGTTACCGGGCAGGAACCGGATAGGGCCGTTGACGATGCCGACGGCGTCCTTCATCTGCGGGTAGAGGCCCAGGTCGTCACCGGCGACGTCGCCGAGGAACAGGGCGCCGCACGCCGACAGGGGGCCGCGGTCGGAGAGGTCCTTGAGGGCGCCGTCGCGACCGTAGGCGATCTCGCGCACGGAGTACGTCTGGAGGTCGCCCGCCATGACGCAGCTCTGCTCCTTGGCGGCCGAGGCCTTGCTCTTGACGAGCGGGAAGTTGAGGGCGCTCGGCAGCGGTCCGGTCGGCTCGAGGCCACCGAAGCGGTACTCCCCGGGGGAACCGGCGGGGAGGTGGTTGTAGTGGAACTGGGCGACGTTGTTCTCGTCGACCGGCACCTGGTAGCCGGCCGGCTGGGTGATCGTCACGGTCATGTTCTCGAACGCGGGCAGCGTGTAGCGGCCGCGACGGTCGGTCGTGACGATGTCGCGCCCGTTGCTGACCCGGACGCCGGCGAGGCCCTTCTCGCGGCGGTCCATGCGGGAGTTCTGGTTCGAGTCGACGAACACGTGGCCGGTGATGGTCTGGCCGCCGCTCTGGGCGCGCATCCCGGCAGGTCCGCGGACGACCTCGACGCCGCCGACGTAGCGGTCATCGCTCCAGCCGACCGTCTTGGCGGTGGCCTCGGCGATCGAGGGGGCTGCGGCAGGGGCGGCGGTGGTGGTGGGGGCTGCGGCGTAGGCGGCGCCGGTGGCGCCGAGCAGGGTGACGAGGGCGGGGGCGACGGCGGTGTGCAGGCGGCGAACAGCCATGGACGTGTCTCCACTTCGAGGCAGGATGGGGTGAGGGTGCCGGAAGGCCGACGCTCCATCCTGGGTCGGGGGGAGTGGCGTGCAGGTGGCCGGACGACGAGGACTGCCTGACATTCTCCTGGACGGGAGGTGTGGGGAGTCTGGTTGAGGGAGAAAGGAATTCACGCGATGTTGGTTGCGATGGCGGAGGTGGTCCCGTGCGTGCCTTCGTGAGTATCCCCGTCCCCCTGGAGGCCCGCGAGCACCTCGCCGACCATCTCGAACCGCGGCTCGGGGAGGCCTGCCTGCGCTGGAGCGACCCGGAGCGCTGGCACCTCACGCTCGCCTTCATGCCCGATCTCTCGGAGGTCGATCTCGACGACCTCACCGAACGGCTCACCGAGGCGGGCACGCGCCGCCGCCCGTTCACGATGCGACTGCGCGGGGCGAACACCTTCGGACCACCCACCCGCGCCCGGGTGCTGTGGGCCGACATCGAGGCCGACGCAGAGGACCGCGAGGAGCTCGACCGGCTCGCCGTCGGCTGTCGGCACGCCGCTGCGGCCTCCGGAACCGTGGTCGAAGGCGGCCGATTCGTCCCCCACGTCACCCTCGCCCGGTGTCCCCGGCCCCGCGATCTCACCCGGCTGCTGCAGGTGTTCGACCTCTACGAAGGGCCGACCTGGCAGGTCGAGAGCGTCGACCTCGTGGAGTCGCACCTGCACCCCACCCGGCATGACGTCCTCACGACCGTTTCTCTGGGAAACCCTGACGAGGTCCAGGAACACCGCTGGTGGAGACGAGCGCCCTGAGGGCATAGCGTGCACAGCGGTGCCGCGCGCACGCGCGCGCACCCCCACTCTTAGCCAATTCGCCTGGCGCTGAACGCTGTCGCCGACCCCAGGGGGCCACATGAACACCACCGGCATGCTCACCCGTCGCGCGGCGCTGGGGTTGGGTCTCGTCGGCGCGGCAGGGCTGGTGGCGGGCTGCGGGGCCATGGAGACCAGCGGCGCCCCGGTCCCGACGTCCGGCCCGCCCGCGCCGCCGACGACACCTGAGTCGACCCCGCCCCCCTCGCCGACGCCCACTCCCACCCCCACCCGGGCGAGCAACAGCGAGATCATCGCGGCCGCGTCGGTTCCGGTGCTCTGCTACCACCAGGTGCGGCCGTACGAGTCGGGGGACACCGAGTACAACCGGCAACTGCTCGTCATCGAACCCGCGCGCTACCACGAGCAAATCGACGCGATGAAGGACGCCGGGTTCACGACCATCGACCCGGCCGACTACGAGGCGTACCTGACGATGGGAACGCCGCTGCCCGACAAGCCGGTGCTCCTCACCTTCGACGACGGTAAGGACAACCAGCCCGGCGCCGCCCTGCCTGCCCTCATCGACCGGGGGATGAAGGGGACGTGGTTCATCATGACCGTCGTCATCGGCAACTCGGGGTGGACCACCAAGGAGCAGGTCCGGGAGATGGCGGATGAGGGCATCGTCATCGGCTCGCACACGTGGGACCACCACGACGTGCGCAAGTACGCGGGGGATGACTTCACGACCCAGTTCGTCGAGTCTCGGGCCACGTTGCAGGAGCTGTCTGGGCAGGCGGTCGACACGTTCGCCTACCCGTACGGCGCCTGGAACACCGCCGCGCTGCCGCCCCTGGACGAGGCCGGCTATACGACGGCGTTCCAGTTGGACGAGAAGCCCCTCGACCCCGACCGCCCGTTGCTCACCCTGCGCCGCAGCCTCGCCGTCTCCAGTTGGAGCGGTGACCAGGTCGTCGAGAAGCTCACCGAACTGTCTAAGAGCAGCGCCTGAACGAAGAGCGAGCAGGGCGGACCCCGCTGGCCACTACCGTTGGTCGAGGAGGAGCGAAGCGACGTCTCGAGACCATCGCGACTTTCAAAGTGACCTCACCATGGTTTCGCGACACTCGCTGCGCGCGCTGCTCAACCAACGGGTT
>JAUNTP010000111.1:3146-11581 GCA_030538585.1 Mobilicoccus sp.
TGACCTCACCATGGTTTCGCGACACTCGCTGCGCGCGCTGCTCAACCAACGGGTTCTGGGCCTCACCGGTGACAGATGTCAGGGGAAGGAGGTGACGCGTTAGACGGGACCCACCGCCGCGCCGAGGCCATCGTGAGGGCAGTGACGGTCCGGACGAGGGGAATCAGTGATGGTGAAGAAGATCGGTATCGGGTGTCTGGGCGTCGTCGTGGCGTGCGTACTCGTCGTGACGGTGCTGGCGGTGTGGGCGCCGTGGGCTCCGGAGATCGAGGTCGTCGACCCGGCACCGGGCGGTGAGCGCGTCACCGACGGCGACCTGCTCGGCAACTACTACCCGGCCGCCGACAGCGAGGCCGGACCGGCGGTGCTCGTTCTCGGGGGGTCCGAGGGAGGCTTGTCGGGGATCGCCGACCTCATGGCTCGTTCCCTGGCCGATGAGGGGATCTCGGCGATGGCGTTGTCGTATTGGGGCGGGCCTGACCAGGCTCGGCGCATGGAGGACCTCCCGCTGGAGCGGTTCGACGAGGCCATCGCGTGGCTGGGTAAGCGCCCGGAGAACGACCCGGCGCGGGTCGGCATCGTCGGGGCGTCCAAGGGCGGCGAGGCGGCCGTGCTCATCGGCTCGCGGAACCCGAATATCGCGGCGACAGTCGGCCTGACCCCCTCGAACGTCGTGTGGCAGGGGTTCGACCAGGCGCAGTTCTGGCGGATGTTCCTCGGCATGGGCTCGACGTGGAGCGCGGGCGGTGAGCCGGTGCCCTACCTGCCCTACAGCGGGGACTTTCGCGGCGGCGACCTCGTCGAGCTCTACCGCGCGTCGTGGGCGACGGTGGATGAGCACCCCGAGGCCGTCATCCCGGTGGAGAACGCCGCGGGTCCGATGCTGCTCGTCTGCGGCGAGGCCGACACGCTCTGGCACGCCTGCGAGATGTCGCGGGCGATCGAGGAGCGGGCTGCGGCGCACGGCGGGGAGGTCACGCTCCTTGCCTACGACGACGCGGGACACTTCGGCGTCGGCCCGCCGGTGCCGGACGACAGCCCGCACCGCGACATGCTGGCCGACCTCGGCGGCAGCGTCGAGGGCAACGCGGCAGCGCGCGCCGACAGTTGGCCGCAGGTGGTCGCGTTCCTGCGGGCTCAGCTCGGGTGAGGCGCGCCGTCACCGAGCGCGGCGACGACGTCCGGGGCCTGGTCAGGGGTCAGGCGGGAGAACCACCGCCCGCTGGGGTGGACACGCACGACGGGCGCCTGGTTGCAGGGGTACAGGCATCCCGTCTGGGTGATGAGCGTGCTGTGCGCGACCTCGTCGATGAGGTCGCCGAGCGCCGCGGCGACGTCGGCACCACCTTGGGCTGAGCAGCGTGGCCCGCGGCAGACGAGCACGTGGTGGCGATGCTCGGGCGGCTCCTCCCAGGTGGGGCAGCGCAACTCAGCCTCGGTGCCGGTGACGCGACGGGTCGGCCCTGCAGCCGAGCGGGTGATGAGGTCGGCGACGGTGTCGAGGTCGACGGGCAGCGTGACCCGGACGGGGTCGGCGATCGAGATGGCCGGCGTGCCGGCGTGCCCGGATCGTCGCAGCCAATGCCCGGCGACCCGCCGCAGCCAGGAGGTCGGGAGTGCGCCCGGGGCGGCGCTCACCCCGACGAGGACGACGTCATCGCCCGTGGCCGCGAGGCCGTCGAGCACATCGGTGAGGGGCTCGACCGGCCCCTGCAACCCGGCCACGGCGTGCACGGTGTCCGGCGTGAGAAGGTCGGGCACGAGGGCGGAGTCGGTGAGGGTGAGGGTGACGGCCACGATCATGGATGGCTCCTAGGGCGGGTTGGCCTGCGAATGTCGGACCAGAGCAGGCGCAGGCGGTCGTCGCGCTGCAGGGCGGCGCGGACGCCGAACACCTCGTCGATGAGCTCAGGGGTGAGGACGTCGGCTGTCGCTCCGGCGGCGGCGACCCTCCCGTCGCACATGACCACCAGACGGAGGCAGAACGCGGCGGCGAGGTCGAGGTCGTGCAGGACCGCCACGGTCGTGAGGGGCAGGTCGGCGACGCGCCCGAGGAAGTCGATCTGGTGATAGAGGTCGAGGTGGTTGGTGGGCTCGTCGAGCAGCAGCACCTCGGGGCGTTGCGCGAGAGCTCGCGCGAGGTGGGTGCGTTGTCGCTCGCCGCCGGACATCGTCGACCAGCGTCGGTCGGCCAACTCGGTGACGCCGGCGATGGCGAGGGCCTCCTCGACGGACTCGGCGTGCGGGTCGGGGGCGCCGGGCCAACGTCCGCGGTGAGGAATGCGGCCGAGGTCGACCACGTCGCGGGCGGTGAGGTCGAGCGAGGTCGCGGGGTGCTGTTCGACGAGGGCGATGCGCCGAGCCCGTTCTCGGTGGTGCCACGTCGACAGCGGTTCGTCGTCGTAGAACACCTCCCCGCCGCTGGGACGCCGTAACCCGGCCAGCAGGTGCAGCAGCGTCGTCTTGCCCGACCCGTTGGGGCCGACGACGCCGGTGAGGGTGCCGGGGGTCAGAGCCATGTCGACGTCGTGGAGGATGCGGGCTCCGCCGGGGGCGTCCCAGGTCAGGTGGCGTGTGGTGATCATGAGCGCCTCGCCTGTCGTCGGAGGAGCCACACGAGCACCGGTGCTCCGATGGCGGCGGTGACGACCCCGACCGGGATCTCCTGGGCGCCGGCGACCGTGCGGGCCGCGGTGTCCGCCGCCAGCATCAGCACTGCGCCGGTGAGGGCGGACAGGGGCAGCAGCGCGGCGTGGCCGGGTCCGACGAGTAGACGCACGATGTGAGGCACCGTGAGGCCGACGAACCCGATCGGGCCGACGACGGCGACCGTGCCTGCCGTGACCAGAGCGCACCCGACGAGCAGAGTCCACCGCAGGGTGGTCACAGGAACGCCGAGGGAGCGGGCGCTCACTTCACCGAACGCGAACGCGTCGAGGCTGCGGGCGCACCACAGGACGCTGGCGGTGGTCGCGACGGCGAGAGCGAGCAGCACGAGGGCCGAGGGCCACCGCACACCGGCGAACGAGCCGAGGGTCCACGTGAGCACCTGGCGGGCGGCGTCACGCTCCCCGAACACGATGATCGCGAGCGAGGTATAGGCGCCCGCGAGTTGGCCGACGGCCACCCCCGCGAGGATGGTCCGCGACGGCGGGAGTTCGCCGGAGCGTCCCGTAGCGAGCGCGAGCACGAGCGCCAGGGCGGCCAGCGCCCCCACGAAGGCCCCGACGCCGACGGCGACGCCGCGCGTGGCCGCCCCCACACCCACCCCGAACACGAGCACCGTGACGGCACCGACGGCCGCCCCGTTGCTCAGCCCGAGGAGGTAGGGGTCGGCCAACTCGTTGCGCGTCAGCGATTGCAGCACCACACCGCACAGGGCGAGGGCCGCGCCGACGGCAGCGGCCGCGACGACCCGCGGCAGGCGTAGCTGCCACACGATGCGATCGGCGAGCACCGTGACGTTCTCACCGGCGATGAGGTGCAGGCGCCGTGCGAGCACCCCGATGACGTCGGCGACTGGGACAGTGGCGGCACCCACTCCGAGCGCGGTGATGGCGCTCAGCGCCAGGAGCGCGCTCAGGGCGAGCGCGGCGAGTGCAGGCCGCGTCACCGGTCGAGCGCCGCCAACCCGTCGGACACGACCTGTGCGCCGTCGACCAGTCGAGCGCCGGGGGTCGTGGCAGAGAACGGCACGACCACGTAGCGCTGACCGGTGACCGCGCGCAGCTCACGCAGCACCGGGTCGTTCTCCAGGTGGTCGATCTTGTCCTGCGCCGGAGACCAGGAGGCGTCGGCGATGACGATGACGTCGGGGTCGGCCTCGACCACCCGCTCCCATGACACCTCGGCCCAGCCGCCCTCGACGTCGGCGAACACGTTGGTGGCGCCGACGGTGTCGAGGATGAGCTGCGGCCCGCCGGTGCCGGCACCGGCCAGCGGGGCGGAGTCCCCTGAGTCGAACCAAAACACGTCGAGGCCGTCACCAGCGGCCCGGTCACGGAGCCCGGCCAGCAGGTCCTCCTGCTCGGCGACGTAGGCCTCACCCCGATCGGGCTGGCCGAACAAGCCCGCGACATCGCGCACCTCGTCGAAGACCCGCTCGAACGTCGCGGGCTCACCCCGATGCTCCGGGCATCCGAACGGGCTGAGGTAGGTCGAGATGCCCTCCTGCGCGAGCTCGGCGCGGTCACCGACGGCGTCATCGGTGAACGCGCTGCGGTAGGAGGCGTATGCGAAGTCCGGTTCGGCGGCGAGGAACGCCTCCTTGGAGGGGTACTCGTCGGCGAGCACGGGCACCTGCTCATACGCCGCCTGCCAGCGCTCGGGGACGGCGTCGTCGAGGTAGGCCGTCCCGGCGAGGGAGGGCGTGAGGTCGAGCGCGAGCGCCACCTCCGTCGCCCCCTGGTTGAGGGTGACCGCGGCGCTCGGAGGCTGCTCGAGCGTCACGTCGACCCCGCAGTTGGAGATCGTCACCGGAAACGCGTCGGTCTCCGGGGTGGTGGTGGCGGGGGCGCCGGCCTGGGGTGCGTCGGCGCAGGCCGAGAGCAGGACACCGAGGGTGGCGAGTGCGGCAAAGCGCCGCAGCGGGGACGCAGACATGCGTGATCCTTCGAGGTCGGACCCGGTGCGCGGGGTCGTCGGACGGTCGGGTGTCGGCCGGTCTTCGGACTCGAGATCACTCGACAACGGCACCTTCCCGGGGGTGGCCCCAGTGGTGTCTCGCCGCGCCGTCACTCTCACCGCTGCGCGTCAGTCCCGGATTCTCACCGGGTTCCCATGGCGCCCGTGGGCGCCTCCGACGCGAGCCACCCTACACACGCCGCGACGTGGCGGGTGGGGGAGCGCGTACGGTTCACCCATGGCCTTCTTCGTCGTGAACTACACCTACCGCGCCGACGTCGACCTCGACTCGGTGCGACCCCAGCACCGCGAGTTCCTCGGCAACCTCGTCGATTCGGGTCTGTTGCGCGCCTCAGGTCCCCTCGTCGACGTCGACCCGCCTGCAGCCGTGCTCATCTTCGAGGCCGGCTCCATCGAGGAGGTCGCCGACACCCTCGACGCCGACCCGTTCAACGACGCCGACTTCATCGAGGACACCCTCATCACCGAGTGGAACCCGGTGATCGGCGACTTCGCCGAGTAAGAGCTGTCTCCTGCCGTCCTCCTCCGTCGCGTCGGCGGGACGGACGTCACCGATGACGACAGGTCAGCGCATCGCCTAGTCAGGCGCACGGCATCGTCGCAGGTCAGAGCGTTGCGTTCCTCGCGGGGGTCGCCGATCTGTCGTCATTCGTGTCGTCGCGCCGGTCAGGGCTGGAGGTCGGCGGGGTCCAACCCCACCGAGGCACCGGCGTCGAGGATCTGTTGCCACGTCGTCGGGTCGACGGGGACGCCGTGGGCCGTGCGCTGCTCGTGGGATCGCCGCTCAGGCTCTCCGGGCAGCAGCACCTGCTCGGTGCTGTCGGTGGGCGGTGACGCCGCCACCCAGCGGAGGAACGTGTCGGCCTGCTCTTGCGCGTCGCTCGTGCCGAAGGCTGCCGGGTCGATGACGAGCGAGAACATGGCGTTGACGATGCTCGCGCGTGCCGCGGCGGTGTCCGCGCTGGTCACGCCACCACCGGCCATGGCGCCGGCGAACAGCTCGGCGATGATCGCGAGCGCCGACCCCTTGTGTTCGCCGGTCGTGAGCAGGGCGCCGCGGGGGTCGGCGAACATGACGCCGGGGTCGGTGGTGGGTCGCCCCTGCGCGTCGAGCATCGTCCCGTCCGGTGCGGGGGTTCCGGCGTTGTGCGCGACGCGCATCTTGCCGAGGGCGAGGCGGCTGGTGGCGAAGTCGGCGAGGATCGGGTCGGCGCCGGGGCGGGGGAACGCGGCACAGAACGGGTTGGTGCCGAACCGGGCATCGCTCCCGCCGAACGGAGCGACGAGGAGGTCGCCGGGCACGCTGACCAGGTGCAAGGAAGCGAACCCGGCGGCGGCGCACTGTTCGGCCCAGTGTCCGATCCGGCCCACGTGGTGGCTGTGACGTAGGGCGACCACGGCGGCGCCGGAGCGCCCGGCCCGCTCGATGCCGAGCGTCATCGCGTCGTGGGCGGCGACCTGACCGAGGCCGAGCCCGGCCTCCAGGGTGACGACCACCCCGGTGTCGTGGACGACCTCCGGCCGTCGACCCATGACGAGGCCGCCCTCGCGGACGTACTGCACGTACTCCGGGATGAGACCGACACCGTGGCTGTCGTGCCCGGCGAGGTTGGCCCCGACGAGGTGGTCGGCGAGCAGGCCCGCCTCGCCCTCCTCACCCCCGGCCGCGCGCCAGATGCGGACGGTGACCTCGTGCAGATGCTCGGCGGGAATCGGCGTCAAGGTGTCCTGGGTCATCGAACGAGCCTACGGGCGACGACCAGAGTGGCCGCTCGGGCTACTTGCCGAGTTCGCGGGCCCGCTCGTCCCACTCGTCCCAGATCTCCTGCTTGTGTTGATCCATTTCGGCGAGGGCGACCTTGCGGCCCTTCTCCGAGAGATGGTCGACGTACAGGGTGCCGTCGAGGTGGTCACTCTCGTGGAGCAGGCAGCGGGCGAGCAGGCCGGTGCCCTCGATACGCAGCGGGTTGCCGCGCTGGTCGAAGCCGCGGACCACCGCGTAGTTGGCGCGGGTGAGGTCATACCCGCCGCCCGGCACCGAGAGGCATCCCTCCCAGCCGGTCTGGCTGCCGGCCTGCTCCGCGGGAACGCCCTCGACGACGGGGTTGACGATGTGGCCGACGTGCCGCACGTCGTAGGCGTCGTGGCAGTCGTATACGAACACGCGCAGGTCGACACCGATCTGCGTCGCGGCCAGGCCAGCACCGCTCGCGACGGCGTTCGTGGCGAACATGTCGTTGATGAGCTCGCGCAGCTCCGGCGTTCCGAACTCCTCCACCAGCCTGGTCGGCGTGTGCAGCACCTCCTCACCGATGACGGTGATGCGGCGCCGCTTGCCCCGCTTGACCTCCGGGGTGATCTGCGGGAGTCGGTCGACGGGAACCCCGTCGAGCCGAGGCCGACGGTCCACGATCGGCTGCTCCTTCTCGGACCGACGCATGAACGAACCCAAGCCACCGAATGCAGACATGCCCCCATAATCTCGCAGCGGCCCGACCAGGCCAACCAGAGCGTCAACGCGCCACACCCCGTGGCGCGACATGCGGCGTGGATTCGGTCGCGATCACGACCACATCCACGCCATCTCTCGCGCCACGGCAAGGCGGAAAGGCGGACGTGTGGCGCCGACACGGCCCTCAGGTGCGGAGGGCCTTGTCGAGCGCGTCCTGGATGGCGTCGTCGCTCACGTCCAGACGACGCGCATCCGCGACGAAGCGGGTCGACAGGTCGGCGAGCCGGTCCGCCGATGAGACGTCGCCCTGGTCGAGAACGGTCGTGCCGCCGCCACGCCGAGTCGCCACGAGCCCGCCCGCTTCAAGCTCCCGGTAGGCGCGCGCCACCGTGCCGTTGGCGAGGCCGAGCGCCTCCGCCAGGCGTCGCACCGGCGAGAGGCGAGTGCCGGGTGCGAGTTCACCTGAAGCGATGTACTCACCCAACTGCCGGCGCAACTGCTCGTACGGCGGGGTGGGGTCGTCGGGGTCGATGGTGACCGAGATGCTCATGCGCGCTCCTGCAAGCCGTGTCCGTTCAGCCTCTCAGACCGGCCGTTCGTGTCAAGGACCTGATACAAGCGTGGCGCCGACCGAGCGGCCGGGCCGACCCCGACGCGCCGCCCGGCCGCTCGCCGTTCAGCTTTCTGCGGGGCCGTCGTTCTCGCCGTCGGCCGGGGTGTAGTCCTTGCCGCCCTCGTGCGGGGAGTGCTGGCTGTCGGCGGCGCTCGGCGTGCCGTCCTCGGTGCCCGGCGTGCCCTCGGCGCCGCCCTCCGGCGTCATCGCGCTCGTCTCGGAAACCTGACCTTGATCGCTCATGCGTCCTCCTCGTGGTCGTCCACCCGCCCGGGTGGAAGGGCGGTGCGGTGACCACCCCTGGGGGCCAGTCTGGTTCGCCCGCGCCCGCGCCGCATCCCGTCGCCCTAGGCTGGCGGCATGTTCCTCCACGAGGGTGACCCGCAGCGCGTGGCCACGGTTCTGCCCGACGGCGTCATGTCGGCGGAACGGGCCGTGCTCCACCTGACCATCGGACTGCTCGCCGAGGACGGCTGGAGTGTGCGGCTCGTTCGATGGGCCAATGGTGCCGAGACCGGACTCCAGGAGGCCGAAGACCAGTCGGCGCGTGAACTCGACGCTGTTCGCGCGGTGTCCCACCTCGTCGTCGGCTTCGGCCTGGGCACGGCGGCCGCCCCCGCAGCTGTCGACCGTCGACTCCCCGCCCTGTGGCTGAGCCCGCTGCTGCGTGATGAGCGGTTGCGGGCCGCGCTCGAGCACACCCTCGAACCCGGCCTCGTCGTCGGC
>JAUNTP010000112.1 GCA_030538585.1 Mobilicoccus sp.
GTGGACGCTGCTACTCATCGCGTGGATGCTGCTGGGTCTGCCCCTCGGACCGAACGCGCCGATCTACTACCCCTGACCGATCCGGCCGGCGGTCCACCCGCCGCCACGACCTCGACGCCGTCGCCCTCCCTGGGGCGGCGGCGTCGCTGCGTGCCGGACCTCGGGGCTAGCCTGGAACGTCTGAGCACGGCGCGGGTGTGCTCAGCGGGCCTGTCGACCACAGAGGATGATGCCGGTGCAGCAGCGTGAACCGATGGACGCACGCACCGTGCTGGTCCTGCGGGTGCTGACGGTGTCGGCGTTCATCGTCATCCTCAACGAGACGATCATCATGAACGCCCTGCCGGTGCTCATGGACGCCCTGCAGATCGACGCCCGCGCGGGACAGTGGCTGTCGACGGGTTACATGCTGACGATGGCCGTCATCATCCCGACGACGGGGTGGTTCCTGCAGCGTGTCGGGCGGCGTGCCGCCTACATCACGGCGATCGCGAGCTTCGCCACCGGCACCGCGATCGCGGCGCTCGCCCCCGGGTTCGAGGTGCTCCTCGTGGGGCGCGTCGTGCAGGCCGTGGGCAACGCGATCATGATGCCGTTGCTCATGTCGAGCGTCATCGCCCTCACCCCACGGCACAGCCGCGGCCGGGTGATGGGCTACGTCTCCCTGGCGATCTCGGTGGCGCCGGCGATGGGGCCGACGACGTCGGGGCTCATCCTCGCCGTCGCGTCGTGGCGGTGGCTGTTCGGAGCGGTGTTACCGCTGGCGATCCTCATCGGCGTGGTCGGCGCGGTCATGCTCAACCCGCGCGGCACGACGGACGCCGCGGCCGCCGGTGGTCGCCGCCGACGGGTCGATCCGCCCAGCATGCTGCTCTCGGTCATCGGGTTCGGGGGGCTCGTCTACGGCCTGAGCCACCTCGGGGACGACACGGGCCCACGCCTGATCGGGCTTCCTTCTGCGGTCGTGGCGTTGCTCGTCGGTGTGGTCGGGGTGGCGATCTTCGCGTGGCGCCAGAAATCCCTCGTCCGGCGCAGCGAACCGCTGCTTGACCTGCGGGTGTTCACCATCCCCGCGTTCGCGCTGTCGGTCATCGTGCTGGCGGTGGCGCGCATGTCGATGATGGGCACGATGATCCTGCTG
Source organism: Mobilicoccus sp. (assembly GCA_030538585.1). GTDB lineage: Bacteria > Actinomycetota > Actinomycetes > Actinomycetales > Dermatophilaceae > Mobilicoccus. The sequence continues at coordinate 1,142 of JAUNTP010000112.1, forward strand.
CCCTTGTATTTCCAGCAGGCGCGGGGGATGACGGCGCTGGAGGCGGGGCTCATGCTCATGCCCGGCGGTCTCGCGATGGGGTTGCTCGCCCCACCCATCGGCCGCCTGTACGACCGGGTCGGGACGGCGGCCCTCGTCGTGCCGGGCTCCATCGTGCTCACGCTGTCCTTGGGCGCGATCGCGTGGTCGACCACCCACGGGCCGTGGTGGTTGTTCCTCATCCTGCACGTGACGATGTGCCTGGCGCTCGCGTGCATCTTCACGCCGGTGTTCTCGACGGGCCTGGGCTCGCTGCCCTCCTACCTCAACGAGCACGGCAGCGCGTCGCTCAGCACCGTGCAGCAGGTGGCGGGGGCCGCAGCGACGGCCCTGGTCATCACGGTGATGTCGCTGCGCGCGGAGGCCGTCGCGCGCACGGGCGTCAGCGAGGAGCAGGCCCTCGGCCTGGGAGTGGAGGCCGCGCTGGCGGTCGGCATGATGCTGTCGATCATCGCCGTGGTGGCGGCGTGGTTCTTCACGCGGCCCGGCCTGCGCCACGCCTGATGCGCAGTCCGGTCAGTGCCTCTTGACGTGGTCAGTGCCTCTTGAAGAACGCCCAGACGGCGGCGGTGGTGTCGTAGCCCTGCATCGCCGTGGGCCACTCGTGCCCCACGTCGGGCAGGGTGACGAGCGTGACCTCCCGGCCGCCGGGGCACTGTGACCGTTCGCGGTGGGCGATGCCGAGTCGGTCGTCGACGGGCGCCTCGCACCCCATGCGTTCACGGAACCGGTCGATCACCCGGCGCGTCGCCGGGAGGCGCACGTGTGCGCGGCGCTGCCCCGTGAACGGGACGACGCTGTCGGCGAGGCCGTGGACGTGGAGCAGCGAGGTGGGGGCGGCGTCGTTGCAGTCGACGAACAGCCCACCCGCGACCGGGGCGACCGCCGCGAACCGGTCGGTCTCGCAGGCGAGCCGGTAGACCATGTGCCCGCCGTTGGAGAGCCCGGTGGCGTAGATGCGACGGGGATCGATGGGTACCTGAGCGCTGATGTCGTCGATGGTCGTGAGGGTGGCGGCGACATCATCGACCCCGTGCTCCTGGGCCCACCCGCAGCAGCCGCCGGCGTTGAAGCTCCGTCCCGCCCCTTGGGGGAACGCGACGACGAACCCCTCCTGGGCGGCGAGCGCTGCCCACCCGGAGTGCGCGGCGAAGGTCTGGGCGTCGCTACCGCGGCTGTGGAAGGCGAGGACGAGCGGCGCCGGGCCCTGGAGGTCGTCGGGGACGGCGAGTAGGTAGGAGCGCTGGTCGTCGCCGACATTCACCTGGTGGACGACCGGGGGGATGCCGGCACCTGAGGCCGGGATGCTGCCGGCGCACGTGCTGATGAGGATGAGCGCGAGCACGGCGACGAACCCGCGCAGTCGGCGGGTGATCGGGGTCGACGCGCGAGGCATGGGGTCTCCGGGTGGTCCGTGGGGGCCTGTACCCGTTGTAAGGCACGGCGGGCTTCACGTCTACGCCTGGCCGATCACCTCGTATTCATCGCAGGTTCAGCGGCGGTGCTCGGCGAAGAAGTCCCAGGTCAGGCGGGTGGTGTCGAAGCCGTCGGTCGCCCTCGGCCAGATGTGTCCGGCACGGTCGAGCAGGACGAGGTCGACCCGCCCACGATCCCCGCACGAGGCACTCGTGCGATGCACGCCGTCGTCGCTGTCACGGGTGGGCGCCTCGCAGGCCCAGGCGTCCCGCCACTGCGCGACGACGTCCTCCGCCGGGGGCACGACGACCCCTCCGGGCCGTTCCTCCCCGGCGACGGGCACGGAGCGGTCGCCCATGCCGTGGACGTGCAGCAGCGCCGCGTCGGGATTCGGGCAGTCGACGAGTCTGGCACCCATCACGGGTGCGACGGCCGCGAACCGGTCGGTCTCGCAGGCGAGGCGGTAGGACATGTGGCCGCCGTTGGAGAAGCCGGTGGCGTAGACCCGATCCGGATCGATGGACACGCGCTCGGCGACGTCGTCGATGACGGCGAGCGCCGTGCCGACGTCGTCGACACCCTCGCTCGCGGCGCTGCCGCAGCAGCCGCCCCCGTCGAAGCTGCGACCGATCCCGTCCGGGGAGGCGAGCACCACACCGTGCTCGGCGGCGACGGCAGGCCACTCCGAGTACTGCTCGATGCCGACGGCGTCACCGCCCAGACCGTGAAAGAGCAGCACCAGCGGCGCCGGCTCGTCGAGGTCGTCCGGCAGGTGCAGCCGGTAGGTGCGCTCCGTGCCGTCGACCGTGACGACCTGAGTTCCTTCGGTGACGTCAGCCGGGGCGCCCGGGGCTCCGGCATCGTCGGACACCGGCCCGGCGCAGCCGGCGAGGACCAGGGCAGCAGCCGCCCACAGGTGGCGGCGGGGGCGTGACACAACCTTCTCCCGTCGTCGGTGATGTCTCCACGCTAGAGCCGCAGCGTCGGTCGGGCATCTTGCGGACCCCTTGAGCTGGCACGGGGCGTCGCTGCGCCCGGTCGAGGGCCGGGCCCCGATAGGCTGCCGGGCGTGAGTTTGAGCGTGACCGCGGTGCGGCGGGCGGAGCCGGAGGACCTCGACGTCGTGGGCGCCATCGAGGCGGTGGCGCGGGGTGGGTCCCCGCGGGGGGTGCGCAGCGGCGCGGAGCGGGTCGCCGAGGGGACGCTGCTCGTCATCGGTCAACCGGTCATCGGGTTCGCGCACGTCCTGCCCGGCGACCCATGGCGGTTGGTGGCTCTGCACGTTCATCCGGACGCCCACGGCGTGGGGATCGGCACGACGTTGCTGCACGCCGTGTACGGGGTGGTGCTCGACGCCGGCGGCGACGCTGTCCTCGTCGGTCCCGACCCCGCCGCGGCGTCGTGGTTCGAGCGAGAGGGGTTCACACCCCAGAGCAGCGGGGAGTGGCGTCGACCGGTCGTCGACGAACCTGTCCCGGTTCCGGCGGTGAGCGTGCTGCCGGTGCGCGACGGGGACTCCGGCTCCCTCGAGGTGTTCGTCCAGCACCGGGTGGGGAGCATGGATTTCGTGCCGAACGCGGTGGTGTTTCCCGGCGGCCGGGTCGACCCCGAGGACGCCGAGGCGGGCGCTGCCCTCGACCTCGACGCCGAGCTCGTCGCCGATCACGTGCGGGCCTGGGAGGTGACAGCGCACGACCTGCTTGGTGGGGGCGAGGTGGCCGCACGGACTCTGCTCGCGACCGCCCTGCGTGAGGTAGAGGAGGAGACGGGCGCCCGCATCGACGCCGGTGCCCTCATCCCGTGGGACGACTGGATCACCCCGATCGGCGGTCCCAAGCGGTTCGACGTGCGCTTCTTCCTGCTGCCCGTGACCGACCCGGAGTTCGGAGGGACGTTCGGGCACACGACGACCGAGGCGCACCACTCCGGGTGGTCGCCGGTCGCCGAGGTGCTCGCGGGCGCCGAGGACCGCAGCCTCATGCTCGTCGCCCCCACGCGTGTGCTCGTCGACGAGCTGGCGCGGATCCCCGACACGGCCGCGGCGGCAGCGCTGCGCCCGCCGGTCGTGCCGGTGCACCACGACCTCTGCCCGCCGGGGCCCCGCCGTGACCGGCTCGTAGCAGCGAAGGATCCGACTTCCGGCTGATGCGTTGGGTCCCATCGGCCGATGCCGCGACCTGCCGCACCACGCGATCGTGGAGGCAGGAGGGCAGACATGGCTGGCAGGGGGAGTGCAATGAACACCGACGTCGTCGTGGAGCGGCCGAGTGTGTCGGTGTCCGCGTCGCGCCGCGACGTGGCGCTCGCGCGCTGGGCGATGGCTGCGGCCGTGGTCGGGGCGGTGTTCTACTCGATGTGGCTGGTGTCTGCCCCGCTCAACGCGCTGGACCCCGTGACGAGTTTCGTCAGTGAGCTCACCGCGGACGGTCAGCCGTTCGCGATGCTGTTCCGCGTCACCGAGATCGGCGCCGGGCTGGCCGTCATCGCGGCGGCGCTGCTCATGATGCGGCACCTTCGGGACCGCGTGGCCCCGTTCGTGTTGCTCGCCGGGTTCGGCCTCTTCACGATCTTCGACGCGCTGGCCCCGCTGAGCTGCGCCCCCACCCTCGACGCGGCCTGCCGCGCGGCGGAGATCGCCGGGACGGTGCCGTGGCTGCACCAGGTGCACTCGGTGACGAGTTCGCTGGCGGGCGGGCTCGCGGCCCTCGCCGTGGCGTGGGCGTGGTGGAGCGAGCGCGGCGCGCGCCGCGCAGACGCACCGTCGTGGACCCGCAGCGCCGCGACGATCTGCGGCGTCGTGTACCTCGTGGCGATGGCGTGGTCGCTCGTGGAGATCGCCGAGTGGGGCGTCGGCATCATGGGCCTGGCCCAGCGCGTCTCGCTGTTGGCTTTGGCCGCGTGGTGGGTCCTGTACGTGGCTTACCGTCTCCGGTCCACGCCCACCTCATACCGCTGACGCGGCGGGAGGCGCCGTCAGTCGGGCGGGCTCAACAGGCTCGACAGCGCCTCGAGCGCCTCGGGCCGCACGCGGTAGTACACGTACGTGCCGCGACGCTCCCCGTCGATGAGACCGGCGGTGCGCAGGGTCTTGAGGTGGTGGGAGATCGTCGGCCCGCTGAGGTCGAACGCGGGCGTGATGTCGCAGACGCACAACTCGTCGACCGCCGCGATCATCGACACCATCCGCAACCGCACCGGGTCACCGAGGGCCTTGAACAGCGGCGCGAGGTCGTCGGCCTGCCGCTGATCCAGCGGAGTGACACCGAAACTGCAGCACAACGTCGACGGCGCGGTGCGCACGAGAGCGGTGCCGTGGTCGCAGGAGTCGGACATCGCCCTATCTTGACAGGTATCGAAGCAGTGGGCCAGGCTCTTGATGAGACATCCATCTCATCAAGGAGCGTGCCGGATGGCAGCCCCGAGCCCTGCCCCGACGGAGACGGCCGTCGCGGCACGCATGTCGACGCTCGACCGGTTCCTGCCGGTGTGGATCATCGCCGCGATGCTGCTGGGGGTCGCGCTGGGCCGCTTCGCGCCGGGACTGTCCGACCTGCTCGCGGGGGTGGCCATCGACGGGGTGTCGATCCCCATCGCCATCGGCCTGCTCGTCATGATGTACCCGCCGCTCGCGAAGGTGCGCTACGACCGCCTCGGCAGCGTGACCCACGACCGGCCTCTACTCATCACATCGCTCTTGCTCAACTGGGTCCTCGGCCCGGCGTTGATGTTCGCGCTGGCCTGGATCTTTCTGCCCGACCTGCCGGAGTACCGCACCGGCCTCATCATCGTGGGGCTCGCGCGGTGCATCGCCATGGTCATCATCTGGAACGACCTCGCCTGCGGCGACCGCGAGGCCGCCGCCGTGCTCGTCGCCCTCAACTCCGTCTTCCAGATCGTCGCGTTCGCCGCGCTCGGCTGGTTCTACCTCGACGTGCTGCCCACCTGGCTCGGGCTCGACACCGCCGGCCTGGACGTGTCGCCGCTCAGCATCGCGAAGTCCGTCCTCATCTTCCTCGGCATCCCGCTGCTGGCCGGGTTCCTGTCTCGCGTCCTCGGCGAACGCCGGTGGGGCCGTGAGGCGTACGAGTCGGGCTTCCTGCCGCGCATCGGCCCGTGGGCGCTCTACGGCCTGCTCTTCACGATCGTGCTGCTCTTCGCGCTGCAGGGCGACGAGATCACCTCGCGACCCCTCGACGTGGCGCGGATCGCGGTGCCGCTGCTCGTCTACTTCGTCGGCATGTGGTTCGGCAGCTACCTCGTTGGGCGCCTGCAGGGAATGAGCTACGAGCGCACGACGACGCTGGCCTTCACCGCGGCCGGCAACAACTTCGAGCTGGCGATCGCGGTGGCCATCGCGACGTTCGGGGCTACCTCGGGTGAGGCGCTCGCGGGGGTCGTCGGGCCGCTCATCGAGGTGCCGGTGCTCGTTGCCCTCGTGTACGTGTCACTGTTCCTCCGCAAGCGCCACGCCTCATCTCGTGATCAGGAGTCGTCATGACCGCACCCGTGAAGCCCTCCGTCCTGTTCGTGTGCGTGAAGAACGGCGGCAAGTCCCAGATGGCCGCCGCTCTCATGCGCCACCACGCCGGTGACCGGGTCGAGGTGCATTCGGCGGGGACGAAGCCGGGCGGGATGCTCAACGCCGAGTCGGCGGCGAGCGTCGAGGAGGTCGGCGCGAGCATGGCAGGGGAGTCGCCCAAGGCCATCGACTCTGCCCTGCTCGACTCCGTGGACCGGGTTGTCGTCATCGGCACGGAGGCCGTCATCGAGGAACCCGGCTCCGCCCCGATCGAGACGTGGGAGACCGACGAGCCGTCGACGCGCGGCATCGAGGGCGCCGAACGCATGCGGCTGGTGCGCGACGACATCGATGCGCGCGTCCGCACCCTCCTGGCCGACCTCACCTCCTGAGCGCCGAAACGCAGGGTCGAAGCGGCTGGACTGACAGAATCCCGGTGTACCGGGAGGAGTGTCACGCTCATGGACCCAGTCGCCGTTGCGGCGCTGATCGCGCTGGTCGGTGTCGTCATCGCTCAGCTCGTCATCATCTGGCAGGCGAACACGTCGGGGCGTCAGTGGCGTCGCGATCAGTCGCTGCAGATGCTGCGGTGGGCCGCGGAATTGTCCGTCGACAGCGATGCCTCTCGCGCCGCGTTGGGGGTGTCGGTGCTCGATGGGTTGCAGGGCTCTGCGCTGCTCGACGCCGAGGACCAGCGCATCCTGACGGCCTCCCTCGTGGCGGGCGCCGCCCCGCACCCGTCCGACGGCGACGGGGAGTCGCGGCCGTCGATACGCGGCCCGGTGTCGACGCGGGCGCAGCAGCACGCGGCGGCGCTGCTCGTGCAGCGTCATGACCGGGGGCTCGCGCCGCCCCCGAGCGCCGCGGTCCGTGAGCTGGCGCGCCGCCACGCCCTCGACGCTCCCGACAACCCGGCCTGAGGTGGGCGCTGCGATCTACGGTGGCCGAATGAGCGACGACGGCGGCACCCCGGACCACCCGCGACTGCGCGACTACGTGCAATGGCACCAGGACTACGACGACCCCGGTTCGGCGCTCTCGGCGCGGCTGCGGCAGGTGCAACGCGCCATCGCCGACTGGTACGCGCGGACCCCGGGACCGGTGCGGGTGCTGAGTTCCTGCGCAGGTCAGGGGCACGATCTCCTCGGCGTGCTGGAGGAGCGTCCGGCGGATCGCGCTCGGACCTCCGGGGTGCTCATCGAGCTCGACCCGACGAACGCCCGGGTCGCGCGTGAGCGCATCGACGCGTTGGACCTCGACCTGCGGGTCGTGGAGGCCGACGCGGGGGTCACGGACGCTTACGTCGACGGCGTCCCCGCCGACCTCGTGCTGCTGAGCGGGATCATGGGCAACATCACCGGCGACGACATCGAGCGACTCATCCACGTGTCGCGCCAGTTCTGTGTGCCCGGAGCCACCGTCGTGTGGACGCGCGGCGCGCAGGAGCCCGACCTCGGCCCTGACATCCGGCGGTGGTTAGGTGAGGCCGGGTTCGAAGAGGTCTCCCACGACGAGGGCATCGAGGGCACGAGCATGCGCGTCGGCGTCAACCGGCTCGTGGTCGAGCCCGACGAGCTGGTCCCGGGCACGGCGATCTTCACGTTCTACCGCTGAGCCTCCCGCCACCGCGGCCAGAAGGAAAGCGCCCGTGCCGGGGAGCGTGTGACGATGGCCCCGTGATCGCGGACCGATCGACCCGCTGGGGCGCCCTGACGTGGGTGCTGTTGCTTCTCCCGATCCTCGTCGAGATCCCGGTCGCGTTGGCCTGGGACCAGCCGCCGTACGACCCCGTCCACCTGACCATCAGCGACCTTGGGGCGACGACCTGCACCACCATCGACTACCCCGAGGGGCCCGTGGCCGTCTGCTCTCCGCTGCACGGACTCATGAACGCGGCCACGGTTCTGGGAGGGGTTCTGCTCGGCGTCGGCGGGGTGCTTCTGCGGCGGTTGGCTCCCTCCGGGTGGAAGCGCGCGGCGTTCCCGGTGCTGCTCGTGGTGAGCGGGCTGTCCTGGCTCGCCGCAGCCCTCGTGCCGGTGGACGTCGACCTCGCCCTGCACGTCATCCTCGCCCTGCCGGCGTTTCTCACCTACCCCGTGGCCTTGCTCCTGGTCGACCGGGGACCCGGCCCGCTGCTCCGGGTACGGCGCTCGGCGCGGTGGGTAGCAGTGTTCTGCCTGGTGGCCACGCTCGTCACCCTCCTCGCACCGCTGGCCGGGCTCCCGCTCGGGCTCATCGAGCGCCTCGCCCTCTACCCGGTGCTGCTCTGGTCGATCGTTGTCGGAGCGGCGGTGCTGCGCGAGGCGTAATGATCAGTCTCACCGCGCCGGGTGGGGGCGCGCGGGGGAGGATGCCGTCATGACCTTCACCAAGGGCGACCAGGTGTCGTGGAACACCCCACAGGGCACGACCCACGGCACAGTCGTGGAGAAGCGCACGACGGACTTCCAGTTCGCGAAGCAGCAGTTCACCGCGAGTGAGGACGATCCGGCGTACATCGTCGAGTCGGACTCCACCGGCAAGCAGGCGGCCCACAAGGGGTCGGCGCTGACCAGGAAGGACTGAGCTGATGGCGACTCCCCCGAAGGGTGTGCAGGAGGCCGCGCAGCGGGCGGTCCGCTGGATCGAGGACGGCAAAGCGGGCCGCAACTTCACCGACACCGGCCGTGATCGGGCGCATCAGTTGGCGAACGGTGACGACGTCAGCGATGAGGACCTGACGAAGATGGCCGCCTACTTCGCCCGCCACGAGGGCGACTGTGACGCGGAGGGCTTCAACGGAGGCGAGGACGGGTTCCCCTCGCCGGGGCGTGTGGCGTGGGACGCCTGGGGTGGTGACGCGGGTCGACGCTGGGCCGAGCGGGAGACGAGCTGACCCTCACCGCCGACACAGGAGGGTGAGCGCGACCCGGGCGACGGGGCCGTATCCGAGGGCGATCGGTGGTGGCCCGTCGAGGGTGAGGCCCGCCGTCGTGCCCTTGGTGGTGGCGGTGAGGTCGTGGTGCATCTGCACGGATGCACCGAGCATGGTGACGGTCCACGTCCACGAGGGAGTCTCCTCGTCGACGGCGTCGATGTGGAACGGGACGGCCGTCGCGAGTGGACCGCGGACGATGCCGCATAGCCCCGGTCGAAGGCGACGCTCGGGGGCGTCGACGGTGCGGATCTGCGGTGCCCAGTCCGACCACCGGTCGAGGTCGGCGTACCGCTCCCAGACCTCCGCGATGTCGGCCCGGCCTGATGCGGTGATGCGTCTACGCATGAGCTCCCCTGTTGCTGGCTGCAGTTTCAGCGTGGCAGATGTGGTGAAGGGCTGCCTGGTCAGAGGGCGGGTCAGCCACCGGTGAGCATCGTCGTCGTGCCGGTGTCGGGGTTCCAGCGCCGCAGACCGGTAGCGACGACGTGGCGAGGAGCGTCCGTCCCGGTGGCGATGACGGCGAGTGCCTCGCCGACGAGGTCGACGGGCAACCGCCGCGCGAGGGTGACGTGGGCGATCCACCCGGCCGAATGCGGGTCGCCGATGCGGGTGCGTAGTCGGTCGGCGGCGTCGAGCAGTGCCGCGTCGGGGGTGAGCAGGCGCGCGAGGGCGTAGGGCCCGCGGCCGAGGAGGACGACACCGGACAGCTCGATGCGCGCGGGAAGCAGGTCCGCGAACTGGTCGGCGGCCTCCGCCTCGGCGGCCGCATCGATGGCCGTGCCGGATGCGACGGTGATGTGAGGTGCGTTGGTCGCCCCGCGATACCGCGCTTGCGAGGGCAGCCCTGCGTCGAGGAGCGCAGCCCAGTCGGCGCGCACGAGCGCGTCGGACGGCTGGTCGAGGGTGAGCTCGAGGGCCTGCAATGCCATCAGGGCACCTCGTGACGGGTCCACTGTGGGGCGGCGGGCGGTGACAGCCGATGGGCGAAGGGGGTCACCGCAGAGGTCATGGGGCCCACGATAAGCGCCGGAGATATGAGGAGCGACGTGATCGGAGCCCCCACCAGGTGCAAAGAGCGGCAGGTCCCGAGTTCTCCCGCATACCGACCTCGCGTGGCGGGCCGCGGGCGACACCGATGACGACAGATCGAGCGAGCCTGTGGACAGTGCAACGCTGTGAGCAGCGCCGATGCCCGGGAGGGCCTCATCGAGAGCGTCGATCTGTCGTCATCGGTGTCGCTGTCGGCGTCCGTGCTGATCTCGGACGCGGCAGTGAGGTGCAGTGTCCCGTTGGACCCCGACCGTCACGGGTGGGAGGGCAAGGGACAGCCGGGCCCCGCGGCTCTTGCGGACGTTCTGCGGACTCTTGTGGGCGACAGACACGGTCAACACAGCGGAACACGGTCGGCGAACGGCAGGTTCCTGAGGTGCCCCCGGCAGGATTCGAACCTGCGACACCCGCTTTAGGAGAGCGGTGCTCTATCCCCTGAGCTACG